>DASVBF010000381.1:0-2953 GCA_036375975.1 Nocardioidaceae bacterium | reverse complement strand
GGGCTGAAGGGCATCGAGCAGGGCTACGACCTGCCGCCCGGGGCGGAGGACGACGTGTGGTCGCTCAACGACCGCGAGCGCAAGTCGCTCGGCATCGACCCGCTCCCGAAGACCCTCTACGAGGCCATCGGGGTGATGGAGAACAGCGAGCTGCTCGCGGAGACCCTTGGCGAGCACGTCTACGACTTCTTCCTCCGCAACAAGCGCGCCGAGTGGGAGGCCTACCGAGGTCAGGTCTCGCAGTTCGAGCGCGAGCTGATGCTCCCGGTCATCTGAGGCGACCCCGCAGGAGTGGGACCGGGTAGCCTCGCCGACGTGAGCAGCCTCCCGGTACTCCTCGTCGAGCACGAGGCCCAGTGCCCGCCCGGCTGGGTCGGCGACTGGCTCGCCGAGGCGGGGTGCCGGCTCGACGTACGCCGTCCCTACCGCGGCGACGCGCTGCCCGAGAGGCTCGACGGGCACGGGGGAATGGTCGTCCTGGGCGGCTCGATGGGCGCCTCGTCCGACCACGACCACCCCTGGCTGGGCCCGGTCAAGCGGCTGGTCCGGCAAGGCGCCGAGGACGAGACCCCGGTGCTCGGCATCTGCCTGGGCCACCAGCTCGCCGCCGTGGCTCTCGGCGGGGAGGTGCATCTGAACCCACGCGGTCAGCAGATCGGGCTGCTCGACATCGGCTGGACCGTGGGCGCCGCCCACGACCGTCTGTCCGCCGCCGTTTCGTCGGCCAGGTTCGCCCTGCACTGGAACAGCGACGTGGTGACCGCCGCGCCCGTCGGCTCGGAGGTCCTGGCCGAGACCCCGGCGGGGGAGCTGCAGGCGGCGCAGTTCGCTCCGACCGTCTGGGGCGTCCAGTGGCATCCCGAGGTCGACGCGGGCATCGTGGCCGTCTGGGCGGAGGAGGATCGGGACTCGGTCGCGGAACGGGGGCTGGACGTGGATGCCTACGTCACGGCGCTGGCTGACGCGCGAGACGAGCTCCGGGCCTCGTGGCAGCCGCTCGCCGCACGGTTCGCCGCGCTGACCTTCGAGGCTGCGCCGACATGGTGAACGGCAGGCGGATGGCGACGCAGTCGGGCAACCTCGCCCGGCTCGGATTCCGGGACGTCGACGGCACGTCGCGCACCCTCCGAAGGCTTGAGCCGGGAGCCGACGAGGTGGTCCACCTCCTGGCAGCCGCGGCGAACCCGGACCAGGCGGCGAGGTACCTCGCCGACATCGCGGAGGCCGCGCCCGACGGTGACGAGCTCCTTCTGGCGGTCCGCGAGGACGAGGGCTTCGCCATGCGGTTGCTGCTCCTGCTCGGCGCGAGCTCGGCGCTGGGGGACCATCTGCGGCGACACACAGAGCACTGGCATGAGCTCGCGGACCCGACCCTCGGCTCGACCCGGCCGCCCGCGTTCGTGCTCCGCCAGAACATGCTGTGGGCGGTCGGTGCCGACCCGGCCGACGAGGCTCCGGTGTCCGGGCTCGACGACACGGTGGCTGTGGACGCGTTGAGGGTGGAGTACCGCCGCAACCTGATCAGGCTCGCCTCCCGGGACCTGGCCCACGAGGTGGGGGTCGACGACGTCGCCGCGGAGCTCTCGGATCTCGCCGCCGCCACTCTCGAGGCGGCGCTCGCCATCGCCCGTGCGCGCGTGGGTGAGGCCGCCTCGACCTGCCGGCTCGTGGTCGTGGCGATGGGCAAGTGCGGAGGGCACGAGCTCAACTACGTCAGCGACGTCGACGTGATCTTCGTGGCCGAGCCCGCCGACGGCTCGGCGGAGACGCCTGCCCTTCGGACGGCGACGCAGCTGGCGTCCAACATGATGCGGATCTGCTCCGACCACACTGCCGAAGGAACGATCTGGCCGGTCGACGCGGCCCTCCGCCCGGAGGGGAAGGCCGGCCCGCTGGTCCGGACGCTGAGCAGCCATCAGGGGTACTACGAGCGCTGGGCCAAGACCTGGGAGTTCCAGGCCCTCCTCAAGGCGAGACCAGTGGCCGGCGACAGTCTGCTGGGGCGGGAGTACGTCGAGCGGATCGCCCCGATGGTGTGGTCGGCGGTCGAGCGGGAGGGGTTCGTCACCGACGTCCAGACGATGCGCCGCCGCGTCCTGGAGCACATCCCCGCGCGTCACGCCGAACGGCAGCTGAAGCTCGGGTCCGGCGGGCTGCGAGATGTGGAGTTCGCCGTCCAGCTGCTCCAGCTCGTCCACGGACGGGCCGACCCTGCCGTCCGCGCGCCCGCGACGCTGAGCGCCCTCGCCGAGCTGACCCGAGGCGGGTACGTCGGGCGCGAGGACGGGGCGGCCCTCGACGCGGCGTACAAGTTCCTTCGGACGCTGGAGCACCGGATGCAGCTCGCCCACCTCCGGCGTACCCACGTGGTCCCGGACAACGAGGAGGAGCTCCGCGCCCTCGCGCGATCCATGGGCATGCGCAAGGAGCCGGTCGCCGAGCTCGACCGTCAGTGGGGGCAGCACGGCAAGGAGGTCCGCCGCCTTCACGAGAAGCTCTTCTACCGCCCGCTGCTCGCTGCCGTGGCGAAGCTGCCGGGCGAGGAGGCACGTCTCACGCCGAGCGCCGCGAAGCAGCGGCTGGCGGCACTCGGCTACCTCGACCCGGAAGGTGCGCTCAGGCACCTGGAGGCGCTGACCAGCGGGGTCTCGAGGTCGGCGGCGATCCAGCGGACGCTGCTGCCGGTGATGCTGGAGTGGTTCGCGGACGCTCCGGACCCGGACGCGGGGCTGTTCGGGTTCCGGAAGATCTCCGAGGCTCTCGGGTCGACGCCGTGGTACCTCCGCCTGCTCCGGGACGAGGGGCAGGTCGCGGAGCGGCTGGCCATGATCCTGGCCTCCAGCCGTTACGCCACGGACCTGTTGCAGCGCGAGCCGGAAGGGGTCGCGCTGCTGGGCAAGGACGACGGGTTGGTTCCCCTCAGCCGGGAAGCGCTCGAGAAGGAGATGATGGC
>DASVBF010000189.1:0-19273 GCA_036375975.1 Nocardioidaceae bacterium | reverse complement strand
GCCATTTTGAGGCGATCGGCCCTGCCCGACCGGAGGCCGCAATACGTTAATGAAGACATGACCAGATATGCGGACCCTGAGCGGTGCCCGGACTGCCTGTCCCGGATGCCCTACGGGTCCAGCCGCTGCCCTGCCTGCGGGCTCTCTCTGGAAGGGCCTCTCGCCGCACGGCTGTTCGCCACGCTGAGCACCGCCGACCGGCTCCTCGACGCCATGCGCGCGCCGGCTCCCGTTCCGGTGGCCGCGTCCGCCGCGACAACGCCTCCTGGGGCAGGGCCGCCCCGGGCAGCAGTGCCGCCCGGAGCGCCGTCGGGAGAGCCGCGTCTCGCGGGCGAGGGCGTGGCCGGTGCCGCCCGGCAGGAGACCGTCCCGCCGGCCGAGGGGCGTGGGGGTCTTCGCGGGACCTCCGTGCCCAAGATCCTGCTCGGCCTCGGGGCGCTCTGTCTCCTCGTCGCCGCGATGGTCTTCCTCGCCGTGGCCTGGTCCGCCATGGGAGTCGCCGGGCGTACCGCGACCCTGGTCGGGATCACCCTCCTCGCCGCAGGGCTCTCGGCATGGGCCGCGCGCCGGGACCTCCGGGCGGCCGCCGAGGCGCTCAGCGTGGTGGCGCTCGGCCTGGTGGTCTTCGACATGATCGGTGCCCGCACCGCCGGCTGGCTGGGCGACGTGACCCTGCCCGTGTTCTTCGTCGAGCTCGGCGCGGCCCTCTGCGCCGTCGGCACAGCCGCTGCCGTCTGGGCGCGGTGGACGCCGGTCCGGGTCCTGCGAGGCGCCGAGGTGCTCGCCGCGATCGGCGTCGGCTGCGTCGCCGGCGGCATGGTCGCCGCCGACTGGCTCGGGTTGTCCGGGGCGTTCACCCTGGCCGTCGTACTGACCGGAGCCGCTGCGCTCGGCGCCCGACTCGTCCGGCTGCCTGTCCTGAGCGTCGGCACCGCTGCGCTCTGTCTGATGGCGTGGTTGACGCTGGCCTCGTCCTCCTGGGAACGGGCCACGGTCAGCCCGACGATGGGCGAGCTCTGGGGCGGGTTGGAGATCTGGCCGCTGCTCGCCGCCGCCGCCTTCGTCGGAGTGCTCGCGCTGGTACCTTCCCTTCCTCTCGGGATCCGGGTGGCCGCCCTCTCCGTCGCTCTCGTCGTGCTGTCCGGTGCTGTCCTTGCGCCCGTCACCGACGAGACCGCGACCGACCTCACGGCGGTCGGCGCCCTCGTCGTCCTCGTGCTCTCCGTGGGTGGTTGGCTCCTGCCGCAGCCGTGGCGCAGGAGCTTCGGCGCGGCAGCAGGGCTGGGTCTGGTGTGGATGTCGGTGGCCGCGGTGCTGCTCGCCCTCGAAGGCGTGGAGCGGATCGTCCAGGCGGGCACGCCCCCGTGGGCGGGGGTCGCCGGGGAGTCACTCCCTGCCCGCGTGCCGGACGCCTCGAGCCCCGCAGCCTGGCTGTTGCCCCTGCTGGTCGCCGTGGCCGCGGCCGCGCTCGTCGCCCTGGCACGGTCCTTTGCCTGGGCCGACCGGCTGGTGGCTCCGCTGATGGACGTCTACCTGATCGCCGGGGGCGCTGCCGCGACGGCGGTGCTCACGGTGGCGCTCTACCCCGTCCCGATGTGGGTCGTGGCTCTGCTGCTCCTGGCCGCCGGTGGTGGTCTCGTCGCCGCGTCACTGCTGCGTGGGCACGCCCTACCTCTGAGTCTCGCCGCGGTGTTCTTCGCGGTTGCGCTCGTCCTGGGTCTGCACGACGCTTGGCTGACCCTGCTCACCGTCGTTGTCGTCCTTGTCGCCGCCGGCCTGGTCCATCTTCGCTGGCCCGGGCTGGAGGTGAGCGTGGGTGCGGGTGCCCTCGTGTCCGGTTCGGCCGCGGGCGTGGTGTGGACCATCGGGCAGCTGGCCGACCTCAGCGATGAGGCCACCGCCGTCGCGGTGGTCCTGGTCCTGGCGGCCCTGGTGCTCGGCGGCCCGTACGTCGACGAACGGATCCGGCTGAGCGGCCCGGCCACCTACGCCCGGCTCGGCACCGAGGCAGGAGCGCTCGTCGCGGCCGGCACGGCATCCCTGACCGGCGTCGAGTCCGCCCCGCTTTCGACACAGGCCACCTGGGCCGCGGTGTACCTGACCCTCATGGGTGCGACCGCCTCGGCCATGGCGCTGCTCCGCCCCGACCGTCGCCTGGTCGGCTGGCTCGGAGGGTTCCTGCTCGCGGCGGCGAGCTGGGTCCGTCTCGCCGACCTCGGGGTGGACGCCCCGGAGGCCTACACCCTTCCCGCGGCGGTCGCACTCCTCGTCGTCGGCCTCGTGCACCTGCGCCGGCACCCGCGAGCCGGCACGATCGCCGCCCTCACGCCGGGCCTGCTGCTCGCTCTGGTGCCGAGCCTGCTCTGGGTCCTCGCCGACCCGGTCGCGCTCCGCGCGGTGCTCCTCGGGCTGGCCTGCCTCGCGATGATCCTGGGCGGCGCCCGCCTGCGCTGGAGCGCCCCGGTGGTCTACGGCGCCCTCGTCGGCGCCGCGCTCGTGGTGCGCTACGCGGTCCCGGTCGCCCAGGGCATCCCGCAGTGGGTGCTGATCGGCGCGGCCGGCGTGCTGCTGGTGGTTGCCGGAATCACCTGGGAGCAGCGGGTGCGCGACGCCCGACGGGTGGCCGGGTACGTTCGCGGGCTGCGCTGAGCCCCGGCGGGGTGATCGCTGACCGGCCCTGAAGACAAAGGAAGGACCTAGCACCGCAGTGCTAGGTCCTCGAAACGTTCTAACCGAGGCTGCCGGCGCCCCCCGGCATCCGCAACCCAAGCTGTACGTCCCCCCTTGGAACTCGAGCCTCCCTCAGCTCTCGTCCCCGCGACGCTGCTCGGGAACCATCCCAGTCAGCAGATCGCGTACTTCGGACTCGCGATAACGGCGATGTCCTCCGAGAGTCCTGATCGAGCTCAGCTTGCCGGCCTTGGCCCACCGAGTGACCGTCTTCGGGTCAACTCGGAACATGGCCGCGACTTCAGCAGGCGTGAGCAGCGCCTCGGACTCAGGTGGTCGCATGTTCATGCGAACCTCCCTCCCTGTCGGTACCCACCCACGACCAGAGACGACTCTGGTCATGTTCATTCCATGGTGCCACCAATGCGGCTAACCAGCCGGTTGAATTCGGACAATGGCCCCTATGGACCACCAAGTGGTCTGGACTGCCCACAGTCGGACAGGATCTTTGTGACCCTGGTCGCACTAAAAGCGTGATCTTCGTAGGCTGTTCTCAAGGCGACCGCACCACCCCCGCGGTCGATCATGAGTAGCCCACACAACCAGGTTGGGCCCGACCAGGAAGGGTCACTACCGTGACCGCACCACAGCAGTCTGCCGGCGTCTTCGCACGCGGCGCCGGCCACGAGCAGGTCGTCTTCTGTCACGACGAGCCGACCGGCCTCAAGGCGATCATCGCCATCTACTCCACCGCTCTCGGGCCCGCACTCGGCGGCACGCGGTTCTATCCCTACGCGACAGAGCACGACGCTCTCGAGGACGTCCTCAACCTGTCGAAGGGCATGGCCTACAAGGCCGCCCTCGCCGGTCTGGACCTCGGTGGCGGCAAGGCCGTCATCATCGGAGATCCGGCCACGGTCAAGAGCGAGGCCCTGCTCCGTGCATACGGCCGGTTCGTCGAGTCCCTCAACGGCCGTTACTTCACAGCCTGCGACGTCGGGACCTTCCCCGAGGACATGGACTACGTCGCCCGCGAGTGCTCCTACGTGACCGGTCGGACCGTTGCCCACGGCGGCGCGGGTGACTCGTCCGTGCTCACGGCGTACGGCGTCTTCGAGGGCATGCGCGCCGCGGCCGAGGTGACGTGGGGCGCCCCCACGTTGAGCGGCCGCACGGTGGGCGTCGCAGGAGTCGGGAAGGTCGGTCGCCATCTGGTCACCCACCTGGTGGACGACGGGGCCGACGTGGTCATCACCGACGTCGACCCCGACGCCGTCACGCGCGTCCGGGCCGAGCACCCCGACGTCCGGGCGGTCGACGACACGGGCGACCTCGTCCGCTCCCGCCTCGACGTCTACGCCCCCTGCGCTCTCGGCGCCGCCCTCGACGACGAGGTCGTCGACGTGCTCAGCGCCAAGGTGGTGTGCGGTGCTGCGAACAACCAGCTCGCCCACGAGGGCATCGAGAAGCAGCTCCAGGACCGCGGGATCCTCTACGCACCCGACTACATGGTCAACGCCGGTGGTCTGATCCAGGTGGCCGACGAGCTCGAGGGGTTCTCGTTCGAGCGCGCCAAGCAGCGTGCCTCGAAGATCTTCGACACGACGCAGCGTGTGTTCGCCCTCGCCGCCGACGAAGGCGTCCCGCCGGCCGTCGCCGCGGACAGGCTCGCCGAGCGGCGCATGAGCGAGGTCGGCAGACTGCGGGGTCTGTGGCTCAACCGCTGATTCGTGCATGCGAAACCCGCGGTCCGTGCCACGTCGTCAGACGCGGCGGACCGCGGGTAGTCGCATGTCACATGGTGCTGCTCAGAGAGGAGTCAGTCGCGACGGGTGGGCTCTGAATAGTCAGCCCACTCGTCGTACTCCTCGGTGTCTTCCTCCGAAGAGTTGCTCCCAGACTCGCCATGCAGCTCTCGGGCCAGCGCGCTGAGGTCCGTCTCGTGAGAGCGGTACTTCAGGTCGCGGGCGACCTTCGTCTGCTTAGCCTTTGCTCGGCCGCGCCCCATAGGGTCGACCCCCTCGCACACTCGGCCGGAGTCACGACAGTCCCGCCTGACGTCCAGATCATCTGGGCATCGACGAGAACTCGTGCGTCCGGTCTCTCGTTCGTATTTGTCCTGGGACAAGGCTACCTGGCCCCCGGTGAATCTGGCACATCCGACTGCATGTTGCTTGCCGATCGGGCCTTCAGTCCCGTTCGGACGACCGGCCGAACGGCCCGGCCGAGCGCCTCACCAGCCCGCGTAACGGCCGGTCAGCGTGACCGACCCGCCGTGCGGGGCACCGTGAGCGTCCGAGACGGCCGCCACCTCTCCGGCGGTCCAGGCCGGGATGCCGTAGCCGTCGAGGATCGCGATCGCGCGGTCGACGTCGTCGGGTGCGACCAGGGCGACCATCCCGATGCCGCAGTTGAGGGTCCGCTCCAGGTCCGCCTGGGCGACCGACCCCACCCGACGTACGAGGTCGAAGACCGGCTGGGGGGTCCAGGTGCCCCGGTCGATCGTGGCCACGAGGTCGTCGGGCATGACCCGCTCGAGGTTCGCGGCGAGGCCGCCCCCGGTGATGTGCGACATCGCGTGGGTGCGAGTGTTGCGGGCCAGGTCCAGACAGGCCTTGGCATAGACGCGGGTCGGCTCGAGGAGCTCCTCGCCGAGGGTGCGGCCGAGCTCGTCGACGTGGCGGTCCAGCGACCATCCCGCCTCCTTCAGCAGCACGTGCCGGACCAGGGAGTAGCCGTTGGAGTGGAGGCCGGAGGAGCCCATCGCCAGGACGACGTCCCCGGGCCGGACCAGACCGGGTCCGAGCAGGTCGGCGGCCTCCACGACGCCGGTGGTCGATCCGGCGACGTCGTACTCGTCCGGCTCGAGCAGGCCCGGGTGCTCCGCGGTCTCGCCGCCGATGAGGGCGCAGCCGGCCCGGACGCAGGCCTCCGCGATGCCCTGGACGATCGCGGCGATCCGCTCCGGCACGACTCGGCCCGTCGCGATGTAGTCGGTGAGGAAGAGTGGCTCGGCGCCGCAGACCACGAGGTCGTCCACGAGCATGCCCACCAGGTCGAACCCGATCGTGTGGTGGACGTCCATGGCCTGGGCGATCGCGACCTTGGTCCCCACTCCGTCGGCGGAGCTGGCGAGCAGCGGGTGGTCGTACTTCTTCAGGGCGCTCGCGTCGAACAGTCCGGCGAAGCCGCCGATGCCGCCGACCATCTCGGGGCGTCGCGCCTTGTCGACCCAGGCCTTCATCAGCTGGACGGCCTTGTCGCCGGCCTCGATCGACACTCCGGCGGCCTCGTAGCTCGCGCCGGGCGGGGGCATGGTCTCGTCAGGCATGGAGTCCTCGTCGTCGCTGGTCGGCTGCGGGCGCGTCACGTCAGGGGCGGTCGAGCGCGTCGGAGGCGCCGCCACCGCCCACCGACGTGGTGAGGCCGGCCACGGCGTTGATCTCGGTCAGCTCGAGCAGGTGCTTCCCGAGGTCCTCGGGCTCGGGCAGCTCGACCGGGTAGATCCCGTCGAAGCAGGCCCGGCACAGGCTGTCCTTCGGGACGTGCGTGGCCTCGACGAGCTCGTCGAGGGAGACGTACCCGAGCGAGTCGGCGTCGATGGACCGCGCGATCTCGTCCCCGGACAGTCCGTTGGCGATCAGCTCTGCCCGGGTGGCGAAGTCGATGCCGTAGAAGCACGGCCACTTCACCGGCGGGCTCGAGATCCGCACGTGGACCTCACGGGCCCCGGCCTCACGGAGCATCCGGATGAGCGCGCGCTGGGTGTTGCCGCGGACGATCGAGTCGTCCACGACGACGAGGCGCTTGCCCTCGATGACGTCCCGCAACGGGTTGAGCTTGAGCCGGATGCCGAGCTGGCGGATGGTCTGGGACGGCTGGATGAAGGTGCGCCCGACGTAGGAGTTCTTCACCAGGCCGGTGCCGTAGGGGATGCCGCTCTCCTCGGCGTACCCGATGGCCGCGGGGGTGCCGGACTCCGGCACCGGCATCACGAGGTCGGCCTCGACGGGGAACTCGCGCGCGAGCCTTCGGCCGATGTCGACCCGGACGCTGTGCACGCGCTGGTCGTTCATCAGCGTGTCGGGGCGGGCGAGGTAGACGAACTCGAAGAGGCAGTGCTTGGGCTCCGGCTTCGCGAAGTGCCGGCTCCGCAGACCGTCCTCGTCGACGGCGATCAGCTCGCCGGGCTCGACCTCGCGGATGTACGACGCGCCCACGATGTCGAGGGCTGCCGTCTCGGACGCGACGACCCAGCCCCTTTCGAGCCGGCCGAGCACCAGCGGCCGGATGCCCTGCGGGTCGCGGGCGGCGTAGAGGGTGTTCTCGTCCATCCAGACGAAGGAGTACGCACCCTTCAGCGAGGGCAGGACCTCGACGGCGTTCTCCTCGAGGCTCTTGTCGGGGTGGTAGGCGAACAGCGCGGTGACGAGGCTGGTGTCGTTCGTCGACACCACGCCGCGGACCGGGATGTCGAGCTCGCCGTTGAGGTTCGGGAGGTCGGCGACCCGCTGCGCCAGCTCGCGTGTGTTGGTGAGGTTGCCGTTGTGGGCCAGGGCGATCGAGCCGTTCGCCGTGGGGCGGAACGTCGGCTGCGCGTTGTGCCAGGTGCTCGCGCCGGTCGTCGAGTAACGGGCGTGACCGACGGCGAGGTGGCCCTGGAGGGAGGCGAGCGTGGTCTCGTCGAAGACCTGCGAGACCAGGCCCATGTCCTTGAAGACCAGGATCTGCCGTCCGTTGCTCACGGCCATGCCGGCGGACTCCTGGCCGCGGTGCTGGAGCGCGTAGAGCCCGTAGTAGGTGAGCTTGGAGACGTCCTCGCCGGGGGCCCAGACACCGAAGACGCCGCACGCGTCCTGGGGTCCGCGTTCACGGGGGTCGAGGTCGTGGTTCAGTCTGCCGTCGCCGCGGCGAGCACTAGAAGGCACGCCGTGAGTCTACGGGGAGGCCCGTCGGCCCCACGACTTCCCACGCGCTGTGGACGGTTCCCACGTGGTACGCCGCTGCTGGAGCGTCCATAACCCCGCGTTACATGAGGGCTCCGCGCTTCTCGTGGATCGCGGCGGCGAGCGAGTGGAGCAGGAGGGTCTCGGCAAGGCAGACCCGCTCGAACTCCGCGAGGTGCAGGCCCTCGTTGGCTCCGTGAGCGCGTGTGTCAGGGTCCTCCACGCCGGTGACGAGTACGGCGGCCTCGGGGAACGCCTTCTGGAAGGACGCGATGAACGGGATCGACCCGCCGACTCCGATGTCGACCGGCTCGACCCCGCCCCACGCCTCGCGGAAGGCCGCGCGCGCCGCGTCGTAGACCGGGCCCTGCGCGTCGATCACCCCGGGCTCCCCGCTCTCCCGGCCGGGAGTCACGGTCACCTCGGCGCCCCAGGGGGCATGGGTCTGGAGGTGGTGGGTCAGCTTCTCCAGGGCCGACCTGGCGTCGTCGCCGGGGGCGACCCGCAACGACACCTTCGCCCGGACGGACGGGATGAGGGTGTTGCTCGCCTCGGCGGTGCTGGTGGTGTCGAGGCCGATGATCGAGATCGACGGCTTGGTCCACAGCCGCTCGACGTAGGACCCGGACCCGATCAGCGAGACGCCGTCGAGGACCGAGGACTCCTGGCGGATCCGCTTCTCGGGGTAGTCGACGTCGCTCGCCGGGACGCTGACGAGGCCCTCGACAGCGACGTTCCCCTCGTCGTCGTGGAGCGTCGACAGCAGGCGCACCATCGCCATCATCGCGTCGGGGACGAGGCCGCCCCACATCCCGGAGTGCACGCCGTGGTCGAGGGTCCGCACGTCGACGAAGACGTCCACGTTGCCACGCAGGGTCGTGGTGAGGGCCGGGAGGCCGACGTCCCAGTTGGTGGAGTCGGCGATGACGATGACGTCCGCGGCCAGGGTCTGCTGGTGCTCGGCGAGGAACGCCTCGAGCGTCGGGGAGCCGAGCTCCTCCTCACCCTCGACGAAGACGGTGACGCCGACGGGAAGCTCGTCGCCGAGGGCGCGGATCGCCGCGAGGTGCGCCGCGATGCCGGCCTTGTCGTCGGCGGCTCCCCGACCGTAGAGGCGCTCACCACGCTCGGTCGGCTCGAAGGGCTCGCTGTCCCAGCTCGTCCGGTCGCCGACGGGCTGCACGTCGTGGTGGGCGTACAGGAGCACGGTGGGGGCGCCGGCGGGGGCGGCCCTCCTCGCCACGACGGCGGGTGCGCCTCCGGCGCTGGACAGGATCGACACGTCGAGGCCCTCTGCTCGGAACAGCTCGGCCACGGCCTCCGCCGACCGTCGTACCTCCTCCTTCAGGGCGGGGTCGGCGCTGACCGAGGGGATACGGACGAGGGCCTCGAGGTCGGACCGGACCGAGGGCAGCACCTGCTGCACGCTCTGCCGAAGGCGTGATGTCTGTTCTGCGACGGGCGTCATGGCGCCCACCCTAGGGGTCGGCCGTCACCGACGGCGCCCAGGACGGTCTCGGGACGAGGCCGAACGGGTGCCCCCGGCACTGCCGGCTCACGCGCCGGCGACGCTCCCGGGGATCGCGAGGTCGGCGACCTCGATGCGGTAGGTGAGGTACTCGACGCGATGGCCGTCCTTGTCGAGCTCGCGGCGGGCGACGACGCGGCCGACCATCCCGTTCCTCTCGACGAGCTGCTCGAGGTATCCCACGGCGGCCGTGGTCCCGAAATGGACGAGCACCCTTCCGTCCTCGACCAGGTGCTCGCGGACCCGGGCGAAGAAAGCCGTGAGCGACCGGTAGTCCTCGTCGATGGTCGACGCCTCGCCACAGTCGCGGCGCTCCACCCAGCGGAACGGCGGGTCGAGCACCACCAGGTCGAACCGGCCCTCGACCGCCTCGAAGAGGTCGCTCCGACGGATCGTGACCCGCTCCGCGACGCCGTGGCGCGCGGCGTTGGCGCGGGCGGCCTCCACGGCGTTCGGGTCGATGTCGACCGCGACGACCTCGGCGCCCTTCGTCGCCGCGAGGATGGCGTTCCTGCCGCTGCCCGTGCCCATGTCGAGCACCCGCTCGCCGGCCCGGACCTCGTCGAGGACCACCCGGCCGAGCGCGTCCGAGGCGCTCTCGATGCCCTGCATCCGGGCGGTCTGCTCCCGGGCGACGGTCTGCCGATAGGTCACGGAACCTCCACGAGCGGCAAGAGCGGGCTCAGGTCGGAGCGTTCCCCGGACGCAGCGAGCCGGGCGGCGTCCTCGGCCACGCGCCAGTCGAGGTCACCGACAGCCAGGGCGATCCAGGTGGGGGCGTCCATCTCGACGACAGCCGGTGGGGTGCCCCGGGTGTGCCGGGTGCCCTCGACGCACTGCGCCACGGCATAGGGCGGGACGCGCACCTCGACGGCACCCCCGGGTGCCTTGCGGACGAGGAGGGCCAGCAGGTGCTTGGTCAGCAGACGCAGGTCGTCCCCGTCCGCGGAGCCGTCCCGGAAACGGGCGAGGGCCGGCCCCACCACCGCGGGGTCGGCTGGTCGCAGACGAACGGGCACGACGGCAAGGTATCGCGCCCCGACGAGGCGGCCGGAGTCGCGGGGCCGTTGTGACAGTTGCGGGCTCCCGGGGCATTTGTCTCGTTCTCCGGCGGTGGGCTCTTTACCCGACTTAGCCTGAGACGCCAGCAAACCAACGGGGGAGTTTCACCATGCTGTTCTCGGCCTCCCGTGGCTCGCGCCGCGGATCCACCCTTCTGACCTCACTCGTCACCCTCGCGACCGCCCTCAGCGGCGTGGTCGGGGGCGCGCTCGTCGCCTCGCCTGCGGAAGCCGCGAACCGGGTCACCCCCGGCGGTTTCACCGGGTACGGCTTCGACCAGTGCAAGACGCCGTCGCAGGAGGCAATGGATGCCTGGCTGACCTCGTCGCCGTACTGGGCGGTGGGGGTCTACATGGCCGGGAAGAACCGGTACTGCGGCGACGCGATGCAGACCAACCTCACCGCGACCTGGGTGTCGACGCAGCTACGCAACGGGTGGCGGATCCTTCCGATCACGGTCGGCCCCCAGGCGCCCTGCTACGTCAACCCGCAGAAGAAGATCCGGATCGACTCGGACCCGACCAACAACTACGAGGCCGCGCGGACGCAAGGACGCCGGGAGGCCCGCGACACGGTGAGCCGTGCCCGCAGTCTCGGGATCTCCGAGAAGAGCACGCTCTGGTACGACATCGAGGCCTTCGACATCACCAAGCGCCGGTGCCGCAACTCGACCCTGTCCTTCCTGTCCACCTGGACGAAGACGCTGCACGACCTGGGCTACGTCTCGGGGGTCTACTCCAGCGCCGCATCGGGCATCCGCGCGCTCGACCGGGCGCGCACCAACGAGCCGGGCCGCTTCACGATGCCGGACCGGATCTGGCTCGCGGAGTGGCTGACCGCGCAGGAGTACCGCAGCCCGTTCACCTCCGGCGCCCCGAGCCTCTACTCCGGCTACATCGCCGACGACGGGTGGATGCCGAGCCGGCGGATGAGGCAGTACCGCGGCGGCCACACCGAGACGTACGGCGGCATGACGATCAACATCGACACGAACTACCTGGACCTCGGGCGCGGGACACGGGCCGGCAAGGCGCCCACCTTCTGCCACGGGACGCGGGTGGACTTCCCGAGCTACCGGCGCATGGCCTTCGGGGCCCGCGGGTCCCAGGTCGACGCCGTCCAGTGCCTGCTGAAGCGCAGGGACCTCTACCGTGGCCGGATCACCGGCTTCTACAACCGCCGTACCGAGGACGCGGTGCGCCGGTTCCAGCGCAACCACGACGTCAAGGCGAGCGGCCGGATGCTCTTGAGCACCTGGACGATGATGCTCTCCGGCGGGCGATCGCCGGTGACCAAGATCGGCTCGGGCGGCAACGGCGTACGGCGGGTGCAGCGCTCCCTCAACGCCGCCACGCGGGCGGGGCTGGTCGTCGACGGGATCTTCGGCACGGGAACGACGCGCGCCGTCCGGACCTATCAGGGCCAGGTGGGCCTCCGTCGGACCGGGGTGGTCGACCCCGGCACCTGGAGCTACCTGCAGCAGGGTCGCCTCTGACCCCCTGTCCCAGGACCTCATGCGTCCCCGTGGTCACCGCAGCCGGCAGGTATGACGTCCCCCCAGGGGTTGCACGGTTGTGAACCTGCGCAAACGTGCAGCCCCCGCCGCGTGACGCCGGAGGCTCGTGCTCGTTGGGCTCTCCGTTCGGCCGCGCCCGCGGCTTGTCTCGGAGAGCAAGGAAGTCCATTGCGCAGATCCACTCTCGCGGCGGTTGCCGCCTGCACCCTCGTCCTCGGCACCTCGTGGTTGGCGGCCACCGCCACCGCCGAACCGGTCGGGACCTCAGACGGCACAGCGGCAGGCGCCCCGAGCGGCCGTTACATCGTCGTGCTGGAGAACGACGCCTCGGCGAAGACCGTCGCTGCGTCACAGGCGCAGCGGTTCGGGTTCGACGTCGGCCACGTGTACAGCCACGCCCTCCAGGGCTACTCCGCCACCATGCCTGCCTCCGTCGCCGCGCAGCTCGAGGACTCACCGTCGGTCGCCTGGGTGCAGCGGGACACCCCGGTCGAGGCCACCGCCCAGACCATGCCCACCGGCATCAACCGTGCCAACGCCGACGTCAGCCCCACCGCCCGGATCAACGGCACCGACGAGCGCGTGAACGTCGACGTCGCCGTCATCGACACGGGCGCCGACCTCACCCACCCCGACCTGAACATCTACAGCCCGGGCGCCAAGAACTGCTCCATCGGCGCGATCAACGCCACCGACCTCCACGGCCACGGCACCCACGTCTCGGGCACCATCGGCGCACTGGACAACGGCTCCGGTGTCGTGGGCATGGCCCCCGGCGCCCGGATCTGGCCGGTCAAGGTGCTCACCGACGCGGGGAGCGGCCTCAACTCCGACGTGATCTGCGGGATCGACTACGTCACCGCCCACGCAGGTGAGATCGAGGTGGCGAACATGAGCCTCGGCGGCAGTGGCACCGACGACGGGAACTGCGGGAAGAGCAACGGCGACGCGATGCACGCCGCGATCTGCAAGGCGGTGTCGGCCGGGATCACCTTCGTCGTCGCAGCCGGCAACGACAGCGCCGATGCGGCGACCTTCACGCCCGCCGCCTACGACGAGGTGATCACCGTCAGCGCCCTCGCGGACTTCAACGGCCTTCCCGGCGGCGGCGCAGCCTCGACCTGCCGCAGCGACGTCGACGACACCTTCGCCGACTTCTCCAACTACGGCCCGGACGTCGACATCATCGCCCCTGGCGTCTGCATCTACTCGACGTCCAAGCTCGGCGGCTACGCGACCATGTCGGGGACCTCGATGGCCAGCCCGCACGTCGCCGGGGCGGCCGCTCTGTACAAGGCGAACAACCCTGGTGCCACGCCGGCCCAGGTCAAGGCCGCCCTTCAGAACGCCGGCTCGCTCGACTGGAGCAACGCGGACGACCACGACACCATCAAGGAGCGCCTGCTCGACGCGGGCACGTTCTGACCCACCCTTGCGCCTCGCGTCCCTCGCCGCCCGGGGGACGCGAGGCGCCCTCGCGCAGGAGTACGACGGTCGCTCGGCCGTCGTACTCCTGCAGAGAACTGCAATGCGCAAACCTGCACATTCAAACTGATTGTGCGACCTCCCGACCTGACGTGGAATGACGTCCTCCCTGCCCCAACCCGGGCAGACCGAACGACAGGTGAGGACACATGCGCAAATCGACGACCGCCGCTATCGCGGCGATCACGTTCGTCGCTCTCGGGTCACCAGCCCTCGTCGCGAACGCTGCACCGCCATCCGCGCCCGACACGTCAGGCTCCTACATCGTCGTGCTGAACGACGGCGCCGCCGCCGGCCAGGTGGCCCAGGAGCACAGCCGCCGCTACGACGCCCAGGTCGGCCACGTCTACCGCTCCGCCCTCAAGGGCTACTCGGCCCGCATGAGCGCGGCGGCGGCGGCCCGCATCTCGCAGGACTCCCGCGTCGAGTTCGTGCAGCGCGACGGCGTCGTCCACGCCGACGCACAGTCCCTGCCAACCGGCATCAACCGCTCCGACGCGGACCTGAGCCCGACGGCCAGAATCAACGGCACGGACGAGCGGGTCAACGTGGACGTGGCGGTCATCGACACCGGCATCGACCTCACGCATCCCGACCTGAACGTCTACACGGCCGGCGCGAAGAACTGCTCGACAGGGACCTCCGCGAACGACGGCAACGGGCACGGCACGCACGTCTCGGGCACGATCGGCGCTCTCGACAACGGCATCGGCGTGGTCGGCATGGCGCCGGGCGCCCGCGTGTGGCCGGTCCGCGTCCTCAACAACCAGGGCAGCGGGACCTTCTCCGCCATCGTCTGCGGCATCGACTACGTCACCGCCCACGCCTCGCAGATCGAGGTCGCGAGCATGAGCCTCGGCGGTGGCGGCAGCGACGACCACAACTGCGGCAACACCAACGGGGACGCCATGCACAAGGCGATCTGCAACTCCGTGGCCGCCGGTGTCACGTACGTGGTGGCAGCCGGGAACGAGACCGACGACGCGGCGAACCACGTCCCCGCCGCCTACGACGAGGTGATCACGGTCAGCGCCCTCGCCGACTTCAACGGCCTGCCCGGCGGCGGCGCAGCGCCCACCTGCCGCACGGACGTGGACGACACGTTCGCCGACTTCTCCAACTACGGCGCGGACGTCGACATCATCGCGCCCGGAGTCTGCATCCTGTCGACCTGGAAGGGCGGCGGCTACAACACGATCTCCGGTACGTCGATGGCGACCCCGCACGTGTCCGGCGCCGCGGCGCTCTACAAGGCGAACAACCCCGGGGCCAGCCCGTCGCAGGTGAAGTCGTCGCTCCAAGCCACCGGCACCACCGACTGGAACAACGCCGACGACCACGACAGCACCAAGGAGAAGCTGCTGAACGCCAGCACCTACTGACGACCGCTGTGCTCACCCGGCTCCCGAGCCGGGAAGGGTGCGGTCCATGGACGAGAGGGGCGGAGCCGATCCGGCTCCGCCCCTCTGCGCGTCTCCTGAGGACCCTCAGCCTGCGAGGTAGGCACCGAGCTGGCTGCGTTCGATGGTGTCCTGCATGTCTCGGAGCCGCCCCCGAGGACCTCACGTGTCCCGGGAACCGGGACGCAGAGGGTCTGCCGGGCGGTTTGCGCCACGCGCACCAGCGGGCGGTCCTAGCATCGAGGCACGGATCCCTGGAGGCGGTGCCTGATGTCGGACTTCCCCTACGCAGAGCGGTTCCCGGTCAACCGGACCTTCCCCGAGCACGGCCGTTCGCGGGAGGACGTTCTCGCCGAGATGCGCACCATGGCCACCGAGGAGGACGCCTTCTGGGAGACCGGCAAGTGCTCCGGGACGATGTACTCGGGAGACCACGAGCACTACCGGTTCCTCGACGAGGCGTTCGGGCTCTTCGCCCACGTGAACATCCTCCAGCGGGACATGTGCCCGAGCGCCACGAAGTTCGAGGGCGAGGTCATCGCGATGGCCCTCGACCTGATGCACGCCGACGCGGTGACCGACGCCACCCCGGCCGGCCTCGTCACGACGGGTGGGACGGGGAGCATCCTGCACGCAGTGCACGCCTACCGCGAGTACGCCAAGCGGCATCGCGGCATCGACCGGCCGAACTTCGTGAAGCCCGAGACCGGCCACCCGGCCTTCGACAAGTCGTGCCACCTGCTCGGCATCGAGCTCCGGGTGGCGCCCGTCGTACCGGAGACGACGCAGGCGGACCCCGCCGAGATGGCGAAGCTGATCGACGACAACACCATCGCGATCATGGGCTCGGCGACGAACTACGGCTACGGCACGATCGACCCGATCACCGAGCTCGGCGAGCTCGCCCTGAGTCGCGGTGTCGGGCTGCACGTGGACTCGTGCCTGGGCGGGTTCATCCTGCCGTTCGGCGAGGAGCTCGGCTACGACATCCCGCGCTTCGACTTCCGGGTGCCGGGCGTCACGAGCATCTCGGCTGACACGCACAAGTACGGCTACGCCTTCAAGGGCAGCTCCACCTGCCTGTTCCGCGACAAGGCCTACCGCAACGCGCAGTACTTCTACCTGGCCGGCTGGAGCGGCGGGAAGTACATGTCGCCCGGCATCGAGGGCTCCCGCTCCGGCGGCCTGGTGGCCTCGACCTGGGCGGCGATGGTGCAGCTCGGCCGGGAGGGCTACCGGGAGTACGCCGCGCAGATCTTCGCGACCTCGGCGGCGATGCAGGCCGTCGTCCGGTCGCACCCCGAGCTGCGACTCATGGGCAAGCCGACCTTCTGCTTCAGCATGACCTCGGACGAGTTCGACATCTACCACGTCTGGGACCACATGGCCCCGAAGGGCTGGCGGTTCAACGGCCAGCAGTACCCGAACTCGATGCACATGGCGGTCACCCGTCCGCAGACCCAGCCGGGGGTCGTGGACCTGTGGGCCCAGGACCTCGCCGAGGGTGTCGCGTACGCCAAGGAGAGGCACGCCGCCGGCGAGTCGGCGTTCATGTCGGCGGTCTACGGCGGCGTCGCCGGCGGGCTCAACGAGGATTCCGAGGAGTTCATCCGCGCCATCATGAGCGACATGCTGGACGTCCAGCAGTCCGTGCCGCCCGTGGAGGGTTGATGAGCGAGGCTGCGGCGCGGCCTCGCGACGAGCGCTTCGTGCTGGCCGTCGACCTCGGCTCGAGCGCGTTAAAGATCGGGCTCGTCTCGCTGACCGGCCGGATCGCCTGGTGGCGCCAGACCGCGCTGCAGACGACGCACGGCCCCGGCCGCGCGGTGACCCAGGATGCCCACGAGTGGTGGCGGCTGGTCGTCGCGGGCGCCCGCCGCGGCCTCGCCGAGAGCTCGGTCGCCGCGGAGCAGGTGGTGGCCGTCGCCCTCACAGGCCAGTACGCCAGCACCGTGCCGGTCGACTCCGAGGGCCGTCCGGTCGCTCCGGTGATGATGTGGATGGACACTCGCGGTGAGCCGCACTCCCGGCGGCTGATCGGCGGGCGGGTCGAGGGCTACAACGCCCGTCGGATGCTCACGTTCATCCGTCGCACCGGCGGCGGGCCCTCCCCGACCGGGGGCGACCCGATCGGGCACATGCTGCACTGGGAGCGTGACGAGCCGGACGTCGCCGGGGTCACGCGGTGGTACCTCGAGCCGGTCGACTACCTGGCGATGTGCTTCACCGGGTTCCCCGCCGCGTCGCACGCCTCGATGACCGCCGCCTGGCTCACCGACAACCGCAACCCCGAGGTGCTGGCCTACGACGACGAGCTGACGACGCTGGCGGGCGTCGACCCGGCCAAGCTGCCGCCGCTGGTGGCCACCGGCTCGCTCGTCGGGAAGGTGCAGCCGTCGGTGGCCTCGCGACTCGGCATCTCCCCCGACGTCGTGGTGGTCACCGGGATCACCGACGTGCACAGTGCCGCCATGGGGTCCGGATGCGTCCGGGACTACGAGGCCCACATCGGACTCGGGACCACCACGTGGGTCAGCGCACCAGTGCCACGCAAGAAGACCGACGTGTTCCGCCAGATGGCCGCGCTGCCCGGCCTGTCGCCCGGGCACTACCTGCTGGTCAACAGCCAGAGCGCCTCCGGGCGTTCGCTGCAGTGGTTCCGGGACGAGGTCGCCGCTGGTTTCGGGCCGGGCGAGGCGTGGCCGTTCGACCGCGTCACGGAGCTCGCCGGCACCGCGCCCGCCGGATCCGGGGGAGTCATCTTCACGCCGTGGCTGGCCGGGGAACGCGGTCCGGTGGACGACGCCCGCGCCCGGGGCGGCTTCCACAACCTGTCGCTGACCACCACACGGGCCGAGCTGGCCAGGTCCGTGCTCGAGGGAGCCGCCTTCAACGCCCGGTGGTTGCTGGAGGCCGCGGACCACTTCACCGGGCGCCGCCTCGAGCCTCTGCGCCTGTTCGGGGGCGGGGCCCGGTCGGACCTGTGGTGCCAGATCCTCGCCGACGTCTTCGACCGGCGGGTCGACCGGCTCGCCGAGCCCGTGCTCACCGGCCTGCGGGGCTGCGGGCTCTGGGCCGGGACGGCTCTCGGCGCCGTCACGCGCGAGGAGGTGCGCGGCCTGGTGCCGGTCGACACCACGTTCCTGCCCAATGCGACCGGTCGGGCGACGTACGACCGGCTCTTCGCGGAGTTCCCGAGGCTGTACAAGGCTCAGCGCCGGATGTTCCACCGGCTGAACGGGTAACCCGACTGGGTGTCGCAGACCGTGGAGCAGACCGAGACCGGCTACGAGCCCGACCCGCGACGGTGGCATGCGCTCGCCGTGACGCTGGTGGTCGGGTTCATGTCGCTGCTCGACGTCACCATCGTCAACGTCGCCATCCCCTCGATCCAGCAGGGCCTCGGGGCGTCCGCGGAGGCGGTGCAGTGGGTCGTCTCGGGCTACGCCCTGACGTTCGGCCTCGTGCTCGTCGCGGGCGGCCGGCTCGGCGACGTGCTCGGCCGGCGGCGGATGTTCCTGATCGGCCTCATCGGGTTCACCCTGACCAGCGCCGCAGCGGGCGCGGCCCCGAACGAGCAGCTCCTCGTCGCCGCGCGGCTGCTCCAGGGTGTCGCCGCCGGAATGCTCACCCCTCAGAACACCGGGCTGATCCAGCAGCTGTTCCGCGGCGACGAGCGTGGCCGTGCCTTCGGCTGGTTCGGTACGACGGTGGGCGTGTCCGCCGCGACCGGCCCGATTCTCGGCGGGCTCCTCATCTCGCTGTTCGGAGAGGAGCACGGGTGGCGGGTGGTGTTCCTCGTGAACGTCCCGATCGGCATCGTGGCGATGGTGCTCGCGGCGCGGGTGGTCCCGAAGCGTCACTCGGGACGCGGCGCGCTTCGGCACAAGCTGGACCCGGTCGGGGCGACCCTGCTCGGCGTCGCGGTGCTCTGCGTGCTGTTCCCGCTCGTGCAGGCCATGTCGAACCCCGCCACGGCGTGGTGGCTGCTGCTCCCGCTCTCCCCCGTGGCGTCGGTCCTGTTCAGCCGGTGGGAGACCCATGTCATCACGGCCGGCCGGAGCCCGCTGCTCGACGTGCGCCTGTTCCGGACCGCACCCGGCTACGCCACCGGCATCGCGCTGCAGACGGTCTACTTCTCCGGGTTCAGCGGGCTGTGGCTCGTGCTGGCCCTGTTCTTCCAGGACGGTCTGGGCTACACGCCGCTCCAGTCAGGCCTCGCCGTGACCCCGTTCGCGATCGGCTCCGCCGTCACCGCGGTTCTCGCGGGACGGGTCGTGGGACGCTGGGGACGGCGGCTGACCGTGGGCGGACTGAGCCTGGTCGTCCTCGGCTTCGCCGGGCTCTGCTTCGCGGTGACCGCCCCGAGCCACATCGCCCTCTTCACCGCCCTGCCGCTGCTCGTCGGCGGGGTCGGGTCGGGCGCGATGATCTCGCCGAACGTGACGATGACGCTCAGCCACGTGCCTCCCGGCATGGGTGGCGCGGCGGGCGGCGCGATCCAGACCGGCGCTCGGGTCGGAAGTGCCGTCGGTGCCGCCGTTCTCGCCGCGGCGTTCCGGATCACCGCCGGCGGCGGGGAGTACGCCACGGCAGCGAGGATCGCCTTCCTCTGCGCGATCGGCTTCGTGCTCGTCGCGCTGGCGCTTGCGGTCTACGAGCTGCG
>DASVBF010000336.1:0-7451 GCA_036375975.1 Nocardioidaceae bacterium | reverse complement strand
CGAGACACCTGCCAACGGTGTCCCGGTACATCACAGGGTGCCCCCGGCAGTGTCTGGTTGCAGGACATCGTGCACAGGTGTCTCGGGACATAGTGAACACCTCCTGACCGTGGAGGTGCGCGATGTCGATGGCCCGGTTGTTGATCACAGCGGTGCGGACCGAGGATCGGACGGTCAGCGAGGTCGCCCGGGACTACGGGGTGTCGCGACGGTGGGTGCACGAGCTGCTGCGCCGGTTCGAGAGCGAGGGCGAGGTCGCCTTCGAGCCTCGGTCACGGCGCCCGCATCGCACCCCGAACGCGATGTCTTGCGAGGTCGAGGACCAGATCGTCCGGCTCCGCAAGGAGCTGACGAAGAAGGGCGTCGACGCCGGCGCAGAGACCATTCACGAGCACCTGGCCCGTCGCACCCCGAGGTCGCAGACCTCGTCACTGGCGCACGTGCCGGCGGTCTCAACGATTTGGCGGATCCTGGCCAGGCGCGGTTTCGTCACCGCGCAACCGCAGAAACGGCCAAAGTCCTCGTGGCACCGGTTCGCCGCCGAACAGCCCAACGAACGCTGGCAGGCCGACATCACCCACTGGCAGCTGGCCGACGGCACCGAGGTGGAGATCCTCAACGTCATCGATGACCACTCCCGGCTCGCGATCGGCTCCACGGTCCGCCGCAGCACCCTCGCTCCCGACGTGGTCACCGCCTTCACCAGAGCCTTCCGGAACTACGGCATCCCCGCCCGGGTGCTGACCGACAACGCCGCGATCTTCACCGGTTACTCCCGCGGCCACGGCCGGGTCGCCCTCGAGCTCGAACTTCGCAGACACCGGGTGATCTTCGACCACTCCCGGCGCTACCACCCCCAGACCTGCGGCAAGGTGGAGCGGTTCCACCAGACCCAGAAGAAGTGGCTGGCCGCGCAGGCTCCGCCCGTCACGCTCCGCGCACTGCAAGCCCAGGTGAACCGGTTCACCGCCTACTACAACACCGTCCGGCCGCACCGGGCGCTCAACCGGCGAACCCCGCTCCAGGCCTACCGGGCCCGGCCAAAGGCCACCCCCCACGGGCCGGTCATCCCCGACCACTACCGCGTCAGACGCGACGTCATCGACGCCAGCGGGACCGTCACCTTGCGGCACGACTCCCGGCTGCACCACATCGGCCTGGGGCGCCAGCTCGCCGGCACCCACGTGCTGGTCCTCGTCGACGACCTCGACGTCCGCGTGATCACCCGCGACGGCGACCTCATCCGGACGCTCGCCCTCGACCCAGCTCGCGACTACCAACCACCGGCCGCCCACCCGGGCCTCCCAAACAGACCCGGAAAAGAGAATGATGTCCCGGGACAGGTGTGAACCATGTCCCGGGACATCACAGTGTGGCAGGTGCAGGATTCGAACCTGCGTAGGCATACGCCGACGGATTTACAGTCCGCTTCCATTGGCCACTCGGACAACCTGCCTTGCCGGCGCCCGATTAGCCTGGGGCGCGGCGACACGAAAGAATACAACAGCCCCACCTGATGACTAAATCGGGAACGTCCACGCACCGGGAGGACCGCACTTCATGGCCGACTCGTCGTTCGACATCGTCAGCAAGCTCGACCAGCAGGAGATCGACAACGCGATCAACCAGGCGCAGCGGGAGATCAGCCAGCGGTTCGACTTCAAGAACACCGGCGCCAAGATCGAGCGGTCCGGAGACCACGGTGTGGAGATCACCGCGAATGCCGACGACCGGGCACTGGCGGTGCTGGACGTGTTCAAGGACAAGCTGATCAAGCGCAACCAGTCGCTGAAGATCCTCGAGGCCGGTGACCCGCGTCAGTCCGGCAAGGACACGAAGCTCAGTGTCACCCTCAAGGAGGGCATCTCGCAGGAGCACGCGAAGAAGGTCGGCAAGCTGATCCGGGACGAGGGCCCCAAGGGCGTCAAGGTCCAGGTCCAGGGCGACGAGCTCCGCGTCTCCAGCAAGAAGCGCGACGACTTGCAGGCCGTGATCGCGCTGGTCAAGGCTCAGGACTACGACTTCGCGGTGCAGTTCACCAACTATCGGTGAGGCGGCGCATCGTCGCGGGTCGGAGACTCAGGGCGGGGCGCGGTCCAACGATTCCGAAGTGTCCCCGGCACACTCCGCAAGCTCAGGCCTGAACGGGTACCTCGTAGATCTGATCCGCGGGGTGTCCGGCGCGTTCGTGGATCTTCTGCACCGCTTCCGCACTCGGTGCCTCAGACAGACAGAACACCACTCCCGAGGTGGGGTCAGCCCAAGCGTGCTTGAAGTTGACCTTCTCGTCATCCTGGATCGCCAGGTCAGCTTGGTGCGCCTCGTGAAGCGCCTCAGCCGTTACACCCTGCATCGTTGTGTGGACGTCCATGAACTCAGGCATGCCTGCCCTCCCCTTCTTTGTATCGTCACAGTGACCGACCCCGAGAACCATCCGCAATAGCCCGGTTGGGGTGATGTCCTCCGTGTTTGTTTGCCCCACAAAGGGCCCTGACCACCTCGTATGCCGAAGTCAGCGCCAGAGTGCAGGTTCTGGGGAAACGGCTCATCCGGGCAGGTCTGCCCCATAGCGTGAACTCATGAGCCTGACCAGGCTGAGCCTTGCCGCCGTCGTACTCCTGGCGGCAAGTGCCTGCGGCGGAGCCACCGACGTCGGCAAAGCGTCGAGCGCCGGCGCCTCGAGCCCTTCTGCTCCGCGATCGGAGTCGAAGGGCAACAGCCCTTCCCCGCGTTCACCAGAGAGCCCCGGCGACGACCAGACGAAGAAGCAGGCGACCGACGACCGGTTCCCCGAGGGGTATCCGAAGGTCGTCGCGGTCTCCTCCCTGCCGTTCGAGCTCCGGCACTCCTACAACGTGCGTACCTCGCGGGCCGTGGCACTGGCCCCCGGGGTCTGGACGCCCCTCCTGGCAGGAATGACGAAGCTGGATGCAGCCACCGCGGGCTTCGCTGACGGCCGTTGCGGCGCCGTCAGGAGGTACGAGCGGCAGTACCTCGGCGGCCGTCGCCTCCACGGCGACTGCTGGTGACCCTGCGCTGACGCACCTGCTGATCGCAGCGTCCTCGGGTTGGCTACCGCGCCGCGTAGTGCCGTGCCTGGACGCGGGCGCCCCGCCTGTCACCTCGGCCCAGCGACCAGGCCTCGCTGACGTCGCCGTCGCCCTGGATCGCGACGCTCGGCCCCCAGGCGTCGGTACGGCGGGCCGACAAGCACTGTCACGGGCATGGCATCCAAGCCCCCGAGCCTGCGACAGCCAGACCGCGACCGAGTCACCAGCCCGGTTCATCGCGACCTCCATGCAGTAGTTCACCGAGCCGACCGGAGACCACCGCCAGCTGCGGGGAGCCCCGGGGACCGTCCTGCGGCGCGTTCCCCGGCAGTTCCCCAAGCCCGGCGAGCGACGGTCAGTGGACGCCCTCGCCGCTCCCCTGAGCCACGCGCGCAAGGCGCAGCAGGAAGCCGGCAAGCTCGACGGCCTCCGCCGCGTCCATCTCCGCCACCTCCATCATCGGAGTGGGGTGGTCGAACGACGCCTCGACCTGGACCATGGGCTCCTTGTCGCCGGAGGCGGTGAGGGATACCCGGATCTCGTGCCCCCGCGCAGTCGTCAGGACCTGGATCTCGCCGACGTGCTCCTTGTGCCCCGCCGCCCGCTCCGTGCACCACTCGTACATCGGGCACCGGTGCCGCTGAGATGGGATGCCGGTCGCCATGCCTGTCCCTCCGCTCCCCCCTCCACAAGTGTTGCGTGGTGGCGGCCGTCGGGCGGGAAATTGACGATCACGGGGCCAGCGCGGCGAGCACCGGGTCGAGCAGCAGGCCGGGAACGACGGAGAAGACCACCGCGGCGGTGAGGGTCATCCCGACCGCGGCGCCGACCCCGTTCGGCACGTCGTACGTCGACGCCCCCGCGGTCTCCGCCGGCCGGAAGAGCTCCATGAGCCAGCGCGCGTAGTAGACCAGGCCGATCGCGACGTTCACGGCCATCACGATCGCCAACCACGTCGCCGGCCCCGCGGCGGACGAGAACACCACCACCTTGGCCAGAAGACCGATCACGCCGGGAGGCAGACCCGCCAGCGCCACCAGGGCGAAGGCGAGCCCCCAGCCGGCGAGCGGCTCCTCGCGCACCAGCCCCCTGTAGTCGACGAGCCGCTGAGCCGGGTAGCGCGTGCCCACCACGGTTGCGACACCGAAGGCGCACAGGTTCACCACGGCGTACATCGCGAGGTACCCGGCGGACCGGCTGAGGACCGAGGACATCTCCTCGCGGGATGCCGCCGCGACCGCCCCGAAGGGCACGAGGATGTAACCCGCCTGGGCGACGGAGGACCAGGCGAGCAGGCGCACGGCGTGCTGCTGCCAGAGAGCCACCACGTTGCCCACCGTCATGGTGAGGGCGGCCAGCACGCCGACCACGGGCGACCAGGCGGACGCGAGGTCGGGCAGTCCGTAGGCGAGCACGAGAAGCAGACCGACGAACCCGGCGGCCTTCGAGACCACGGAGAGGTACGCCGCGACGGCGATCGGCGCCCCGACGTACGTGTCCGGCACCCACATGTGGAACGGCACCGCGGCCACCTTGAAGGCGAGGCCGACGATGGTGAGCACCACCCCGATGACGGCGACCTCGCGAGGCCCCGACCCGGTCGTGAGGGCGACGTCGATCTGTGACAGGAAGACGGACCCGGTGGCGCCGTACACGAACGAGATACCCATCAGCGTGACGGCGCTCGAGACCACCGACACCAGGAAGAACTTCATCGAGGCCTCCGATGCGCGCCGGTCGCCCAGGCGAAGGCCCACCATGCCGAAGGCGGGAAGCGAGACGACCTCGAGGGCGACGACCAGCGTGATCAGGTCGCGCGAGGCAGCCATCACCATCGCGCCGGTCGCCGAGGAGAGCAGCAGGAAGTGCCACTCCCCCTGCGGCGTGCGCCCCTCCGCCACGGCCGCGGTCCCGAGCAGCGCCACCACGAGCGCCCCGAACAGCACGATCGCCCAGAACACGAGCGTCACCTGGTCGACCGCGAAGGAGCAGGGCGCCGGCCCGTTCAGGGCGCTGTCCACGCAGAAGGTCTGGCGCACCTGCCCCTGGGTCACGTCGCGGGCGAGCGCCCAGACGGTGTACACAGACGTCGCGACGACACCGGCGACCGTGAGCGCGGCGGGCACCAGTGCCTGCCCGCGGGTCCGGGGCCCACCGGCGAACGCGTCGACGAGGAGTACGACGACCGCGGTGCATGCCATGACGAGCGGCGGCGTGACCACCGCCCAGTCGATCTGCTGCGCTCCGCCGCTCATCCCAGTCCTCCCAGGAACGCGCGTGCCGCGTCGGCCACGGGCGCGAGGAGCAGCCCTGGCACCACCCCGAGCAGCAGGGTGAGTGCGAGCAGCGGAGCCCAGGTGAGCCACTCGGTCCCCGCGACGTCACGGACGGCCGCCTCACCCAGAGGCACGGTGTCCGCCACGACCTCCACGGTGGCCTCCGCCTGGGTGACGGGCTTGACGGGTCCGCCCTGGAGCATGCCTCGCATGAGCGCGAGGAAGTACGCAGAGGTCAGGATGACCCCGAGCGCGGCGATGAAGGCCAGCCAGCGGTAGGTCACCTCGGGCAGCGCGGCGGCCTGGTCGACGGCGGAGCGGATCGCGAGCATCTCCCCCCAGAAACCGGCCAGACCCGGCAGGCCGAGGGAGGCCATCGCGGCGAAGGCGAAAACGCCACCTAGACGCGGCACCTTGCCGTACAGCACCGTGAGCCGGGCGAGGTCGGTCGTGCCGTAGCGGTCCTTGATCGCGCCGGCGAGGAAGAACAGCAGGCCCGTGATGAGGCCGTGGGCGACGCTGGCGAAGACCGCGCCTTGCACACCACCCACCGTGAACGTCGCTGCCGCGAGGACGACGAAGCCCATGTGGCCCACGCTCGAGTAGGCGATCAGCCGCTTCAGGTCGGTCTGCACCAGGCAGGCGAGAGCGGCGTAGACGATGCCGACGACGCCGAGCGCCGCGACCAGCGGGACGAGCACCCACTCCGGGGAGGTGACCGGCATCCAGAACCTCAGGAAGCCGTACGTGCCGAGCTTGAGCAGCACGGCCGCAAGCACCACGGAGCCGACCGTGGGCGCCTTGGAGTGCGCGTCCGGCAGCCAGATGTGCAGCGGCCACAGGGGGGTCTTCACGGCCAGCCCCAGGGCGACGAGCGCACTTGCCGCCACGGCGGTCGCGCCTGCAGGGGTGTACGACGTCGCGATCCGCACGATGTCGAAGGTGCCGGCGTCGGTGCGCACCAGCAGGAAGCCCACCAGCATCAGGGCCGACCCGGTCACGGTGAAGATCAGGAAGCGGGTCGCCGCGCGACGTCGCGTCGCCGGGTCGTGAGCGTCGCCCCAGGTGTTGATCACGAACCACATCGGGATGAGGGCGACCTCGAAGAAGACGAAGAAGAGCACCATGTCGAGGGCCACGAACGCACCCAGGACCCCCGCCTCGATGACGAGCAGCAGGACGGCCAGGGACACGGTGCGGCGGGGGCCGCCCTCGGCGTTCTCCGGTGCGTAGCGGCGCAGCGAGAACAGCGCCGTCACGAACACCAGCGTCGTCATCAGGACCAGCGGCCCGGAGATGCCGTCGATCCCGAGCTTCCAGTGCACGTCGAGCGCGCCGAGCCATAGGACGTCGACCGTGCTGCCCGCCGAGCCGAGCCTGCCGTCGTGCGCCACGGCGAGCCAGACCGACCACGCGAACGTCACGAACCCGCCGAGCACGGCGAGGCCGACCGCGAGCCGCTCCCGTCGCGAGGCGAGCGCGGCGAGGAGCGCGAAGGCGACAGGCGCGGCGACCAGGCCGTTGAGCAAGACCGGGATCACGAGACCACCCCCGCCGCGACGGCTGCTGCGCAGGCACCGACCACGACGACCATGAGATAGGTCTGCACGTTGCCGGTCTGCGCACGTCGGAGCAGCCAGCCGAGGCCGCGGGTCACGACCCCTGCACCCTGGGTGTACCACTCGATCACGTCGCTGTCGTTGGCCCGGACCACGCGCGCCAGCCACTGGACGGGCCGGACCACCCCGGCGGCGTAGACGCGGTCCACCGGGGGATGCGGAAGCGAGACCGCGTGCCACGGGTCGCGCCCGCCGCTGCGCTGCCACAGCCGGGCCACGGCCACCGCGGTGACGACGACGAGCAGGGTCATCACCACCGACAGCCCGGTGTGGACCAGGTCGTACTCCCCCGGCCCGAAGATCGCCTCGGGGTAGGCGATCGCCAGCCCTCCCAGGACGGTCGGGATCGAGAGCAGATACAGCGGCACCTTCATCGACGGCGGGGCCTCGTGGGCCTCGGGCGACTCCAGCTCCGGGGCAGGCGCGAAGAACACCATCAGCCAGGCGCGCATCGAGTAGGCCATCGTCAGCACCGCGGTGAGGACCATGGACGCGAACAGCACCCA
>DASVBF010000277.1:0-2536 GCA_036375975.1 Nocardioidaceae bacterium | reverse complement strand
CCTCGCTCGTCAGACCGGACGTGACCGACGTGACCTCGAACGGCACCGGTCGTTGAACAGGCACCAGACCACCTCATCACGAAGGGCTCGGGCATGACACTCGGTCTCTCCCGCTTCTCGAGGCGCACCCGCCTCGGCGCTCTTGCCGGCGGCCTCACCCTCGTCGCCGCCGCCGTGGCCGCTCCCGCCATGGCGACCACCAACGATCCCCTGCGCAGCCAGCAGTGGGGTCTCGACCAGATCAAGGCCGAGCAGGCCTGGGCCAGCACGACCGGGACCGGGGCCGTCGTCGCGGTCGTCGACACGGGCGTCGACCTCAACCACCCCGACCTCAGGGCCAACCTGGTGCCCGGGGTCACGGTGGTCGGCTGCGGCAAGCAGCAGACGACCTGCGGCAACGGTGACTGGAAGGGCATGGACGGGGTCGGGCAGGACAACGACACCCACGGCACGCACGTGAGCGGCATCGTGGCCGCTGTCACCGACAACGGCATCGGCGTCGCGGGCACCGCTCCGGACGCGAAGGTCATGCCGATCAAGGCGCTCGAGGACGGCAGCGGCTCGTTCGAGGACATCGCGACCGGCATCCGCTACGCCGCGGACCACGGCGCCAACGTCGTGAACCTCAGCCTCGGCGCGATCCCTGGGGCCCAGGCGCTCACGATCACCGGCGTCGACACCTCCGTGAAGGACGCCATCGCTTACGCCAAGTCGAAGGGTGTTCTCGTCGTTGCTGCGGCCGGCAACGACAGCTTCCCGGTCTGCGGCACTCCCTCGTTCGAGGACGGCGCGCTCTGCGTCACGGCCACCGATCGCAACGAGGCTCCGTCCTGGTACAGCAACGGCGCCGTCAAGCCCGACATGAAGGCGGTCGCCGCTCCTGGTGGCGCCGGTCTCGTCTCCTGCCAGGACGACATCGTCTCGACCGTCCCTCAGGGGAAGGGCTCCGCTGCTTGCGGGCAGAGCGACTACGACTACTACGCGGGCACCTCGATGGCCACGCCGCACGTCGCAGGTCTGGGCGCGCTGCTGTTCGCGCAGGGTCGGAGCCGGGACAACGTGGAGGCGGCGATCATCGACACCGCCCGCACGCCTGGCGCCGGCACCGGTGCCTTCACGACCTCCTACGGCCACGGCATCATCGACGCGGCTGCGGCCACCGCCTACCAGGTCTCGGCCGCCGCGACCACGACGGGCAAGGGCAGGAACCACACCAAGCAGGGCAGCCACCGGCGCTGACCACCACGCGATGAGGGCTGTTCCCGCCACAGGCGGGAACAGCCCTCTTGTCGTCTCGGGCGACGAGCAGTCACTCCGCCAGGAACGCCTCGACCTCCCGCAGGAAGACACCCCAGGCGGGCTCGTCCGCCAAGAGGATGTGGTTGCTGCTCTCGAGCGCCACGAACCTGCTGTCGGGGATGAGCGAGGCCATCAACCGGCCCTGCTCGAACGGCGGCCGGCGATCGTCGCGGGCGTGCAGGACCAGCGTCGGGACGCGGACGAGCGAGGCCTCCCGGGTGACGTCGATCGAGCCGTTCAGGTTCAGCACTCGCGCGGCGTTGTCGGGCGAGGTCGTCGTGCGCTGCAGTTCGTTGAACTCCTCCCACAGCTCCCGGGACGCCTCGGGCATGAACTGAGAGGTGAACACCTGCCGGAAGGACGGCTCGTCTCGCCCCCACCCGACCCGGACCAGCTCGACCTGCAGGCCGTGCTCGCGTCGCTGCTCCTCGGTCGCGGCCCGGGCGAGCCGACCCTGGACGTAGGTGCCGTAGAGCACCAGCCTGGTCACCCGCTCCGGATGCCGCGCGGCATAGACGAGCGCGACGGGACCGCCCTGGGAGATGCCGAGCAGGGGGAACCGCTCCAGGCCGGCTGCATCGACGACTGCCTCGAGGTCGCGCACCCAGCTCTCGAAGTCGGGCTCCTTGATGTCCCAGTCCGACAGACCGCAGCCCCGCTCGTCGTACCTCACCAGCCGGTGCTTCCGCGAGAGGTCCACCAGCCAGTGCCTCCAGACGGAGCTGTGCCAGTCGTGGTCGACATGGGTGAGCCAGTTGGCAGCCTTGACCAACGGTGGGCCGCTCCCCGAGGAGGCGTACGCGAGGGTCACCCCGTCAGCGGTCCGGCAGAACCGGATCTGCTGCTCCAGGCGGCCCTCATCGGCCGATGTCAGGCTGCCCATCTCGCGGATCGCGGCCACGAGATCGTCGCGAACCTTCGTTGCCTCGGGTCCCGGGCCGGTCCCGAGCTCGCGACGAAGCGCCCGGTCCAGCCGCTCGAACTGCAGGAGCGCCCCGCGCCTGTCGCCTTGCGCGGCCAGGGCCCTCATGAGCCCGACGTGAGCCTCCTCGTCGACCGGGTCGAGCTCGACCATCTCGCGCCACCGCCGGTCCTGGCGCAGCAGCCGACGCCGGAGCGCCGAGAGACGCTCCCGAGGCTCCTCCGCCCAGGCGGTGTAGACGTCGGCGGGCAGCGGCTCCCCCGGAAACCGGTCGAGCACCACGGCGGCCGCCTCCGGAGAGCCCTCGGCAAGCGC
>DASVBF010000260.1:0-2926 GCA_036375975.1 Nocardioidaceae bacterium | reverse complement strand
CCCCGGAGAAGCAGCATTGGCGATGCCCTTGCAGCTCACTCCGCACGTTCAGCCCGCCGCCATCGCCTTGCCGCTCGGGATGTCGGAAACTTCTGCGACGCTTGTGGTCCCACCGACGGGCACGGCGTGCCCGCCGCGGCGACCACGTCCGCGACCGGGGCTAACCTCCAATGTCGCCAACGAGAGCGTCGTAGATCCCCACGGGGAACGGCACTTCGAAGTAGTGCTTCTCGCGCTTCCGGGCGAGCAGCGAAGCAAGCCGTTCACCACTGAGGTCGAGGACGCGGAAGGCTGCCGGGTCTCCCTGGCGAACGTTCTCGACGATCACAAGGTGGAAGCGCTTCGGGTCGGCTTCAGCCGCTTGGACTTGCCGGACCTCGAGCCAAAGATCTGAGCCCCGCGCCGAGTCTCCGTAGGCCTTGACCTCAATGATTCGATCACCTTCGATATCCGCCAGCGCGCCCCGACCCCGGGTATCGACGGCGTGGCGGCCCGCGGCAGCCTCAAGCCGCAGAACATGGTCGATCGCAGCGTTCTCGATCTGGCGATTGGTCCGCAGCTCCTCCACCACACGAGAGTAGGAGTCCCTCGCCTCCATGTTGAGTGGCAGGGCGGGAGCTGCACGCCGTCGCAGTTTCCGGATTGCGGTGCGTCTTACCGCCGCCTGCCGGCGCGTACGGACCATGCTGCGCAGACGCGATGGTTGGACTGCAGTGATGCGGAGTGGAGCCCTTGGACCTCTCGGCTCCTGACCGCGGCGGTGCTGTTTGCATATCCGGCAGGAGACCGTCCGAAATTCGCCCTAATCTGGCTGCATGCCCGCCGAGATTTCGATGGACGTGGATGACCTCACGGTCCGGCCCTTGGCGCCCGACACCTGGCCCACTTTCGCCGAGTTGGTCGCGCGGCACAACGGCGTGTTCGGCGGGTGCTGGTGCACCTGGTTCCACACGCTCTCCCGCGACAAGGACCGCACCTACGAGAGCAACCGCGACTTCAAGTGCCGCTTGGTTGCGGAGGGGCATGCACACGCAGCGCTGGTCTTCGATGGCGACGAGGCGGTGGCCTGGGCACAGTACGGACCGCCCGAGGAACTGCCCAACATCCACCACCGTCAGGAGTACGAGGCAGGACTGGGAAGCCCTCCGGACTACCGAATCACGTGCATCTTTGTGGACCGTCGCTACCGGCGGCACGGGCTCGCGTCGCTGGCCCTACGCGGCGCCCTCGACCTCATCGCCAAGGCCGGTGGCGGGGTGGTCGAGGGCTACCCGCACGACATGTCGAAGCAGCCGGAGGGCAAGAGGATGTCCTCCTCCTTCCTCTACAACGGCACCCGCAAGATGTACGAGGAAGCCGGCTTCACCTACGAGCGGTCCAAGGGCCAGAAGAACTGCGTGATGACTCGCACGATCGTGTCCGCCTGATCGTTACTCGCGCCGGGTGCGAGTCGCCCGCTACACCAGAAGTTGCGTGCTTCTCGCCGCCTGCTGGACGCACCAGGTCGCCGGGGAGCTGGCGACGAACAGGGCTCTACGGGCTTGTGCGGCGTGGTGCGCCCTCACAGCGAAAACGGCCGGTCTGCACGTCCTTCAGGTGTACGGGAGCCGTGCCGATCCTCAGGACATGAGGAGCGACGACGAGCCGATCTACGAGACCGTTAAGCGTGAGCACAACTGGGATCCCGAGCGATGCGAGCCGCTGAGCTTGACCACCCTTAGCGTGGGCCGGCACCTCGGGTAGCCCGGAGTGGCGCTGCCTCAATCCCAGTAGACGGGGGGAACTCGGATTCCGAGATCGCGGGGAAACGTGGATTGAACTCGTCTGCGAATTTGCTGACGAGATTGGGCTTTACGCCCTCCGCCACCATCGCCGCCCCATCGGCTTCCATGAGACCGCTCTTCAGGCGCCGCCGCACAGGTTGGATCACCCCATCGAGAAGGTCCGGCATGGCGACGACCAGTTCCTGGAACTGGTCGACCAGGACCCGCGTACGCCTGGAGGCTGGGTCTGGACCACACCAGGCGTATCCATCGGCATGCTAACCGGCTCACGGGGTCGCGACCATGCAAACGTGATCATCTGCTGTCCCTCGCGATGGCGCGGAGGAACATGGCCGGCCGGTCACCGTGACCCAAACGCAAAGGTCCAGGATCGTCATCTGGGGACTGACCGGGATCGCTGTGTGCGGCATCCCGACGGAGATCACCAGCGGGGTCGGCATCCTGCCGGAACAGTGCGGTAGTCCACACTTCAATGTTCGTCGGTGGGGAAGATGTCGGTGAGTCGTGCACTTTCGGTGGCGTCGAGCTGTGATGGCCGGCCGGACATGATGCCGGTGGTGGTCCGCAGCGGTGAACCGATGTGGATGCCGTCCGGGCCGATGGTGTATTCGCGGATGGTCTTGTCGTGGTCGGAGCCGCGCGCCTTCAGCACGGTGATGCCGCGTTTGAGTTCGCCGTAGACCTCGACATAACGGAGCATGACGATGGCGTCGGTGAGTGAGGAGACGTGTTCTTGTGTGGCCGTCAGGTCCTGGCCGGCGAGGCTGGCCTGGCCCGTGGTGAGGAGCCCGGCGACCTCGTGCTGCTTGAGGAAGCCGGTCAGGCCGATGGTGAACTCACGGAAGCTGCGCTCGGGGCCGCCGCGTCGCAGTGAGGTGAGGCTGTCGAGCACGAGCCGGGTCGCGCCGAGGTCCGCGACATCCCCCTGGATGCGGACCAAGTGCTCTTCGAAGGTGCGGACCTCGGGGTAGTCGATGAGGAAGCGGAGCTTGCCGTCGGCTTCCAGGGCGGCAACGTCGTAGGGCCAGCCGCTGACGGCGCGCAGCATCTGGTCGCGGCTTTCTTCGAAGCCGACGACAAGCGCGGGTTCGCCCCGCTGTGCGCCGGCGAGCGCGAACTGCATGGCCACCGACGTCTTACCG
>DASVBF010000182.1:0-10748 GCA_036375975.1 Nocardioidaceae bacterium | reverse complement strand
ATCGGGTCCATGTTCGGAACCTATCGCAGCAGGGAGATCTGGGGGCGCGGGCTAGCATGCGGGGTCAGACGAGGGACAAGACGACGAGGGAGTCGAACCACTGTGACGACGTACAGCCTCCGCAAGGGCGCAGCCGACAAGACCAAGAGCGACGTGGTCGTGGCCGGCGTCGTGAGGGCCAAGAAGGGCCTCGAGATCGCGCCGGGCGGTGAGGGTGTCGCGTCGGCCTACGGCCGCAAGCTCCAACCGCTCCTCTCCACCCTCGGCTTCGAGGGCAAGCCGGGCGAGGTCGTGAAGATCCCGACCGGCGGCGCCCTCAAGTCGCCGCTGCTGATCCTCGTCGGGCTCGGTGACAGTGAGAAGCTCACCGCGGAGGGAGTACGACGGGCGGCAGGCGTCGCGGCACGCGCGGTGTCGAACGCCCAGACCGTGGCGCTCGCGCTCCCCGCCGGCGACGCCGAGCACGTGCGAGCCGTGGCCGACGGCTACCAGCTCGGGGCCTACTCCTTCACCACCTTCAAGACCTCCCCTGCCAAGGATGCAGCCGGTGAGGTCGTCATCCTGAGCGACGCGGCTCGCAACAAGGAGGCGACGGGCGCGCTCGAGACGTCACAGGTCGTCACGGCCGCCACGAAGCTGGTGCGCGACTGGGTGAACACGCCACCAGGCGACCTCACCCCCCAGAAGTTCGCGGACGCCATCGCGACGGCGAAGAAGGACCACAAGGCCACCAAGGTCACCGTGAAGGTGATGGACGAGAAGGCTCTCGAGGCAGACGGGTGCGGCGGCATCATCGGCGTGGGGCGCGGCTCGGCCAACCCGCCGCGCCTCGTCCAGCTGACGTACAAGCCCCGGGGCGCCAAGGCGCACCTCGCCCTGGTGGGCAAGGGAATCACCTACGACTCGGGCGGCCTCAGCATCAAGCCGGCCGCATCGATGATGACCATGAAGTGCGACATGGCGGGGGCCGCATCCGTCGTCGCCGCGACGTTCGCCATCGCAGAGCTGGGGCTGCCGGTCGCGGTCACGACCTACGCACCGATGGCCGAGAACATGGTGTCCGGCGACTCGACGCGTCCTGGTGACGTGCTCACCATGTACGGCGGCAAGACGGTCGAGGTGCTCAACACCGACGCCGAGGGACGGCTCGTGCTCGCCGACGCGCTCGTCAAGGCGACGGAGAACAAGCCGGACGTGATCGTCGACGTCGCCACGCTGACCGGGGCCTGCCAGGTCGCGCTCGGCGACCGGGTCGCCGGCCTGATGGGCAACGACGAGGAGCTCATCGACTCGGTGAGGGCCGCGGGCGAGCGTGTCGGCGAGGCGCACTGGCCACTGCCGATCCCCGAGGAGATAGGCGAGAAGGTCCGCAGCAACACGAAGATCGCCGACCTGGCCCAGCACAACTCCGAGCGCTGGGGCGGCGCGCTCTACGCCGCCGCCTTCCTCCGGGAGTTCGTGGGCGAGCACCGGTGGGCCCACCTCGACATCGCCGGGCCGGCGTTCAACGAGAAGGCCGCCTACGGCTACGTCGGTCCCGGAGGGACAGGCATGTCAGTGGCCACCCTCGTCGAGCTGGCCGCCTCGCTCACGGAGACCTGACCGGGACTGCGAGCCGTCCGGAAGGCCTCCCGCGGTCGCCGGACGGCCGTCGTGTCGCCGGCGCGTCAGAGGGCTTGGCCGCGGCGGCGGAGCCGACGCGACGCCCAAGGCCGGCGGCAGGACGGGCGGGAGGCGTTCGGCGGCGGGCCCAAGGGCCGGTAGGCGCCGTGCCCCTGGCAAGGCTCAGCTGCCCGCTGCCTTCTTCCTCCGGTTGTACTCCCGCATCCTGGCCGGGTAGCCGACGACGGCAGCGTCGTAGGAGGGCACGCCGTGCCTGTTGGCGAAGCGGTGCGCCCAGTCGACGGACGGAACCCGACGCCGTGTCCACTCGCCGTCGTGCGCCACCAGGAGCAGGGTCACGTCGGAGACTGCGGTGCGTGGCTCGACGAACCCCTCCACCCCGCGGCGCGTCCGGGCGAACTCCTCGAGGTGCCTCTCGTCCGCAGCGTCAGCGGCACGGACCGTGGTGGGGCCCCTGCCCTTGGGCCTCCGCGTGCGGCCCCCTCCTCGACGCCGGCTGAAGCGGCTCATCAAACCCATTCCCCCAGTGTGGCTTACGGTCCTGAGAAATGACCGAAACTCCGCAAAGCGCCGCGGCCGTCCAGAGCTGCGCGGAGGACGCGAGGGCTGATGTGGACATGGCACACATTGGTGCAAAGATTGGCCGAGCAGGCGACCCCTGAATACTTTGAAGACGGAGGAGCAGTGGCGGACAGCGCCCAGAACAACTTCGACGTGGTGATCCTCGGTGCCGGGAGCGGCGGGTATGCCTGCGCGCTCCGGGCCGCCCAGCTCGGCCTCTCGGTGGCCATGGTCGAGAGAGACAAGGTCGGCGGCACGTGCCTCCACGTCGGGTGCATCCCCACGAAGGCGCTGCTGCATGCCGCCGAGGTGGCCGACGCCGCCCGTGAGTCCGAGCAGTTCGGCGTCAACGCGACGCTCGAGGGCATCGACATGGGCGGCGTGAACAAGTACAAGGACGGCGTGGTGGCCCGCCTGTTCAAGGGCCTCACCGGGCTGATCAAGAACCGCGGGATCACGGTGGTCGAGGGCGAGGGGCGCCTCGTCGCGCCCGACACCGTCGAGGTCGCGGGCCAGAAGCTCGTGGGCCGGTCCGTCGTGCTCGCCTCCGGGTCGTACTCGAAGAGCCTGCCAGGGCTCGAGATCGACGGCGACCGGGTGCTGACGTCCGAGCACGCCCTCACCCTCGACCGGGTTCCCGCCTCCGCGGTGGTCCTGGGCGGCGGGGTCATCGGCTGCGAGTTCGCCTCGGTGTGGAAGTCCTTCGGGGCAGAGGTCACCATCGTCGAGGCGCTCCCCCGGCTCGTCCCGGCTGAGGACGAGGCGGTGTCGAAGGCGCTCGAGCGAGCCTTCCGCAAGCGCAAGATCGGGTTCAAGGTGGGGACGCCCTTCCAGTCGGCCGAGCGGACCGACGACGGCGTGCGGGTCGTCGTCGAAGGCGGCGAGACGATCGAGGCGGAGATCCTCCTCGTGGCGGTCGGCCGCGGTCCACGGACCGACGGACTCGGGTACGCCGAGCAGGGCGTCGCCATGGAGCGCGGCTTCGTCCTCACCGACGAGCGATGCCGCACCAACCTCGACAACGTCTACGCCGTCGGAGACATCGTCCCTGGCCTCCAGCTGGCGCATCGCGGCTTCCAGCAGGGCGTCTTCGTGGCCGAGCAGATCGCCGGACTCGAGCCGACCCCGATCGACGAGGCGGGCATCCCGCGGGTGACCTACTCCGACCCGGAGGTCGCCTCCGTCGGACTCGACGAAGCGGCGGCCAAGGAGCGGTACGGCGCCGACCAGGTCGAGACCCTGACCTACGACCTCGGCGGCAACGGCAAGAGCCAGATCCTCAGGACCCAGGGCTTCGTCAAGCTCGTCCGGCAGAAGGACGGCCCCGTGGTCGGCGTCCACATGGTCGGCGCCCGGGTCGGGGAGCTGATCGGCGAGGCTCAGCTTATTTACAACTGGGAAGGGTACGCCGAGGACGTCGCACCCCTTGTGCACGCCCACCCGACGCAGAACGAAGCGCTCGGCGAAGCGCACCTGGCCCTGGCCGGGAAGCCTCTCCACGCGCACTCATGACGCGGTCTCGTAGGCTCAGCACCACCGTATGACCCCGGCGGCACAGCAGTTCAGGCCAGCAGAAGGAGCGAAGGAACGCATGGCGACCTCAGTCACCCTCCCGGCTCTCGGTGAGTCCGTCACCGAAGGCACCGTCACTCGCTGGCTGAAGAAGCCAGGCGACCACGTAGACGTGGATGAGCCGCTGCTCGAGGTCTCCACCGACAAGGTCGACACCGAGATCCCCTCCCCGGTCGCCGGAACCCTTCTCGAGATCAAGGTCCAGGAGGACGAGACCGTCGAGGTCGGCGCCGAGCTGGCCACGATCGGCGACGAGGGTGAGTCGGAGGGTGACTCCGGCGGCACCACCGAGGAGGAGTCGACCCAGCAGGAGTCCGCCGAGGCAGGGCAGGCCGAGGGTGACGCAGGGCCGGGCGAGGGCGTGGGTGGAGCTCCTGGAGAAGAGGCCGCGCCCCCCGACGAGGAGGTCGACCGGCAGACCGAGCCGCAGACCGAGATGCCCAAGGCCACCACCGAGCCTGCGGGGATGGCACAGGAGACGGCCCCTGGTCCTGCCGACACCCGACCGGAGGCAGAGGCATCCGTCGAGGGCACGAAGACCGGCGGTGGTGGCGCGCCGGTGGTGCTCCCGGCGCTCGGCGAGTCGGTCACCGAAGGCACGGTCACCCGCTGGCTCAAGCAGGTCGGTGACGAGGTCGCCGTGGACGAGCCGCTGCTCGAGGTCTCCACCGACAAGGTCGACACCGAGATCCCCTCCCCTGTCGCCGGCACGCTGCTCGAGATCAAGGTCCAGGAGGACGAGACCGTCGAGGTCGGCGCAGAGCTGGCGATCGTCGGGTCGGGCCAGCCGACGGCGGAGGAGGCCCCGGCTCCCTCCGAGCCGACCGCGGAGCCCACCGAGGCGAGGGAGACCACTGCCGAGGTCGAGGAGGAGGCCCAGGACAAGGGCGAGTCCGCCCAGGCCGTCGCCCGAGACGAGGCAGCCACCGCGAAGCAGAGCCAGATGGCCCGCGAGCCGGAGCAGCCACAGGCCGAGCAGGAAGCCCCGCGGGCCCAGGCCCCGCAGGCCCAGGCCGCTCCGCCCGCCCCGGAGCAGAAGGAGCAGCCTGCCCCGTCGAAGGAGAACGGCGAGGGAGCCTACGTCACGCCGCTGGTGCGCAAGATGGCCGCGGACCAGGGCGTCGACCTGTCGCAGGTCAAGGGCACGGGCGTCGGCGGACGGATCCGCAAGCAGGACGTGCTGGAAGCAGCGAAGGCACAGCAGCCCGCGGCCGAGAAGCAGCCGGCCCCGGAGGCCCCAGCTGCCGAAGCGGCTCCCGAGAAGGCGCCGTCGATGCCGAGCCCGCTGCGCGGCAGGACCGAGCCGCTGAGCCGGCTGCGCAAGGTGATCGCCAAGCGCATGGTCGAGTCGCTGCAGGTCTCGGCCCAGCTGACCACCGTCGTCGAGGTCGACATGACCCCGGTCGCGCGCCTTCGCGACTCCGTCAAGGCCGAGTTCGCCGAGCGCGAGGGCGTGAAGCTCTCCTTCCTGCCGTTCATGGCCAAGGCAGCGATCGACGCGCTCAAGGCCCACCCGTCCCTGAACGCCGCGATCGACACGGAGAAGGGCGAGGTCACCTACTACGACCACGAGAACCTCTCCGTGGCGGTGGACACCGAGAAGGGCCTGCTGACCCCGGTGATCAAGGACGCCGGCGACCTGTCGGTGGCAGGGCTCGCGCGCAAGATCGCGGACATCGCGGACCGGACCCGCAAGAACAAGATCGGGCCGGACGAGCTCGCCGGTGGCACGTTCACCCTGACCAACACGGGTAGCCGCGGTGCGCTGTTCGACACCCCGATCATCAACCAGCCCCAGGTGGCCATCCTCGGGACGGGCTCGATCGTCAAGCGGCCGGTCGTGATCGACGACCCGAACCTCGGCGAGACGATCGCGGTGCGGCACATGATGTACCTCGCCCTCACCTACGACCACAGGCTGGTCGACGGTGCGGACGCGGCCCGCTTCCTCGGCGAGGTCAAGGAGCGCCTCGAGGCAGGCCAGTTCGAGGTCTGACCAGCTGTAACGCGGGGTTAGTGACGGTCTACAAGCGGCATGCCGCTTGTAGACCGTCCACTACCCCGCACCACAACGCGAATCGGGGTTGGGACGACATGCCAGAGTTCTTCTCATGCGCTTCGTGATCGCCGGGGCCTCCGGCTTCCTCGGTCAGGCTCTGCGAGACCACCTCGCCCGCCAGGGCCACGACGTCGTCCGCCTGGTCCGCGGCACGTCCGTCTCCTCGCACGAGTCGAGCTGGGACCCCTACCAGGGGAAGGTCGACCAAGGCGTGATCGACAGCGCGGACGTCGTGGTGAACCTGGCGGGGGCCCCCATCGCCCGATGGCCGTGGACAGCCGCCTACAAGAGGACGCTCCGCGACAGCCGCGTAGCCACCACGCGGACGCTCGCCGACGCGGTGGCCTCCTCCCCCGGCAAGCCGGTCTTCCTGGCCCAGAACGGCATCTCCGGCTACGGCGACCGCGGCGACGAGGTTCTCACCGAGGATTCCTCGACGCCCGGCAGGACAGTTCTGGGGCAGGTCACCCTCGACTGGCAGGAGGCCACGGAACCGGCCGACGACGCCGGAGCAAGGGTCTGTGTGATGCGCACGTCCGTCGTCCTCGACAGACGGGGCAGCGTCCTCAAGCCGCTCCTCCCGCTGTTCCGGGCAGGACTCGGCGGACCGCTCGGAGACGGGCGGCAGTACTTCCCGACGATCTCGCTCGAGGACTGGCTGCGTGCCGTGACCTTCCTGGCGACGAACGACCAGTGCCGCGGTGTCTACAACCTGAGCGCGCCGAACCCCACGACGAACGAGGAGTTCACGAAGCAGCTCGGCCGGATGCTCAACCGCCCGACGCTGGTCCGGGCACCCGCCTGGCCCATGCGCAAGGTCCTCGGCGCGCTGTCCGACGAGCTCCTCAACTCCGTCAGGGTCGAGCCGGCGCGCCTGCTCGATGCGGGCTTCGTGTTCGGGCAGCCGACCCTCGAGGAGCGGCTTGCCTCCGCGATGACTCCCTGACCAGCGCCACCCGCCACGGATCACGGACCGAGGATCGTCGCAGCTCCACGAGCCGTCTCGAGGCCCGGTCCCTCGGCAGCGGCACACGCAGCCCGGGTCCCACGGCGACTGCGCCGGCGAGGCGGTCGGTGACGACCATACGCAGCCGTCGTCTCTCCTGACGAAGCACCTCGAGAGCGATGACCTGCATGCGCATGCCCTCGACGGTCAGGCCTCGGTGGAGATACGCCCGCAACATCCGCACGTCCGACGTACCGGCGGTCGATCTCTCGACGTACAGGCTCCGCAACGTCGCGAGGTCCCCCTCCGCGAAGGCGCGAGCCCGCGCGCGGTCCCAGCGCCGGAGTACGTCGGACGCCGGGAAGCTCGCGGGCCTGCCCGTCGCCTCGGCTCCCGCCCCACCGGCGGGCGAGGGCTCACGAACCCGATCACCCGCACATCCGGTGAGCAGCAGGGCCCAGACGACGACCACGGTGACAGAGAAGAGACGCGAGCCGGGACGCACGCGTCCCACTCTGGCCTAGGACCGGGGCTTCCCGCTCCCGTCGTCCACAGGTCCGTGCGTGAGGCGCTCGGCCTCGTCTTCCTCGAAACCCGGCACGCCGTCGGCGCGGCCGAGGTGGAGCATCTCCGCGGTCACGTGGTCGGCATGGTCCGGCGTGTGCCACAGCCGGCTCGGCCACCAGACCGGCGGTCCTACGTCGTAGGCCAGCGCGGGCACCAGCAGCGACCGCACGATGATCGTGTCGAGCAGCACGCCGAAGGCCACGATGAACGCGATCTGCGCGATGAACAGAATCGGCAGGACACCGAGGGCAGCAAACGTCGCCGCCAGCACCACGCCTGCCGAGGTGATCACGCCGCCCGTGGCGGAGAGGCCCTTCAGGATGCCGGGATGGGTTCCTTGCCGGATGGACTCCTCCCGCACCCGGGTCATCAGGAAGATCGAGTAGTCGATGCCCAGGGCCACGAGGAAGACGAAGCCGATCAGCGGGGTCGACGGGTCCGAGGCCGGGAAGTCGAACACGTGGTTGAACAGCAGCGCGCTGATGCCGAGGGTCGCGCCGAAGGAGAGCACGTTCGCCGCGATGAGCAGGAACGGCGCCAGCAGTGACCGCAGCAAGAGGGCGAGCACGATGAAGATGACGATCAGGATCGCCGGGATCACGATCAACCGGTCACGGTCGATCGTGTCGCGCGTGTCGATCTGCGTGGCGGTTTGACCGCCGATCACGATCGCCGGGCTGACCTGGTCGATCTCCGTCCGGAGGTTGCGCACGGTGTCGGTGGCCGCAGCGGAGTCCGCGGCGCTGTCCAGCGTCACCAGGACGATCGCCTCGTTGTCCACGACCTTCGGCTGCGGGGGCTGTCCCGGCGCGGGCGGGCCGGCGGGAAGCACGGAAACACCCTTGGGCGCGACACCGGGCTGCTCGGCAGCCGCCGCCACTGCCCCACGCAGGCTCTCCAGTGGCACCACCATGATCGCAGGGCTGCTCTCGTCGGCCTTGAAGTGCTGGTCGAGGATGTCCTGCGCCTTCACGGAGTCGACCTCCGTGAGAAAGAGGTCGGTCTGCGGAACCGGGTCCTCGTTGAGCGTCGGCACGAACGCGGCACAGACGGCCAGTCCCACGAACGTGGCGATCCACACCACCCGTGCCCGGCGGCCCACCAGCCGGGCGACTCGACCCCAGATCCCCTTCGTGTCGCTGTGCGGGGAGCCGTACCTCGGTTTGATCGGCCAGAACGCCGCCCGCCCGAGCAGGACGAGGATCGACGGGAGGAGGGTCAGCGCGGCGAACATGGCCCCGGCGACGCCGATGGCGCCCACGGGTCCGAGCCCCTTCAGGCTGGACAGGTCCGAGAGCAGGAGACACAGGAGACCGAGGATGACCGTGAGCCCGGAGGCGAGGATCGGCTCGAAGGCCGCCCTGTAGGCGCTGCGCATGGCGTCGTACTTCGACTCCTGGTCGCGCAGCTCCTCACGGAAGCGGGCGACGATCAGCAGCGAGTAGTCGGTGGCGGCGCCTACGGCGAGGATGAACAGGATGCCCTGGCTCTGGCCGTTGAGCGTCAGCACGTCGGCGTCCGCGAGGAAGTACACCGCCGCGGAGGCGACGCCGAGCGCCAGCAGCGAGGAGAGGAGCACGACGAAGGGCAGGATCGGCGACCGGTACACCAAGAACAGGATGAGGAAGACGACGGCTCCCGCCACGCCCAGCAGCAGGCCGTCGATGGCGCCGAACGCCTCGATGAAGTCGCCGAGGATGCCGCCCGGGCCCCCCACGACGGCGGTGAGACCTGCGGGCGCCTGCTTCATCACGTCGCGGATGTCGACCACCGCCTGTTGCAGTGCGTCACCGTCCGAGGTCGCGAGAGGCACGATGACCTGCGCCGCGGTCCCGTCCTTCGACGGAATCGGCCCGACGACGGCGTTCGCGTCGACGTGCTCGACCTTCTTCACCTCGTCGACGATGTCCGCCATCGTCTTCTGGTCTGCGGCGGTCAGCCCGCCGTCCCGCTGGAAGACCGCGATGGTGGGCACGCTCTCGTTGCCGATGAACTTGGCGTACTCGTTCGACGCCAGCGTCGACTCGGCGGTCTTCGGGAGGAAGGCGGCGTTGTCGTTCTCCTGGACGCTCGCGAGCTTTCCCGCGAACGAGCTCAGGTATCCGCCCACCACGAACCAGAGGAGGAGCACGACCACGGGCAGCAGCCACCGCCGTGACCTGCCTCTGCGCGGCTGTGCGGAACGGGCAGTGGGCCTCATGGCGGGCTGCCTTTCGGATCGGTGCTAGCACGGTGCAGGACGGCGCTCCGGCGGCACGCAGGGAGAACCGTGCATTTCCGACACCGTCAGTTCTCATGATCCTGCACTATGCGTCGCCGCGCTTCCGGTTCCCCCTCCGGAGTCACCCGGAGTTCGCGGCGAACCGCCTGTCGGACGGGTCGGGTCTAGGCTCGGCTTCGTGACGGAGCTCAGATTCCAGACAGTGGGGTTCGGCGAGAACGCTGTCGAGTACGTCGCGGCCTGGGACCTCCAGCGGGAGGTGCATGCCGACGTGGTCGCCGGTGGACCGGGCACCGTGCTGCTGCTCGAGCACCCGCCGGTGTTCACCGCAGGCAAGCGCACGGAACCTCACGAGCGGCCGCTCGACAGCTCCGCCCCGGTGATCGACGTCGACCGCGGCGGCAAGATCACCTTCCACGGGCCGGGCCAGCTCGTCGGGTACCCGATCGTCCGGCTCCCCGAGCACGTGAAGGTCGTCGACTACGTACGACGCCTCGAGGAGGCCCTGATCCACACCTGCACCGACCTCGGGGTGACCACCGCGCGGGTCCCGGGACGCAGCGGGGTATGGCTCCAGGCCGGCGCCGACCGTCCCGAGCGCAAGGTCGCCGCGATCGGGATCCGGGTCGCCCGCGGGGTGACGATGCACGGCTTCGCGATCAACTGCGACGTGGACCTGTCCTGGTACGACCACTTCGTCCCGTGCGGAATCGACGACGCCGGGGTCACCTCGCTCTCGGCGGAGCTCGGGCGACGGGTGACGGTCGAGGAGGTCGCACCGGTCGCCGAGCGGCATCTTCGCGAGCTGCTTGCCTGGGCGCCATACACCCCGACACCGGACTACGAGCCCCGGCCGGACCCGGCCAAGGTGAAGAAGTCCGACATCCTGCGTATTCCGCTCGTAAGACCTTCGGCTTAGCCGCCACGCGGTCGTCGCAGGGCCTCCCTGTTCCGGCGCCGGGACATCCCCTGACCGGCGTCCTGCTCGATTCGGGCGGCTCGGACACGCGGCGTAGGGTGGGAGCCGTGACTCACGCGCCCACAGCCCACCAGAGCCAGGCCGAAGGCACACAGGGGGCCGTCTCGACGGGTTCGATCAACCCCGACGGACGCAAGCTCCTCCGCCTCGAGGTCCGCAACGCCCAGACCCCCATCGAGAAGAAGCCCGAGTGGATCAAGACGAGGGCGAGGATGGGGCC
>DASVBF010000319.1:0-5230 GCA_036375975.1 Nocardioidaceae bacterium | reverse complement strand
TGGAGCGGCCCAACGGCGGCTTCGTCTTCAGCGCGGGGTCGCTGAGCTTCAACGGCGCCCTCAGCGACGACGCGCGGATGTCGAGGCTGCTGCGTAACGTCTTCGACCGTGCGGTCGCCCCGAACCCGCAGCAGCTGGCTGAGCCGCCGGCGACGGCCACCCCGCAGCCGACGACCCGGGTCAAGGTCCAGGGCGACGAGGGGCCAATCCCCTAGCGGAAATGATTGGATGCCGGCGGAGTCGATCCTCGCCGGCCGGCGGGCGGATTCTGAGCACTTCGGCCCTGACCCAGCCGCACGCAGAAGGTCACGATCTTGTCGTGTCCGAGGATCGCGACGGGCGGTCACCATCTACGCGCAGTCGCCGCGCGTGGCTGCCGCCTCGCTGGTTCGTCGTGGTGTTCTGGCACGGCCATCGCGCGCTGGTGCGCGGGACGCGTGGCCGTCTGGGTTTGTGGCGGCCGAAGCCTGGGGGCTGGGGGGCGCTCCGGCTGACCACGACTGGCCGACGGACCGGGCGGCCTCGACAGGTCCTCGTCGGCTACTTCGAGGACGGCCACAACCTGATCAGGATGGCGATGAATGGTTGGAGTGCCGCCGAACCCTCGTGGTGGTTGAATCTGCAGGCTCATCCGGACGCCACCGTCCAGACGCGCGACGAACTACGACGTGTCCGTGCGCGCCGTGCACAAGGAGCTGAGCGCGAGCGGCTGTGGTCCCGCTGGGATGACATCGACCGATACCTCGACGCGTACGCCGCGCGGCGCCCGACCGAAACGGCTGTGGTCGTACTCGAGCCGCGCGACGGCCCCGCTACGGACACCACGTGAACCCTGAAGGGGCGGGTCACCGCGACCTCGAGACCGGCGGCCGTGCTAGTTCACCGCCAGCTTCGGGGAGGACGGGATCGTCTTCGGGCTGCCGGACACCACCGTGCAACTCGAGATCGTCCGCGCGCACGAACCCATCGCGGTCGCCGCGTTCGACCCAACTCGTCGGAGATGTGGATCTGCTGTCCGCTGGCCTGCGCGAGGTCCCAGCCGTGCAACGCGAGCTCGAACGGGACGATGCTCGCCGCGAACGATCGCAGTCCCGAGCCGCTGGCACACGGGACGTCCGGACCTCGGCTACTTCTGGATGACGAGCCCGTCCACGTACACCCTGCGCGTCGAGGCGGGACGCATCACGACTGTGCCGTAGCGGCTCGCGGCCCACGGCAGCCACAGGGTCTGGCGATAGCGGGTGGTGGAGCTGTAGGTGTTGATGCGCCCCCACTTCACGCCGCCGATCCACAGGTCCACCGCTCCGCACGAACTGCAGGTCGCGACCGTGAGCCCGAGCCGGCGCGCGCGCACGCCGGAGCGGCTCACGTACTGCGAGGAGCTGGCCAGCCTCGTCCAGGTGCCGAATGCGTAGGCCGTGCTGGTGCCGCGAAGCCCGCCGTGGTTGGCCAGGGCGCGATCGTCCATCACGGCGGTCGTGCACCGCTCGGCGCTGAAGGAGCCGACGTTGCCGACTCGGTCCCTGCCCCGGACGGAGAAGCAGTAGTTGTACCCCTGGCTCAGCCGGAGCGGCAGCGTCGTCGCCGTCCTGCCCTGCCAGGTGCTCGGGTAGACGTATCCGCTGAAACCGCCCGCTGGGCTCGCGTACCGCTCGCGTACGTCGTAGGAGGCAACGGAGCTGCCACCCGTGTCTGTGGCCGACCATGACAGGGTGAGGCTGGAGCCGAGGACGGCCCCGGGGGTCGCCGCCACCGAGACCGAGGGCGGGGTCCGGTCGACGGTCCAGGACACCGAGGCCGCGGGGCTGCGGGCACCGGACGGGTCCGTGGCCATCGCCGAGACGGTGTGCGGGCCGGCCGTAAGCCCGGTGAGTTGCCACGTCCTGCCACAGCCCTGCCATGCGCCACCGTCGAGGCGGCACGAGTAGGCGAGCCCGCCGACCTGGTCGTCCGGGTCGCTGCCGGTCAGTTGCACCGGCGCCGATGCGCCGGTGACCGGGGGCACCGACGCCGTGGCGGTGGGCGCCGCTGAGGTCGGCGTCAGCCAGGCGGTGGTCATGGGGGCGAGCGCGAGGAACCTTCGCCACTGGGTTGCCTCGCCCGTGGTGGGCACCTTCAGCGCGACAGTCCCGCTGGTGCCCGGAGCGCAGGTCGGACCGCCGATGCCCACCGAGAGCTCGCCGCCGCTCGGTGAGAACTGGGGTTCGCTGAGGTGGCAGCCAGCCGGTGCCCAGAGGGTGGCGACCGCGCCTCCCCCTGCGGGCACGCGCATCAGCTGCCGGCCGCCTGAGGGCGTCGGCGCCAGCCACACGATCTCGCCGGTCCGTGACACCGTCGCCGAGGTCGCCGTGGTCCCGTCGTCGTTCGGGATGGAAGATGTCCCGGGCACCGCCGTCCAGGTGTCGTCGGCCACGCGTACCCACCGCAGTCCGGTGAGCCGCTCACCTGTGGGCGAGATGCCGCCGGCCATCAGCAGCGACGAGCCGTCCGGGGACCAGCCGTAGGGGATCCCCTGGTTCTGCAGCTGCTGCGAGTTCCCCGAGGTGAGGTCGAGGACGGTGACCACGCCGCTGAAGCCGTGCAGGAACACGTAGGCGATTCGCTTGCCGTCCGGCGAGAACAGCAGGTGCCTGAAGTCGCTGCCCGAGGAGCTGGTCGCCAGGACCCTGGGGTTGCGTCCGGTGAGATCGGTGAGTGACAGCGTGGCTGTGTTCGTCGGGTCGTGGTACGTGGCCACGCCGAGGTGGGTGCGATCGGGCGAGACCGCCACGCCGGTCGTCAGGTTGCTGGACTCCAGCGCAAACGACACGGCCTCGGGATCTGCGGGCGAGCCGCCGCCCGCGATCCCGACGACGTTGGCCCACACCAGGGACGAGTCCGGCACGTCACCCGACACCACCGCCGAGGCTCCGGACGTCTCGCCGTCGGTGGCGACAGTGGAGACGCGGTAGGCCACGTTCATGCCGGGCCGCACCGACCAGTCGGTCCAGGAGCCGCTATCGGCCGTGACCCGGGCGACCTCCGCCCAAGGGCCGCCGTCCACCCGGCGCTCGACCAGCAGGTGCGCGAGCGGCTGCATCTGCGACGGGAAGAGGTCCCAGCGCAGCCCGATTGCGTTGGCCGTGCGGCCGACCCACGTCAGCGTCGGCGGCACGAGCTCGTGGTAGACGGTGTACGTCCGCAGGCCAGCCGCCGCGGGCTGGTCCTGCACCGTGGCGTAGAGCTGCGCGGTGCGAGCCCCCGGCTCTGTGTCGGAGGGGAGGGTGAGCGTCATTGTCACGGCGCAGCTGTCGCCCGGCTGCAGCGATACGCCGTCGCAATCGGCGGAGGTCGGGGCTGCGGCATCCCAGGCAGAGACGGCCCCCGTGACCGTGCCGATGGTGGCGGGCGCGTCGCCGATGTTGTGCAGACGCCAGGTCGGCGTCACCGTCTGGCCACGGACGAAGTTCGGTGCCTCGGCCGGCGGCTCCACGATCACATGGGCGACGGGCGCCGCGGAGTTGAAGCGGATCATGTCGACGCGGGTCTCGCCGTCGCCGCAGCGCCAGGAGACGTCGGCTCCGAGCTCGAGCGGGGTGCCGCTGGCGCCGTACACCACGTCGTACACGTCGACGTGACCCGACGGCGCACCCGAAGGGCAGTAGGTCCTGAACCACACCTGCCCCGGCCCGGGGGACGCCACCAGGTCGTAGGTGCCGGGACCCGGCAGTCGGCCGACCGAGATGCCGTCGACGACGAAGCTCGCCCTCTCGTCCGTGCCGAACGTCATCGTGTCGCTGGAGTACGGCAGTATCGACGCCGGGGTGGGTGCCGCCGGTCCACGGACCGAGATCGTGCGGGCGCCCTGCGGTGCCGACCAGTCCTGGGCGCCGCGAGCGGCGGTGGCGGGCGCCGAGTCCGGCCATGTCGTCGAGCCGTCGTGGGCGGCGACCGTGTAGGTGGCCTCCTGGCCGGGCGACAGGTCGCGGTCCGTGTAGTTCACACCCCACACGTCCCGGATGGTGACGACGTCGCCGACCGTGCGCGTCACGCGCCACATCCGGAGCATCTGGTCCGGCGTGTCCCACTGGACGAAGACGCCGTCGGGCGCGCCGTAGGCCGTCACGGACGCGATGACGGGATCCGCCGCTTGCGCGACGCCGACCGGCCCGCCGATGCCGGTCGCGACGGAGACGGCGAGCGCCGTGAGACCCGATACGAGCGCGTGACGCGCCAGGACTCGACCCCACCCGACCAACTGCTGCTCCCTCGCCGCGCCTGCGTCGCGCAGGGTCGAGGAGACTTTACGGGCATTCGCCCTCTGATGTCGGCAAGTTGTACTACCCACCGATTCCGGCAGTTCGCAACCACCGACCTGCGTTGGCACCTCGGCTCGTTCCGGAATTCAGTTCGGGACTTCTCGATGAGGCCACTCGTCGTTGAGGACGTGGCCCAGACCAGCGTTGCTGTTGCTGACGATGTACGACGTCTCATCCGGGTCTTGGACGACCGCGTGGGCTGGAGCTACGAGGAAGCCTCAGGTAGGGAGCTGACCATGAACGCCCTACAGCCACGTGATGCCCTCGCTGCTCGGCGAGGCCGACAGTCCATGGAAACCGCACTCTGGGGAGATCGTGAAGAGTTTGGTGCCACTTTGGCTGCCGGCAACCACAGCTGCGGCGCGCGGTGCACGTCTCCGCGGGTCAGACGAGAGCCGACGCCCGGATTCGAACCGGGAACCGCCCGATTACAGGTCGAGTCGCTTCGTTCAATGCCGTTCGTTGCGGCACGTCCGAGCTGGTCCTGGAGGACCGGTTCGCGATGGTGCCCGAGTGGCACCTGGCCGCTGACCCCGGTGGGGCGGAGGCTGTCCGCGGGCGACGGCTGCACCCGGCAAGTCCATCTGGGCGGCAGGGTCGCAGCGCTCCACGCGCAGATTGGGGGGTGTACAGACCGCGTTTTCGCGCTTTGCTGGGGTTGGCCTGCAGAACCTGGTGAGGAGGCGTGACATGGACTACTCCGCGAAACTGGACGCACTGCAGCGGAGCGCTGAGAAGGCGCGGTCTGATGCGCGGGCAGCCGCCACGGAGACCCAGGACCAGCTCAAGCAGCGCATCGACCAGGCCGAGGTCGACGTGAACCTCGGCGTGACGGTCGCCAAGCAACGGGTCGGGGAGGCCGCCGACCGCGCACAGAGCAAGTGGGCGCAGATGAAGGTCGACGCCTCGGCCAAGATGGACGACATCAAGGC
>DASVBF010000295.1:0-4835 GCA_036375975.1 Nocardioidaceae bacterium | reverse complement strand
ACGTGGATCTCGCCGGTCGCCAGCTCGTAGGCCACGACGCCCGAGGCGGCGCCGTCGGTGAGCAGCACGTCGAGCACGTAGAACTCGTTGTAGAACTCCACGTTGTGCTTGATGCACTGCTGGTAGAGCGTCTGCAGGATCATGTGGCCGGTGCGGTCCGCCGCGAAGCAGGAGCGGCGTACGGCGGCCTCGCCGTGGTTGCGGGTGTGGCCGCCGAAACGGCGCTGGTCGATCCGGCCCTCGTCCGTGCGGTTGAACGGAAGGCCCATCTTCTCGAGGTCGAGGACCGCGTCGATGGCCTCCTTGGCCATGATCTCCGCGGCGTCCTGGTCGACGAGGTAGTCACCGCCCTTGACGGTGTCGAAGGTGTGCCACTCCCAGTTGTCCTCCTCGACGTTGGCCAGGGCGGCGCACATGCCGCCCTGGGCCGCGCCGGTGTGGGACCGAGTCGGGTAGAGCTTCGTCAGGACCGCCGTGCGAGCGCGCTGGCCGGACTCGAGCGCGGCGCGCATGCCTGCGCCTCCCGCGCCGACGATGACGACGTCGTACTTGTGGTGGTGGACCATGCTGATCAGCGCCTTTACCTGTGGGTGCAGACCTCGAGCGTCGACGAGGGGTCGATGCACGGGTCGAACGTGAAGATGACGAGGGTGCCGAGGGCCACGGTCACGAAGGTCGCGAAGTACAGCAGCGTCTTGAGGGTGAACTTCGTGCCCGCCCGGCTGGCGTAGTCGTTGATGATCGTGCGCAGTCCGTTCATGCCGTGAAGCATCGCGAGCCACAGCATCGCGAGGTCCCAGACCTGCCAGAAGGGCGTAGCCCACTTCCCGGCCACGAACGCGAAGTCGATCTGGTGGATGCCCTCGCCCTGCCAGAGGTTGACGAAGAGGTGGCCGAGCACGAGCACGACGAGCAGCAGGCCGGAGCCGCGCATGAATAGCCAGGAGTTCAGCTCGAAGTTGTTCGCCTTGCCCGCCTTGGAGGCGGATCGGGGCCTCGGGATCGAGGTCGTGGTCATGCGCTCAGCCTCCGAACACGTTCATCAGGTGCCGCACGGCGAACGGGATGAACAGCACGAGGAACAGGGCGACCACGCCGTAGCTCATCTGGCGCTGGTAGCGCGGCCCGTTGCCCCAGAAGTCGACCAGGATCACCCGGATGCCGTTGAAGGCATGGAACAGCACCGCGGCGACCAGCCCGAGCTCCATGAGCCCGACGACGGGGTTCTTGTAGGTCTCGACCGCCGTGTTGTACGCCTCGGGGGAGACCCGCACCATGGCGGTGTCGATCACGTGGGCGAAGAGGAAGAAGAAGAGCGTGACGCCGGTGATGCGGTGCGCGACCCACGACCACATCCCCTCACGGCCTCGGTAGAGCGTTCCCGCCGGTGAGCTGGCCAAGGGGAGTCCTTTCGAAACCCTAGAACAGACAGTGCTTGCTTGGCACGCTGCACGAGGCAGCGCAACTACGGCACTCTATCGACGGGCGAATCGTTACTGACCAGTCGGTCCTGTGAAATGCATTACCGCACGGAACCATTGCGAATTGGACACGCAACGGTCGTTGGTCCCGAGACGTCCGGGTCTGCGCCATCTCGCCGTTCAGACGTAAGGCACCTCACGGTGCGCCCGTCGCGCGCGGCACCGTAATCTTCGACCATGGCAGAGGAGAAGGACGCGCAGTCCGCGCCGCAGTCGCACGCCGAGCTCTCGGCCGACCCGAAGACCCACACCGAGTCCGGGCTCCCGTTCCGCCCTGTCTACGGTCCTGAGGACCTGGCGGACTTCGACCCCGCCGCCCGGCTCGGCAGCCCCGGGGAGTTCCCCTTCACCCGGGGCGTCTACCCGACGATGTACACCGGCCGTCCCTGGACGATGCGGCAGTACGCCGGCTTCGGCACCGCCAAGGAGTCCAACGAGCGCTACAAGCAGCTCGTCGCGCACGGCACCGGCGGCCTCTCGGTGGCCTTCGACCTGCCCACCCAGATGGGCCACGACTCCGACTCGCCGATCGCGCACGGCGAGGTGGGCAAGGTCGGCGTCGCCATCGACTCGGTCGACGACATGAAGGTGCTCTTCGAGGGGATCCCTCTCGACAAGGTCTCGACCTCGATGACCATCAACGCCCCGGCCGCGCTGCTGCTCCTGATGTACCAGATCGTCGCCGAGGACGCCGGGATCCCCGGAGACAAGCTGACCGGCACGATCCAGAACGACGTGCTGAAGGAGTACATCGCCCGCGGCACCTACATCTTCCCGCCGCAGGAGTCGCTGCGGCTGATCACAGACATCTTCAGCTACTGCCGCACGGAGATCCCGCGCTGGAACACCATCTCGATCTCGGGCTACCACATGGCCGAGGCCGGCGCGACTCCCGCGCAGGAGCTCGCGTTCACGCTGGCCGACGGCATCGAGTACGTCCGCGCCGCCGTGGCCTCCGGTCAGGACGTCGACGAGTTCGCGCCGCGGCTGGCCTTCTTCTTCGTGTCGCGCACGACCATCCTCGAGGAGGTGGCGAAGTTCCGCGCCGCCCGCCGGATCTGGGCGCAGGTGATGCGCGACGAGTTCGGCGCCAAGAACCCCAAGTCGCTGATGCTGCGCTTCCACACCCAGACCGCGGGCGTGCAGCTCACGGCCCAGCAGCCCGAGGTCAACCTGGTCCGCGTCGCGGTGCAGGCCCTCGCCGCGGTCCTCGGCGGCACGCAGTCACTGCACACGAACTCCTACGACGAGGCGATCGCGCTGCCGACCGAGAAGGCAGCCCGCCTCGCGCTCCGCACCCAGCAGGTGCTCGCCTACGAGACCGACGTCACCAAGACGGTGGACCCGTTCGCAGGGTCGTACGCCGTCGAGTCGCTCACCGACGAGCTGGAGGAGGAGGCTCGCGCGCTGATGGCCCGGGTCGAGGACCTCGGTGGCGCGGTGAAGGCCATCGAGCACGGCTTCCAGAAGAACGAGATCGAGAAGGCCGCCTACGAGATCGCCAAGGAGATCGACGCCGCCGAGCGTGTGGTCGTGGGGGTCAACAAGTACACCAGCGAGCAGGAGGAGCCCTACGAGCCGCTCCGGGTCGATCCTGCGATCGAGGCCCAGCAGGCCGAGCGTCTCGCGACCCTCCGGGCAGGGCGCGACAACGCCGCCGTCGAGAGGCATCTCGCGGCGATGAGAAAGGCCGCGGAGGGCACCGACAACGTGCTCTACCCGATGAAGGAGGCGCTGCGCGCCCGGGCGACCGTGGGTGAGGTCTGCAACACCTTGCGCGAGGTCTGGGGGATCTACTCCCCGCCGGACGCCTTCTGAGCCGACCCGGACCGGCCCGAGCCTCAGGAGTACGCCGGGCCTCCGAAGGGTAGCCTTGCATGTCGTGTCCTCCCTGGTCTCTGCCGCCTGCGCCGCCGTCGATGAGCTCGCCGACGAGCTGGTGGCAATCCGGCGGGACGTCCACGCACATCCCGAGCTGGCGTGGCAGGAGGAGCGCACCACCAACCTGGTCGCGAAGCGCCTCGAGGAGGCCGGCGTACGCCTGCAGCTGCTGCCCAAGAGCGGACTCATCGCCGACGTGGGCAGCACCGACGGGCCGACCGTCGCCCTGCGTGCGGACCTCGACGCGCTCGCCGTCGACGACCTGACCGACGATCCCTGGCGCAGCGCCTACCCCGGCGTCGCGCACGCCTGTGGCCACGACGTCCACACGGCTGCCCTCCTCGGGGCCGGGCTCGCGCTGGCCCGGCTCGAGGCCGCGGGCGGGATCGGGGGACGGGTCCGGCTGCTCTTCCAGCCGGCCGAGGAGGTCATGCCCGGAGGCGCGCTCGAGCTGATCTCGACCGGGGCGCTCGACGGCGTCCTCCACGTGTTCGGCCTGCACTGCGACCCCGCCCTCGACGTCGGGCAGATCGGGCTCCGGGAGGGACCGCTCACCGGCGCCGCGGACGCGATGACCGTCCGGCTGCGAGGGCGCGGCGGCCATACATCCCGCCCCCATCTCACCCAGGACCTCACCTTTGCGCTCGGCACGCTGGTGACCCAGCTCCCGGCCGCTCTGTCACGCCGGCTCGACCCCCGGGCAGGCGTGAGCCTGGTGTGGGGGATGATGCGCTCCGGCTCGGCGAAGAACGTCATCCCTGCGACCGGCGAGGCCTCGGGGACGGTCCGCATGCTCGACGCGGTGGCGTGGGCGGAGGCTGAGCACCTGATCCGCGAGCTCATCGAGCAGATCGTGGCGCCCTACGGCGTCGACACCGAGGTCGAGTACGTGCGTGGCGTCCCTCCGGTCGTCAACGCTCCGGCTTCCACCGGCATCCTCGGGCGCGCCACAGAGCAGGTCGTGGGGAAGGACCGCCACGTGTACACCCCCCAGAGCCTCGGCGGTGAGGACTTCGCGTGGTACCTCGAGTCCGTCCCCGGAGCGATGGCCCGGCTCGGGACGCGCACTCCGGGTGGGCCGACGTACGACCTCCATCAGGGCAACCTGCGCATCGACGAAGACGCCACTGCGATCGGGGCGAAGGTGCTCGCGGCGGCTGCCCTCGACGCCCTCCTCGGGCCCGAAACCGGCGCATCCCGGGCCTAAGGTCCTCTGCCGTCAGGTCGTAAGTCACCGGGCCATAACGAATGGCAGCGCAATGGCCCGGATGTGCCGGTTTGCACCACCCAGCGGTATTAGTGTGACCCTGGTTCGCGCCAGTCCGTTGGCGCTACGAGTTGAGGAGGCGTCTTGCGTCGGTTGACCAAGATTGCGGCAGCATCAGCGGTCCTCGCGATTGCGTTGACCGGCTGCGCAAAGCAAGAGGAGACGAACGCCGGTACTTCCGGCAGCAGCGGCGACATCTGCAAGGG
>DASVBF010000250.1:0-7958 GCA_036375975.1 Nocardioidaceae bacterium | reverse complement strand
ATGAGCGTCGGGTCGATCCATGGCTACCTCCGTCTGCGATACCGGTGTCTCTGTAGGACACGAACCCGGCGCTCCCACGGTTCAACTCCGGCCCGGATCAACCGAAGTCGTACAGGTCGCCGACCTCCGGCTCGCGATCAGTCGCCGCACGGTGGGTGCGGCCCGCTTGCGTCGCCCGCAGGCCGGCCGAGCAGCTCGCCCGGAGATCCGTCCCGCCGAGCACCCGTCGCCGACCCCGCGGTCGACGGAGACTCCGTGAGTGTCCGCGACGTCCTGGTCCACGTGATCGAGGAGTACGCCCGGCACGCCGGCCACGCTGACCTGCTGCGCGAGTGCATCGACGGCCGCACCGGGAAGTGAGCCGCCGCGGTCGGCGAAGCCCATGGTCGGTCAGCTGCGACCCTCGCGGCGCGGCTGGCGGTCAGCGGCCGACCGCGCAACACTCGTGCCATGGCCGAGCCCATTCGCGTGATCAGGGCGGACGCTCTGGAGCCTGCTGACCCGACCCCCGGCATGCTCCGGAAGCGAGCGTTCGAGCGACCCATCCTGTGGGCCGGTCGGGTCGAGACCGCGCCCGGGTCGGTCTCCGCCTGGCATCACCACGACATCAACGAGACGAGTCTCTACATCGTCTCAGGGGTGATGCGTCTGGAGTGCGAGGGAGTGGAGGGCTATCTGGATGCCGGACCCGGCGACTTCGTGTACGTGCCGGCCTTCACCGTTCATCGTGAGAGCAACCCCGGCGAGGAGCCCTCGTTGGCCGTGATAGCCCGTGCGGGCGGGGGGATACCGACCGTCAACGTTCCGGCGCCTGCGGAACGCTCAGGCCGGTAGCCGCCCGATTCTCGGAGCGCCGCGGTCAGCGCCCGATGGATGTGCGAAGAGTGGGCGAAGCCAGCCAGTTGGCAAGGTTCCGTCGCTACTCTGACCGGTGTGGAAGCGAACGCGAAGGCGGTGAACTGGGCCTGCGGCCTGCTCACCCCTGCGCTGTTCCTCGCGCCCCTGCCGTTCGTCCTGCTCGTGCTCGTCTGGTCATGGATGGCCTGGACGATGCACGACTGGTTCTGGGCCGCATCCTTCGCCGCCGTTGCGCTCCTGCTGATCGGCCTTCCGGTGGCGTTCCTAAGTGTGTATGGACGTTGGCAGACCAACCACGGCCCGCATGCTGCCGCCCCCACCTCCGGCACGAGGGTTCTGAACTGGGCCTGCGGACTGTTCGCAGCTCTGCTCGCCTTCGCCGTCCTGCCTGTCGCCCTAGGGGTTCTGTACCTGGCACACGGGTCCTTGAAGATGGGCGACCTGGTCCCGGCAGCCTTCTTCGCCGTCACCGTGCTCCTGCTGATCGGCCTGCCGGTGGCGTTCCTTCGCTCCTACGACCGCTGGCAGACGAGAAACGGGCTCCAGTAACCTTCACCGGCCCATAGACTCGGAGCGTTGGCCGCTGTCGAGTCCATCAACGGCCGAACAATGCATCCACATTGGGTAGGTGCCTGAATCGCGAGAACGTTCCTTCGTCAGCGATCTCCCGCGCGGCGTTGAGGAATCCGTCCCAAGCGGTTCGTGCGAGTGTGCCGCCCACGCTGATCCGCCGTACTCCCATCTGAGCCGCCTCCGCCACGGTTGTGAACGGAGCGTTGATCAGCAGGTTCACCGGTTTGGGTGACACCGCGGCAACGATCGCCGCGACGTGTTCGAGTCTTTCGATTCGTGGCGCGTAGAGGCAGTCGGCGCCAGCATCGGCGTACGCGCGCAGCCTTCGGATCGTCTCGTCGATGTCGGGCCGCCCACACACGAATCCCTCGGATCGGCCGGTGAGAACGATCCCTGTGCCGCTCTCGTCGATCGCTTCTCGCGCGGCGCTCACCCGCTCGACGGCCAGGTCGAACTCGAAGAGCGGATAGGCGCCGTCGCCCGATGAGTCCTCGATCGAGAGACCAGCGATCCCTGTGTCCGCGGCCAACTTCACGTGCTTCCCGACATGGGCGGGATCTACCGCATAGCCGCCCTCGAAATCAGCGTTCACCGGCACCGTCACGGCTTCCGCGATGACGCGGAGGTGGTCGAGTGCCTGATCGAGAGTGACCTGGCCGTCCGTGCGACCTAGCGTCCACGCCAATCCGGCACTCGTCGTGGCCAAAGCCTTGAAGCCCATCTGTTCCAAAGCCTGGGCGCTGCCCACGTCCCACGGGTTCGGCATCACGAAGCATCCCGAGGAGTGCAGGCTGTGAAATTCGACGACGCGATCGTTTGGGACGTTCATGCCACACCTCGCCAACGGGCCGGAGTCTGCACTCTAGTCCGATCCAGCCAGGAGTGTGCTGCGACCAGAGGGCTGCTCGTGCACCCGCGTCGGACCCGTTTCGCCAACCTCGGACGACGGAAGGGGCATACCTGACTGACGTGGGCTGCGGATACTCGCCGTCTCGCCGAATCGCTAGAAGTCGATCCTCATGACCACACGCCGCGGCGTCGGGTGGCTGACCTCGCGGAGACCGGCGGCGGCGAAGACTCCGACCGTGCCGACGTGTAGCTCCTCGAGGATCACGTTTGTCGTGACGATCGGATAGGCCTCCAGGGCGCGGGCACCCCGCTTCCGGGCGAAGTCGACTGCCGCCTGCGCCAGCGCGCCGCTGACGCCCCGCCGTCGGAAGCCAGCCCTCGTGAACAGGCACGTCACCGCCCAAACGCCAAGGTCCGCCTTGTTCTCGTCCCGGCCGTCCCACGGAACTCGGTAGACACGCATCAGGCCCTCGTAGGCCGGGCGAGGCTCGACCGCACACCAGCCGACGGGCTCCCCGTCCAGGTAGGCAACGAGGCCGCTGGTCGTGGTTGATCCCGGCTGGTCGCACTCAGTCTGCTGGCGTAGCCGCCAGGCGCGTTCCTCGACCGGGAACGAGCCGAAGGACTCCCGCGGGCGCAGCTTGTAGCGCTGACACTGGCAGCGTGCTGCCTGCCCTCGTGGGCCGAAGACTTTCTGCAGATCCTCCCAAGTGGCCTCGTTCGCGGGCACGACGGTGACTGGAGGGTGGTGGTTCGCGACCGTCATGTGGTCGATTCTGCATGTGTTCCTCCCTCACGTCGCGCTGTACAAGCATGCGACGCGTCTTTCCCGGTCGGCCGTACGCCGGGTCATGAGCTGTGGAACGAGCTCGGGGATGGTGGCCGCTCATCGTCCAGGTCAGGTAGCCCACGCTCTCGCGATGGCGTGCCCTTCGCCTCTGGCGAGCTGAACGCGATGGCAGATATGGGTGATCGTCGCGTTCCCTCGACGCGCTGGCAGGGGCCACTCGGGTGGTGGCGACCACCGTGGGTCCATACGCCCGTTACGGGCTTCCGCTGGTCGCGGCGTGCGCCCGAGCGGGCACCGATTACACCGACCTCACCGGCGAAGTGCTCTTCGTTCGCGACGCCATCGACCGGTTCCACGTCGAGGCATCGAACAGCCGTGCACAACTGGTGCACGCATGCGGATTCGACTCCATCCCTCAACCGTGATGGGCCAACGGCTGGTGGAGCGGTTACGTGTCGCGGGAGTCGAGCTGTCCGTTGAACGCGTCAGGGCCGGAGCGCTGGGTAGTCGGATCGGCGGTTGCCACCGGTAGCCGCCTGGTAGTGCCCGGCGCCAACCCGTGTGCAGCCCGTCCGTTGCCGGATCGCGCGCGGCCGGCGGCACGTGCGGGTGTTCAGTCATGGCATTCGCTTCTCCCGGAGCCATCCGGCGGCTAGCCTCCGGTCATGGCGGGGTCGGAGATGCCTCCAAGAAGAGCGTCGGATGCCGATCGAGAGCGCGTTGTGCGTAGGTTGCGCGATGCAGCAGTCGACGGACGCCTCTCCCATGACAGTTTCGTGCGCAGGGTCGACCTGGCCCTACGGGCGAAGTATCGCCGATCCCTGACTGGTCTTGTCGCGGACCTGACCCCCAGTGCGGGCTTTGGGGGAGGTCTCCGCAATGGCTTACGAGCGCTCAGCGTGCACCTCGGCGGAAGGCTTCGGTCACACCCAACGCTGTCGTTACCCGACCGTGGCAGGCCCGTCATGATCGTTGGTCGACGGGCCGACAGCGACGTGGTCCTTTCGGACACCACCGTCTCGCGCGTTCATGCGGTGCTCATGCTGTTCGGCGGCGAGTGGGTGATCCACGACCGGCAGTCGACCAATGGCACGCGGGTGAACGGCCGTAGGGTCTGGGGCTCGACTGCCATCCAGCCGGGTGACCGCGTGTCGTTTGGGCGGTTGACGTTTCGCCTGGTGTCTCCGGCACCCGATGAGCCTGACTGATCCTCGGATCGGTGGCACGGTTCCTCGAAGCGTCCTCTGGCAGCTCGGTCCGCGAGCATCTTTGGCCCAGGACCCTCGGACAGGGGCACGACAGACTGACCATTGCAGGCGCGGGCGATGTGTCCGACACAATCGCGATACTGATCGGGTGACGAGAGACTCCTGCATCGACAAGGTGATCGCCCTGGAAAGGCGTTTGTTGCAGCCCTCGGTTCGAGCCTCGTCCCGCGAGTTGGCGGCACTGCTCGATCCCGATTTCCGCGAGGTGGGAGCGTCGGGCCGGGTGTGGGACCGCGCGAGCATCATCGAGAGCCTGACGCAAGTCGGTGCCGCGTCAACCTCGATCCGAGATGAGGAGATGGAGGCGTCCGTACTCGCCGATGGCATCGTCTTGCTGACCTATGTGTCCGATGCCGCCGGTCGCCGCGCTCGGCGGACGTCGATCTGGAAACTCGACGAGGCTGCTGGCTGGCGACTTCTCCACCACCAGGGAACGCCGGCCGACTGACGTACGGGATCGGCCACGGCAACACGCCGCGCCGCGCCCGTGGACGGAGGGGTGCTGCCCACCCGGATCTGATCGCGCTATCGGGGGGTCATCACGCAGAACTCATTGCCATCGGGATCGGCCATCACCACCCAGCTGACCTCACCCTGGCCGATGTCGATTCGAGTCGCCCCGAGGGAGACAAGCCGGTCGACCTCCGCTTGCTGGTCACCGTCGACAGGTGGAGCGAGGTCGAAATGAAGCCGGTTCTTCCCCGTCTTCGGCATCAGTGGCGGGCCGCCCCACGTGATCTTCGGACCGCCGCGCGGGGAACGGATCGCGGTCTCTTGGTCCTGGTCCCAGACCAACGGCCAGTCCAGCGCTTCGCTCCAGAAGTACCCGACCTCCTGCGAACCGTCACACGCAAGCGCTCCGATGAATCCGCATTCGGCAAGGAAGTTGTTGCCCGGCTCGATGACGCAGAACTCATTGCCTTCGGGATCGGCGAGCACCACGTGACCCTCCTCCGGGCGTTGGCCGACGTCGATGTGCCGGGCGCCGAGTCCGAGCGACCTCGCCACTGTCTGCTGCTGGTCCTCGGGGGACCTGCTCGTCAGATCGAAGTGCATCTGGTTCTGGCCGGCCTTCTTCTCGCCCGTAGGAAGAAACCGAATCCGGAACCCGGTGTCATCGCTCGGCAGGAGCGCGATGCCCTCGTGGGGGTCGTCGGCCATCTCCCAGCCCAGCACGCCGGCCCAGAAGCGCGCGAGACGGAGCGGGTCGTTTGCATCGAAGCAGAGCGCGAGGAGTTGAGAAGTCATCACACATCTCCGATCTGCTGATTCACGACCGCACAGTCCTACCCCATGAGGGAAGCAACGCTAGGTCGCTCTAGGGCTACGACGCAACGCGAATAGGCATCGGGAAAAGGCCACCTGACCTGCGACTTCACTTTGCGCCCCGGCAGGATTCGAGCTTTCTATACACGGTCTACGAACGCGCCTCAGCGGAAGGTGGGTCCGACCGGGGCTGCCGCCAGCTCGTCGTGCTGGCTCACCGGGCTCCACCAACCCGTTGGTCGTCCAAGGTGACTTGTCGGCGACACGATGGGGATCCTGGCACACGCCGACGAGCTCGCCGACGCCCTCGGGGCCCATAGCGACCGCTCAGCAGCCTGGGCGGACGGGCGGAATGCACGCTGCCAGCGCCAGTTGAGTGCGCTTCATCGCTGGTTCAGAACGGGAACCGGCATCCGTCATCTCGCGTCATACTGCGACGAGTGGAGGTGGGGCCTGTGCGCAGAGCGATGAGGGCACCGCTGGCCTTCGCGGTCGTCGCTCTCGGCGGGTGCGCCCAGGACGGGGCGAACGAAGGGGACTGCAACGCCAAGGTTAGATTCCAGGGCAGCATCTATCGCGTTCACAGCGACATGCGAGATCACGCGCTTCTCGGCCGGTCCGTGGGACAGGGTGAAGTAGTGGGTTGCGGTGGCTTGGAGGCACCGGCGATTGACGAGGTCCAAGTTCGCCGGATCAAGGGCGTTTCCCCGACAGTTGCCCTCGCCACCGATGACGAAGACTGGGGTGGGCTCTTCATCCGGGAGGACCTGGCGTCGGAGCCGTCCTCCTGGCCCGAGGAGCTTGTGCCGTGAACCCCTCGCGGCTTGAGGCGACCTCGTTCCCTGTTTGGGCGGTTTCGCGCTGATCGAGGTGGCGATATCCCTGGCCCGAGCGACTCTGGAACACTGCGTCGCGTGAGTGACATCGTGCTGATGGGCGATCCACGCGTCGCCGAACTTCCCGTTGAGGAGATCGAGGAGGACCTGGTCGATGTGCGGGAATCGACGGACCTCCCTTTGGACGGGCTGAAGGAGACCGTCGAAGGTGCGTACGCATACCTGCGCCGCGGGCTGGTGCAGCGGTTGCTGTTCGCTCAGGGGTACCTGCCTGACGGCTACCGGCTGCTCTTGGTCGAGGGGTACCGACCGTACGAGCTGCAGGAGCACTACTTCACGGGCTATCGAGAGCACATGGAGGTCCTGAACCCGGAGCTGTCGGCTGCGGAGAGCTTCCAACTGGCCAGCCGGTACGTGTCGCCTCCGAGCGTCGCGCCTCACGTGAGCGGTGCCGCGATCGACCTCACCCTCGTCGACAGTCAGGGGACTCCGGTCGACATGGGAACGCCAATCAATGCAACCCCGGAGGACAGTGCCGGGGCGTGCTACTTCGGGGCCGAGAACATCTCAAGCGAGGCTCGTCACCATCGCGGGGTGCTGGCGACTGCACTCGAAGGCGCCGGTCTGGTGAACTACCCGACTGAGTGGTGGCACTGGTCGTACGGCGACCGCTACTGGGCGTTCGTGACCGATCAACCGGCGGCGATCTACGGACCGGTTCGCAGCATCGGCGCCACAGCTGCCCCGTCCCCCTGATAGCCGCCTGCACTTGGTCAGCGGCCGGAGGGCGCCTTTGTCGACGTCGAGAACACGGCGCGCCTACGTACTAACGGGCACGCTCGATGACGCGGTGGCGGGCGGCCGCCTCGTCAGGCATCCAGCCTCAACGGATGCTGGGCCACGCCTCGGCACCCCTGACGCTGGACGCTGGGCAGCTCTTCCGGACGAGGTGGGTGCGCTGGCGGCCAGCCTGGACAACGCGATGCGGGGATCGGGTGTGGTCCCGGCCCGGATCTGCGGCTTCCCGGGAGGAGGAGTCAGAGCCGAAAAACCGGCTCTGACCTGCGGAAATGATGGGTGCCCCCGGCAGGATTCGAACCTGCGACGCACGGTTTAGGAAACCGACGCTCTATCCCCTGAGCTACGAGGGCGGCGCATGGCAGGAACCCTCGCTGCAACCCTCACTGCAACTCCGGTCGGCCTTGCACCGGACAGGGTAGTCGATACTGTCGTCGCGGCGGACCATAGGCCGGCAGCCTTTTCCCATGGGCGCGGATCGCGGGAGATCAGGAAATCCCAAACTCGTCCGGGCGGCATCCGAGACTCCTGGCATTCACACTTGTGGCGCGATGCGTCTCACGCGATCCTTGGCCGCTCTCGTGTGGTGAAATGCGCCATGAGCTATGACTTCGCAGTGCTCACGCCCGAGGCTGCGGGAGGCGACGACTCTGCCGCACTGGCAAAGGCAGTCGCGGTATTCGAAGCTGAGCAGGTCGCCAGCGATGCGGACCCGCGGCT
>DASVBF010000222.1:0-3003 GCA_036375975.1 Nocardioidaceae bacterium | reverse complement strand
ATGCCACCAAGGAGGCCGAGCAGGACCAGGAGCGCTGCCCAGCGCGGGAGATGGTCGAAGGCCCACATCCAGAGCTCCACCGTGATGAGCGTGCCCACTATGACCGAGGCGGTCGCGTGGGACCGGAGCAGCTTCGTGATCATCGGCGGTCAGGTCCTTCTGCGAGGTGGTCGGCAGCGAGCAACGCAGGAACGTTAACTGATGAATGCGGTCGTTCCCTGGCAGATAGACGTGTCGCTGGTAGGCCAGGAAGAGCCACTGACCCGATAAGCCAGCCCTCTTGCTCGGCGCTGTCCGGGGGCAAGGGTGGCCGGACGCCATCGCGCAGCGACGCGGAGCGCCCTTGCGGCCGGGTGCCGGCGTGCAAATCCTCGCGCGTCGGGTCGGCGGCTCGGCGGTGACGTCAGTGGGGCGTTGGGCAGTCCTGCGCAGTTGCAGTTGCACTCTCCCGAGTTGCCTGATTTGCGGGATGCCGTGTCCCACCCGGCGGTGATTGACTCCTCGCACGGCCTGGCTTCCGCCGAACGGGGGACGACATGAACAGACGAATCATCGGGATAGGCGCCGCCGTTGCTGGAACCGCGCTGACCTGCGTGACGGCACCCGCGACGGCGGCCGCACCGGAGCGATTCACGGTGTACCGCAACGAGCCGATGACGTTCAGCATCGACTGCGGCGAGTTCGTGGCAAGTGGCGAGGGGGTCTACTCGGAGCGCTGGATCTTCTTCTTGGACTCCGAGGGGAACGTGACCAGATTCGCCGAGTACGTCTCCGCGCCCGCGGACGTGTGGACGAACTCCGACACGGGCGCCAGCATCACGGTCCGGGGACACTTCCAGCAGTTCTACAACCCCATTCCCGGCACCGACGAGGCGACCGTGACCGTGACGGGGTTCCGCTACATCGTGAACCAACCCGGTTCCGGAGTGACGATCCAAGAGGTCGGGCGGGTCGTGTACGACGACTTCTCCGAGACCACATGGCAGGCCATCGCTGGTCAGCACGATCTGCCCGTCGGCGACATGGTCGAGCCTGCGATCTGCGATGCGCTATCGGGCTGATCCGGATTGCCTGCTGGAACTCGGGCCGGGAACGGCCATCAGTCGATCGGCCCATGAGGTGACGGTGGTGCAACTGCTCGGCCAGGTCGAGCAGTGACCGGCATTGCCAGGCGTCCGTGTCTTCGAATGGGCACGGGCGCCTTGTTGCGTGCCCGGAGCGCGTAGCGGACCGGGGTGCGCGAGGACGGCGCGCCAGCGCCGCCCGCAGCGCGGGGTCCGCGGAGTAGAGCGTGGAGGGCGCGTCGCGCCGAAGGCGCGCTTCGGTCAGTAAGGAAAGTCCTCACGAATCCGTCGCACATCAGCTGTCCTGTGCCGGGGACGCGCGACATTCCTGTGCCTGGTGACATGCGACAGTGGCCCCTGGCTCAGATGCTCCATTCGGCGGTGATCAAGACCACCGAAGTGCGCTCCGTTGCAAGCCCTTGTCACGCGTTGCCATCCCTTGCACACTGGTACTACCCGCAGTACCATCACGTGGATGCCGTCCGTAGACAAGATCGTTGAAGCGATGCGAGCGAACCAACAAAACGTCGCCTACAACGACCTCCACAAAGTCTGCGAACACTACTTCGGGAGTCCGCGCACCACTGGCGGCTCCCATGCGGTGTTCAAGATGCCGTGGCCGGGCGACCCACGCGTGAACATCCAGAACGACAAAGGCAAGGCAAAGGCGTACCAAGTACGCCAAGTCCTCGCGGCGATAGACAAGAAGGAGGCAATGTGATGCAGACCGTCGCCCGAGTGCACGTGTCCCACTACACCTACCGCGTGGCGTGGTCGGCCGAGGATGGCGAGTTTGTCGCTACTTGCCTCGAGTTCCCGTCCCTGTCGTGGCTGGCCGGCTCTCAAGTGGAAGCCCTTGAAGGACTTCAGGGCGTGGTGGCCGACGTGGTGGCCGACATGGATGAGCAGGGGGAGCAAATTCCCGAGCCCCTCTCAGAGCGCCGGTTCTCGGGAAAGTTCAATGTCCGCGTCGGTGAGCATCTGCATCGCGACCTAGCGATGCATGCGGCCGAAGAGCACATGAGCCTCAACCAGTACGTTGTCAAGAAGCTCGCTGCCGGTTAAGTCGCACGTGGCGACGACCTTGCCCTGGCTAGTGAACTAGGCTCTCAGCGGTTTGCCTCCCTTCTTCTCGCCCGGTCCACGGGGCCGATCTGCGTTGGAGCAAGAAGGCCATGGGTAATGCCTCCATCACCACCCCGGCGCGGATCTACCGCACCTGTATGACGACGAGCTCGACGCAGGGGCGGCGGCCCTGATCGGCCTGCGAGGCGACAAAATGAGGTCGGACGGCGGGGGCACAGGAAACGCAAAGTGTCCAAAATGTGCCCACGGAGGCCTCCCCGGGCATGAAGAAAGCCCAGGTCGTGATCGCCATTGTGGCGCTGACCTGGGCTCTTGTGTGGAGCCGCCTGTCGGAATCGAACCAACGACCTATTCATTACGAGCCCGTTCGGCGACGCCTCCGACGGGCGGCTCTAGGCCTCTGACCTGGGCTTTCGCACTCCTACATACAAGTTGAAACACGGTCGTTCTGACCCGGGCGGGGGCACCACGGGGGCACGCCCAGCACCTCCCTGCGGCCGACCGACGAGAGCCATTCGCGGGGGTGGGCCACTGACGGTCTAGTCTTCAGGCGCTTGCCGACTGCTTCCATCTGACCGCTGCCCATCGGTGCCGGTTGCGATGAGTGACGCCGGGGTGAACCGGTCCTACTCGCTTCGTCCAAGCGGACTACCAGCAGGCGGGCCGCCCGTCGGCAGACCCGGCCTGGACCAAAGTGCCAAAGTATTTGACGGTACTTTGGTACCGACGTACTCTGTACACACCGCTTAGCAATCGAAGGGGATACCCCAATGGCTACCGCGACCGCTCCTATCAAGATCGATACCGCAACCGACGAGCTTGTCTCCCATGCAGCGCACTTCCTTCAGCGCTC
>DASVBF010000125.1:0-5351 GCA_036375975.1 Nocardioidaceae bacterium | reverse complement strand
GGTCCGGCTGGGAGTCGCGGGATCAGACGAGGCCGAGGGCACCCAGGGCGAGACCGAGCATGGCGCACAGGCCGAGGGTCCTCAGGGTGCTCCAGTTACGCCAGAAGATCGCAGCGAGGGCAACCCCGGTGAGCGCGAACTCGGCGGGCTTCCAGGTCGACAACACCGGGACGAGCAGGTGCAGCGGTCCGGCCTGCACGAGCCGGGTTTCGGTGAACAGGTTGTGCAGTGCGAAGAACAGGGCCAGGTTGGCGATCACCCCGACCACCGCGGCGGTGATGCCGGTCAGCGCGGCGGTGAGGTGCTGGTTGGCCCGTAGGCGTTCGACGTACGGGGCTCCGAGGAACACGAACAGGAAGCACGGCACGAAGGTGACCCAGGTGACCAGCAGCCCGGCCAGGACCGCAGCGGCCCAGGGGTTGAGGCTGCCGGGCTGGTGGTAGGCACCGACGAACGCGACGAAGACGACCACCATGATCAGCGGGCCGGGGGTGGTCTCAGCCAGGGCCAGGCCGCGGACCATTTCACCGGGCACCAGCCAGTGGTAGACGTTCACCGCCTGCTGGGCGACGTAGGCGAGCACCGCGTACGCCCCGCCGAAGGTCACCAAGGCGGCACCGGAGAAGAACAGGCCCTGGTCGAGGAACACGCTGGTGGACGGGATCAGCAGCGCAAACCCCAGAACGGGGGTGAACCAGAGCGCCAACCCGCACGCGAGGACGGTGAGCGAGCGGCGCTTCGAGGGCAGGTCGTGGTGCAGGGCTTCGTCGCTGATCAGCGGCGCGGGCCCGTCCCCGGCGGCCGGGGGCTTGCGCTGGCTGAGCGCCGGAATCCACCGGTTGAGGAGCCAGCCGGAGAAGCCGGCGGTGAACACGACGATCGGGAACGGCAACCCGAACAACGCGAGCGCCAGGAACGAGGCGACCGCCAGGCCGATCAACGCGGGGTGGGTAAGCGAGCGTTTCCCGACTCGGTAGACGGCCTGCACCACGATCGCGATCACCGCGGGCGCGAGCCCGGCGAAGAGTGCGGTGAGGAACGCGGTGTTCCCGAAGCCGATGTAGATCGCGGACAGCGCGAGCAGGGCCAGCATGCCGGGCAGCACGAACAGGGTTCCGGCGATCAGCCCGCCGAGGGTGCCGTTGAGCAGCCAGCCGGTGTAGATGGCCAACTGCTGGGCCTCGGGGCCGGGGAGCAGCATGCAGTAGTTCAGCGCGTGCAGGAACCGCTGCTGGCCGATCCAGCGCTTCTCGTCGACTAGCTTGTGCTGCATGACCGCGATCTGCCCGGCTGGCCCACCGAAGGTCTGCAGTGAGACGGCAAACCAGGTCCGGGTTGCCTCCCGCAGCGGGATCACGTTCCCGCCCGTCGGGTGCTGACCGTGCTCAGCGGCTGCTGGCGCCGAGGGCGTGGCGGGTTCGTGGTTGACCTTGGTCATGAGGGCTCTCTCCCGAGGGTCAGCTCGCGGCAGAAGAACTCGTACAGTCCGTCGAACAGCGTGCCGGTCACCTCAAGGATCTGGTCGTCGTGCTCGCCGGCTCCGAGGCGGGCCGGCCCAGCGTCGGCTCGCGGGCACTCTCGAGGCGGTCGAGCGTGGGGTCGCCGAACATCGGCAGCCCCTCGTGGCGGCGTACGAGGCCCCAGAGCAGCGGCACCGCGACGAGCATCGCGAGCCCCACGCCGGCGATGAGGAACGGGTGGGTCTGGTCCTTCCCCGTTCCCAGGGGGGCCCAGCCGGCCTTGTCGAGCAGGGCGAGACCCGACATCGTCAGCACCACGACGAGCCCGCGGCGGATCAGGGAGGACGGGAGCCTCGGCGCGATGCGGGCGCCGAGGATGGTCCCGGGCACCGTGCCGACGATCAGCGGGATCGTGATGCTGAGGTCGAGGCCATACACGAGGATGTTCGAGATCGCCGCGGCCAGCACGAGCGGGACCGCCTGGACCAGGTCGGTGCCGACCAGCTTGACCGCGGAGAGCGTGGGGTAGAGCGTCACGAGCGCGATCATGATCACTGAGCCCGAGCCGACGGACGTGATGCCGACCAGCAGGCCGCCGAGTGCACCGATGAGCAGGGTTGGGACCGGACGAACCACCGGCTCCGAGGCCTGCTGCTGTCCCCGGCGCACCCGCCGCAGCTGAACCAAGAGCCGGAGCGCGAACGCCGCGGTGGCGAAGAGGAGGGCGAAGCCGATGGCGAGCTGCAGGACGCGGTCCACGTCGGCCGCGGGAGTGAACCAGCGGACCAGGTGGGGCCCCAGGAACGCCATCGGTACCGAGCCCGCGATCAGCCAGCCGGCGAGCCTCAGGTTGGGCGACCCCTCCCTCCAGTGCACGAGCGCCCCGCCGGACTTGTAGACGGCGGAGGCCGTGAGGTCGGCAGTGACGACCGTGGAGGCGCCGCCCACGCCGAGGAAGAGAAGCGCGGGCGTCATCAGGGCGCCGCCGCCCATACCGGTGATGCCCACCACGATCGCGACGAGAAAGCCGGCGACGACGATCCTGATCTGGTCGGGACCTGCGCCGAGCAGGCCTTCCGTGAGGAGCTCGTGTGTTGCGTGCAACGGTCGTGTCCTGCCTTCCAGGTCGTCTCGCATCGACTGGGCGGCGCCGGCTCGATCGCCGCTCGGCACGCCATTATGCACAAACCGAAGTTAGTTTGTCGATTTAGGCGTGTAGTCCTCGGTCGTGGACGCACGAACTCTGCGGGGAGGCGCGCTGACCGACTTGCGCGAGGCCCTCTCCACGGTCCGACGCCTCCCGGCTAGAAAGCGGACGGCCGCATACCTCGGCGCGATGGCTGGTACATCTAGGCGCGAACCGACTCCGGATCTTCGAGGTCGTCGCGGTCGCCGGTGAGGTTGGGCTCGGCTGTTGTGGCGGGCCGGGCTTCGATGCGGTCGACCTTGGTCAGGGACAGGAAGACCACCAAAGCGAGGATGATCCCGAGGAACAGCACGCTGGTTCCGAAGGTGCCAAGCCCCAGGCCGCCCTCAGACTTGTCCGAGCCAAGGAAGTCGCCCAGGTTCGCGCCGAGCGGACGAGTCAGGATGTAGGCGAGCCAGAAGGTGAGCACCGCGCCGGCCCCGAGCCTCCAAGCGGCGAACACCGCGGCGATCAGGCCCAGGGGAAGCAACACGGAGGTACCCGGGGACCAGCCGGTCAGGTCCAGCGTCCAGTCTCCGACGGCGGTCCCGAGCGCGAAGGTGACCAGGACCGTCAGCCAGAAGAAGCCCTCTCGAGGCGTGGTCACGATCGAGTGGATCGACAACGTGTGCTCCCGCGCATACCAAACCCCGAACACGACCGCGAGCAGCACCGAGAACACGGCCGTGCTGAACCACAGCGGCACATCGTGGCCGTCGGTCAAGTTGTCGGTGAGCAGGGTCCCGACAACGCTGATTAGCACCACGGTGAGCCAAAAGAGGCTCGGGACGTAGCGGCGCACCCGGAACTGGGCGATCATCGCCACCACAAGCGCGGCGGAGAACACCAACGTGGTGTTCGTCAGGCCGAACCCGAGGGTCTCGTTGATGTAGTCCGCGAAGCTCTCCCCGACCGTGGTGCACAGGATCTTGATGACCCAGAAGTAGACGGTGACCTCGGGGACCTTGTTCAGCATCACTGGGAGCCGACTTCCCGGCCGCCCTCCGGGTCGCGTGTCGTCTTGGGTAGCTGGCCGTTCGCCCGTGGCGTCGGGGCGCAGGTCGCTCGTCATGGCGATCAGCCTGCCGACCGATCCTGAAAGGCCCCTGAAGCCGCCCAAAACGGACGCTATGACTAGATCAACCGGGCATCTGACATGGGACGGGAGAAGACGCTACCCGTGCCATAGCACGGCCATTGTGGTTCCCACTCGAGGGCCACGCTCGTGCCGTCGAGGGCTTCCCTCGTCCTCGCCGTTGCCCGCCTTGCGGGGGGACACGAAGGCAGGCAACAGCGGTCCTTTGGCTCTCGCCTCTGAGAGCCGGCAGACATTCAGACAGACACGCCAGGTCCGCCGCGCCAGACGCGCAAGGTGCCCCGGACCGGGTATGGGGTCTTAACGCCGACCGGCCGCCCTATTGGTCCCTGGTGCTCGCCTACTCGTCGTCGCAGCCGGTGCTGGCGGTGTCGAGGCACGAGTCGCTGCCGTCGCCGCCCTCCTCGAGGTTCTGGCCCTGGTCGTCGTCGAGGGTGTCTTCGCCCTGGTCGCCGTACAGCTCGTCATCGCCCTGGTCGCCGTCGAGCTGGTCGTCGCCGTCACCGCCGTTGAGGGTGTCGTCGTCGGCGCCACCGTTGAGGTCGTCGTCGCCGGCGTTGCCGAACTCCTCGTCGTCACCGGTGCCGCCGTTGAGCAGGTCCGCGTTCGCCCCGCCGACGAGCCGGTCTGCTCCCTGCGCCCCGTTGACCGTGTCGTTGCCGTCGTCGCCCTGCTCGTCGTCGTCACCGTAGCCGCCGTTGAGCACGTCGTCACCGTCGCCGCCCTGGAGGTCGTCGTTCCCGGCGTTGCCGTACTCCTGGTCGTCACCGGCGCCTCCGGCCAGGGTGTCAGCCCCGGAGCCGCCCGAGATCCTGTCGGCCCCCCGGCCACCGGACACATGGTCGCTGCCACCACCGGCGCAGATGACGTCGTTACCGCCACCGGCGTAGACGGAGTCGGCGCCGCGCAGTGCGACGATCACGTCGGCGTGGCTCGTGCCGTGGATGACGTCGTGGCCCGCGGTCCCCACGATCGTGGCCCGGTGGCCCATGCACGTCGGCGTGGCGGCCGCCGTGGCCAGACTCGGATGGCTGACCAGGATAAAGGCAGCCGGGGCCATGACGGCTGCGACAGAACGAATACTCATCATGCTCGGTACTCCCTGGTGGATGCGGCAACGGTGGGGGCCGAAGTCGGCGTGGCCGAGACCGGCATGGGCAGACCCCGCGACGAGGCTCGAGTCATGCCGATTTGTCTCTTAAAAGAAGTTAGCCCTCGGCGCGGCTTTCGGGTCGAAAACCGGAAACTGTTCAACAACGTGGGGGGCGTGGTACGACGCGGGCAGGCGATTGCTCACCGCGCCCGGCGACCTACCTGAGTCGGCAACGGAGCTGCCGCGACGTAGTGCGCTGGCCCTGCCTCGCCTGGTCCATTCGCGTCCCAGACCTCACCGTATATCGGGACTCACACCCTGGCGTTCGCCTCTCGTGCGGGACGTGAGCAGGGGCCGACGGGGGAGCAGAATAACCCGGTCGGCGCAAGGCGGGGTTCAACCACACAACCTCACGACCTCGGCCAGGCGACCCGCTTCCTGGGTGCGTCAGTCAGAGCGGCCGAGGCACAGGGCCGCATGTCTAGCACTCCAACGGGTGTCTGTGCTCCGGGAATC
>DASVBF010000135.1:0-2129 GCA_036375975.1 Nocardioidaceae bacterium | reverse complement strand
TGAACGGCTCGGTCGATCCCAGACAGCAGCGGCGGAACCACGAGTCGTGCACGAACACCAGATGGCGCTGGGTCTCTACCGCCGACCATTCGCCGCCGACGCGCTGCTGCTCCGAACCCCTGGGCATCGCTCGCAGCCGCTCGATCGTCTCCGCCCAGCCGGCCCGCAGCTGCCGGACAGCCTGCAGCAGGTCCGCCGGATCGGCTGAGCGGAGCAGCAGCCGCACCGGATACCGGCGGTCAAGCTCGGCTTCGACATACGACGTCACCTCGACTCCGTTGACCACCAGATTGGTGACCAGCCCGTCGATCACAGCGTCCTGCATTACGACCCCGATCAGACGGGCGCGGGTCAAGTCACACTCGCGGAACTCGGCATCAGTCAGGTCCTCGTCCTTGAAGCTCGCCATGCCGGGCAGTATCCACCGGCGTACCGACAATCGCGCTGTGACCGCGGGTAGAGGGTGCTGTAGCCGGGCCTGGAGGCTGCCGGCGAAACACGCCGAGCCGGCGACCTCGCACCATACGAGACGAGGTCAACGTTCGGCTAGGTACGTCACGCGAGCGATCGTCGATGTCCTGATGCGCACGCGAGCGTGACATAAGCAGACACTCGCTGAACGTCCTCAATTCGGCAGGACCGCGCTTTCACTGTCGGCGGCATTTCCGGACGTCTGGCTGGTCCACGTTGGAGTGTCCAAGTATGCAAGTGGTCTGCCAGACTGATGCCGTGAGATTGCCCTCGCGGAAGCTGAGCCTCATCTCATCTCTCGGAGAAGTTGGGCTGGCAGTCGTGGGCGGACGCCTGGCTTTCAGCATGTTCCATCGGGGCAACGTGCTACTGGGCATCTTCATGGTGAGTTTGTCTGCCGCGGCCGTGGTCTTCGCGGTCCGCTACCTGCGGGAGTATCGGAATCCGCGGGCTACCGAATCGGAGTCGTGAGCGGGCCCCCCAGCGCAATGCGCTGGCCGTTTGCGAGCTTTCCCATCGGCGGCATAGAAAGACGTTGTCGTTGACGGGAAGCCAACCCGCGCATCGGCCAGCCGAAACACACCGGGCCATCAGCGAAGCCGGTAAAGCTGCCTCGCCCGGAATGCGGCGAGCAGACCGACAGCGGCGGTGACCGACAGAAGGACGACTCCCCAGACGACCCCCCATGAGATCAACCCTGCCGACGCGACGTTGTTGATGAGGTCACCGTCGAACAACCCAAAGATCAGGCTGATCAGGCAGAACGCGCTGAGGAGGACAGCCGCGATCAGGCCGACGGGAGGCCGAACGTTGCGTGCGGCCAACCAGGCCAGGGCGAGTTGCGCTGCCCCGACCGGCAGCGGCACTGTGGATTCGGTATTGAAGCCCCACGCCTCGTCCCACGTGTTAACGCCCGAGGCGACGCCAATGAAGCCGCCGATCACGTCGCAGACGACCAATACCAGCATTGAGAGGATGAGAACTCGCCCAGAAGCCACCGGCGGCATGTTCCGAAATCGATGGAAGGCTCGCGGTCTGTCCCGACCTGGCTGTCCACCCATGGACAAAGCATGGCACCACGACCGCTCATCGGCATGACCGCGCTTTCCCCGTCCGCGGCTACTTGTTGACTGGGCGCACGACCCAGCCCTCGCGAGGCTGGGTGGAGGTGCCCGGCGGGACGCTCCCTCTAGCGGCTGCCCACCGGTTCCTGATGTGGCTCTCATCTGGTCTGCGCTCCGTCGGGCACCGTGACGAGGCGTGGCTCCAGAGGGGACTGCCCGGCTCGAAGTAGCACTGCTTCTGAACCTCCCGGTCACGACACCCTTCACAGGACCGAATGTAACCTTGCGGGTACGTACCCACATGGTTACATTAGCGCCATGGACGCCGTGTTGCACGCGCTGGCTGACGAGAGCCGACGCACGGTTCTCGAGATTCTCCGCGACCACCCGGCGAGTGCAGGAGAGCTGGCCGAGGCTCTCCCGATCGCTCGCCCGGGCGTGTCCCGGCACCTGCGCGTGCTGCGGGAAGCCGGGCTGGTCGACGTACACCAGGACGCGCAGCGCCGGATCTACACACTCCGCCCCGAGGCGCTCGTCGAGGTCGACGAGTGGCTGAGTGAGTACCGCCGGCTCTGGGAGAACCGGCTCGACGCC
>DASVBF010000386.1:0-5734 GCA_036375975.1 Nocardioidaceae bacterium | reverse complement strand
CCACCACCACGATGGCCGGCTTCGAGATGTGTCCGGCCTGCAGGACCGAGTACGACGATCCTGCCGACCGTCGCTTCCACGCCCAGCCGATCGCCTGCCCCGACTGCGGTCCTCGTCTGAGGCTGGTCGCGAAGGACGCCGACACCGGTGACCCCGCTGACACCGGGCTTCTCGGCGACGCGGCCCTCGCAGCGGCACGCGAGCGGATCGCCGCGGGCGAGATCGTCGCGGTCAAGGGGCTCGGTGGCTACCACCTCGCCTGCGACGCCGGGAACGAGCAGACCGTGGCCGAGCTGCGTCGGCGCAAGCGACGGGGAGACAAGCCGTTCGCGGTGATGGTGCCCGATCTCGACACTGCTCGCGCGATCGTCGATCTCGGCCCGGAGGAGGAACAGCTGCTCACCGGGGTCCGACGCCCGATCATGCTCAGCAGGCGGTGCCACACAGGGGGCGGACCCGTGGCGCCGTCCGTCGCGCCGGGCAATCCCGACCTCGGCGTCCTGCTCCCCTACACCCCGCTGCACGTCCTGTTGCTCGGGATCGACGGCGACGAGCCGGGCCCACCCGTCCTGGTGATGACCTCGGGCAACCTGTCCGGGGAGCCGATCGTGAGCGACGACGAGGAGGCGTTCGGCAAGCTCGGCCCGCTCGTGGACGCGTGGCTCGTGCACGACCGGCCGATCCACGTCCCCTGCGACGACTCCGTCGCCCGGGTCGTCGCGGGAGCCGAGCTGCCGATCCGGAGGTCGCGCGGCTACGCCCCGCTGCCGATCGCGCTCCCCTTCGACGTGGAGCCGATGCTCGCGGTCGGCGCGGACCTGAAGAACACCTGCGCCCTCGCGAGTGGCCGCTACGCCTGGGTCAGCCAGCACATCGGCGACATGGACGACCTGTCGACCCTGGAGGCGTTCGCCTCGACCGAGCGACACCTCGAGCTGCTGACCGGTGTGGACCCCGGAGTGCTCGTCTCGGACCAGCACCCCGGCTACCGGTCCACCGGCTGGGCAACGACCCACGCCGAGGGGCGCCCGGTGCGCACCGTGCAGCACCATCACGCCCACATCGCCTCCGTGATGGGCGAGCACGGACTCGGGCACGACGACCCGGTGATCGGGTTCGCGTTCGACGGCACCGGCTACGGCGTCGACCAAGCTGTGTGGGGAGGCGAGGTGCTCATCGCCGACTACAAGGGCTTCCGCCGAGCCTCACACCTGCGCTATGTCGCTCTCGCAGGCGGTGACGCCAGCGTCCACCGGCCCTACCGGATGGCCCTCTCCCACCTCCGCAGCGCGGACCTCCCCTGGGATCCCGACCTCCCGGCCGTCGCAGCCTGTCCGCCCACCGAGCGGAAGGTGCTCGCGCACCAGCTCGAGACCGGTTTCGGGTGCGTGCCGACCTCGAGCATGGGCCGGCTCTTCGACGCCGTCGCCTCCCTGGCCGGCGTACGCCACGTCGTCGACTACGAGGCCGAGGCGGCCATGGAGTTCGAGGGTCTCGCCCGCGCCGCGACCCCCACCGCCACCTCGGACACCGGCGAGGGCTACGCCTTCGAGATCACCCGAGGCATGACGGACGCGCAGCCCACCACCGCCGACGCCGCCCCTGTCATCCGGGCCGTGGTCGACGACGTCCGTGCCGGTGTCCCTGCGAGCACCATCGCAGCGCGCTTCCACACCGCGGTCACCGGGCTCATGGTCGTCCTGGCCGAGCTCGCCCGCGATGACACCGGCCTGTCGACCGTCGTACTCGGCGGCGGGGTGTTCCAGAACGCACTGCTGCTCGATACGTCGTACGCCGCGCTCACCGAACGTGGTTTCACCGTCCTGCGGCCCCGACTCCTGCCGCCCAACGACGGGGGCATCGCCCTCGGTCAGATCCTGGTCGGCGCGTCCGGCTGATCACCAGATAGGAGAAGCTCATGTGTCTTGCAGTCCCGGGGCGCGTCCTGGCCGTGGAGGAGAGAGACGGAACCCTGATGGCCGAGGTCGACTTCGGCGGGGTGCACAAGGACGTCTGCCTGGCGTACATCCCCGACGTGCGGGTGGGTGAGTACGTCGTGGTCCACGTCGGCTTCGCGATCCAGCGGCTCGACGAGCAGTCGGCCATCGAGACCCTGGCCAACTTCGAGAAGCTCGGGATCCTCGAGGAGGAGTTCGGCGACGGGTTCGCGCTCGCCGCGAAGCAGGCGGGTGTGCCACACACGGCCGCGGCCGACGGCACCCAGGAGGGAGCGTCATGAAGTATCTCGACGAGTTCAGCAACCCCGAGCTGGCCAAGCGGCTGATCGACCAGATCCACGCGGTGACCACCCGACCGTGGGCGATGATGGAGGTCTGCGGCGGGCAGACGCACTCGATCATCAGGCACGGCATCGACCAGCTGCTGCCCGAGGGCGTGGAGATGATCCACGGCCCGGGCTGCCCGGTCTGCGTCACCCCGCTGGAGATCATCGACAAGGCGCTCGAGATCGCCAAGCGGCCCGACGTCATCTTCTGCTCCTTCGGTGACATGCTCCGCGTGCCCGGAAGCAGCCAGGACCTGTTCCAGATCAAGAGCGAGGGCGGCGACGTCCGCGTCGTCTACTCGCCCCTCGACGCGCTCAAGCTGGCGCGGGCCAACCCCGACAAGCAGGTGGTCTTCTTCGGCATCGGCTTCGAGACGACGGCGCCGGCCAACGCGATGACGGTGTACCAGGCGCAGCGGCTCGGCATGAAGAACTTCTCGCTGCTGGTCTCGCACGTCCTCGTGCCGCCGGCGATCGCGGCGATCATGGAGTCGCCGACGTGCCGCGTGCAGGCGTTCCTGGCCGCCGGACACGTCTGCAGCGTGATGGGCACGCAGGAGTACCCGCCACTCGCCGACAAGTACAAGGTGCCGATCGTCGTCACCGGCTTCGAGCCGCTCGACATCCTCGAGGGGATCCGCCGCACGGTCGTGCAGCTGGAGCAGGGCAGGCACGAGCTCGAGAACGCCTACCCCAGGGCCGTCCGCGACGAGGGGAACCTCCCGGCCAAGAAGATGCTGCTCGACGTCTTCGAGCCGACCGACCGGACCTGGCGCGGCATCGGGATGATCCCGCAGAGCGGGTGGAAGCTGTCGGAGAAGTACCGCGACTTCGATGCCGAGGAGCGCTTCTCCGTCACCGACATGCACACCGACGAGTCGCCGCTCTGCCGTTCCGGTGAGGTGCTCCAGGGCCTGATCAAGCCGCACGAGTGCGCGGCGTTCGGCAAGCAGTGCACGCCACGCAACCCGCTCGGCGCGACGATGGTGTCGTCCGAAGGGGCCTGTGCGGCGTACTACGCCTACCGACGCCTGGAGCTGGTGGAGACCACATGACCGACGCGATGTCCCTGAACGGCACGGGCAACAGCACCGGCCAGGGCGCTTCGCCTGGCGGCGCTGAACCCCTGGACTTCGAGGGCTGGGTCTGCCCGATGCCGCTGCGCGACTCCCCCACCATCGTCATGGGCCACGGTGGCGGAGGCGCGATGTCCGGCGAGCTGATCGACCATCTCTTCCTGCCCGCGTTCGGCGACGCCGCCGCTGCGGGAGACCTGCCCGACGCGGCGGTGGTGAACGTGGGCGGGGGCACCCGGTTGGCGTTCTCCACCGACTCCTTCGTGGTGAAGCCGATGTTCTTCCCCGGCGGGTCCGTGGGCGAGCTGGCCGTCAACGGCACCATCAACGACCTGGCCATGGTCGGCGCGATGCCGTTGTACCTCTCGACCGCCTTCATCCTCTCCGAGGGCACCGCGATGAGCGACCTCGGCCGGGTCGCCAACGCCGTCGGGGCCGCGGCCAGGGCGGCCGGCGTCAAGCTGGTCACCGGGGACACCAAGGTGGTCGACAGCTCCAGCGGCGACGGTGTCTACATCAACACCGCCGGCATCGGCGTGCTGCGCGACGACGTCGATATCCGGCCGACCCGGGCGAGCGTCGGGGACGCGGTGCTGATCAGCGGCGACATCGGCCTGCACGGCGTGGCGGTGATGAGCTGCCGCGAGGGACTGGAGTTCGGCACGACGATCGAGAGCGACACCGCCGCGCTGCACGGACTCGTCGAGGCGATGATCGCCACGGGCGCCGACATCCACGTGCTGCGCGACCCCACGCGCGGCGGGGTCTCCGCGACCCTGAACGAGATCGCCCGCGCCTCCGCCGTCGGCATGGATCTGGTCGAGCAGCATCTGCCGATCCCGCAGATGGTCAAGGATGCGTGCGGTCTGCTCGGCCTGGACCCTCTGCAGGTGGCGAACGAGGGCAAGCTGCTCGCGATCGTCCCTGCCGAGTCGGCCGACGAGGTGCTGGAGGCGATGCGCAGGCACCCGCTCGGCGCCGGGGCTCAGCGCATCGGCACATGCGTCGACGAGCATCGGGGCATGGTGGTGGCTCGGACCGGGCTGGGCGGAACCCGCGTGATCGACCTGCCCATCGGCGAGCAACTGCCACGGATCTGCTGAGGGCCCGGGCCGGCCTTCGAACAGTCGGTCTTCGGGCCAGGAAGGAGCAAGTCCCATGTGCCTCGGCATCCCGGGTCAGGTCGTGCAGGTCCTCGACGAGTACGACGGCCAGCTTGCCCTCGTGGACGTGCAGGGCGCCCGCCGCAAGGTGAACCTGGGGATCCTCGAGGCTCCGCCCGTCTCCGGGGACTGGATCCTGATCCACATGGGGTTCGCGATGGAGGTCATCGACCAGGCCCAGGCGGAGCAGGCGCTGACCGGCCTGGAGACCATGGGGCGACCGCGGGAGGTGGCGGATGACTGAGACCGCCCGTGCAGCAGCCGCGCAGCCTGCTCCCGGGCCCGTCCTGTTCGCCCGCTACGCGTTCCCGCCGAACTCGCACGGCTACTGCGGGCCGAACGACCACGAGGCGTTCTTCGAGTACGGCGTCTCCGGGGCCGACGACGGGCTCCGGGCCTTGGCCAGGCAGTTCGAAGGAGCCTGGCCCTACCTCGAGCTCATCGCCGGCTCGACCGGGCTCGAGGACCCGTTGGACCGGAGGGTCGTGGAGGCGTACTGGGTCGGGACTCCCCGCCTGGAGCTCGTCGGCACCCGCGCGGTCGGCGACTCCGTCGAGGACCGGTTCCGCGCGATCGCCGGCGCGAAGTTCTCCACCCTCACCGAGAGCGTCCTCGCCGGTGGCGTCCCGCATCACAGCTTCGCGGTGTTCTGCATCTACCCGTGGACGGGGCTGCTGCAGTCAGGCCGCGGCGGCGACCACGCCCTGCACGTGCTGGACCGCTGCCGGATCCGATGGGGCAAGGTCCTCGCCGTCCAGGGCGACCAGGTCGTCGTGGAGTCCTCCCCGTTGACCTGGGACGGTCGCGCGCTGGGGCTCGGCGAGACGACCACCGAGACCGTCGTACGCTCCGTCGACGGGGTCGGCATGGTCACCGACCTGGAGCCCGGCGACTGGGTCTCGCTGCACTGGGAGTGGGTGTGCGACCGGCTCACCGACCGGCAGGTCAGGTTGCTGAGGGAGTACACCCTGAAGCACCTGCGGATCGTCAACGAGGGCAACCTCCACGCCGGCCCGGCGAAGCTGCTCGGCACCTGAGCCTGCCGGGCGCCGAATGCCTCGGAGATGACCGCGGTCCGCACCATTCCCGTGGCCCCTCGGACGGTTTCAATCCGCAGGCTCAGGCGCGTCACGGCCTCAGGCGAACAGCCGGGTCGCACGCGCGAGCCGGGTCGTGCAAGCGGGATCTGGACGCTTCGTCCGGCGCCCTAC
>DASVBF010000358.1:0-4602 GCA_036375975.1 Nocardioidaceae bacterium | reverse complement strand
CAATCCTGAGCTGGAAGCCGAGCTGCTGGAGCGCGCGCTCACCCACCGTTCCTTCGCGTACGAGAACGGTGGGTTGCCGACGAACGAGCGGCTGGAGTTCCTCGGGGACTCCGTGCTCGGCGTCGTGGTCACCGACACCCTGTACCGCGCGCACCCGGACCTCTCCGAGGGGCGGCTCGCGAAGCTGCGTGCAGCGGTGGTGAACGCTCGTGCCCTCGCCGAGGTCGCGCGCACCATCGGGCTGGGCCAGCACATCAAGCTCGGCCGGGGCGAGGAGGCCACCGGCGGGCGCAACAAGGCCTCGATCCTGTCCGACACGGTCGAGGCCGTGATCGGGGCGGTGTACCTCAGCGGCGGGTTCACGGCCGCCAACCAGGTCGTGCACCTGCTCTTCGACCCTCTGATGGAGGCGGCGGCGGGGCTCGGGGCGGGCCTGGACTGGAAGACCAGTCTCCAGGAGCTGTCCGCCGAGCATTCTCTCGGCGTCCCCGAGTACGTCATCGAGGACGAGGGGCCGGACCACGAGAAGACCTTCACCGCGCAGGTCCAGGTCGGCGGAGCGCTGTACGGCAGGGGCACTGGCCGGTCCAAGAAGGAGGCCGAGCAGCAGGCTGCGGAGACCGCCTACCGCGCGATCGCGGCGGAGCGGGGCTCGACCGGACGCAGCCTCTCCGAAGACTCCCCCGGCGCCGCGGCCGAGTCCGACGGCTGAGCGACGGTGCCCGAGCTCCCCGAGGTCGAGGTCGTCCGCACCGGCCTGGAGGCGCACGTCGTCGGTCGCACCATCGTGGGGGTGGAGGTCCTGCACCCGCGACCGCTGCGCCGTCACCTCGCGGGGCCGGAGGACTTTTCAGCAGCCGTCACCGGGCGCACGGTGCTTGCAGCGCGACGGCGTGGCAAGTACCTCTGGCTGCCCCTGGACAACGGGGACGCGATCCTCGCCCACCTCGGGATGAGTGGGCAGATGCTCGTCCAGACAGCGGACGCCCCCGCCGAACGCCATCTGCGGGTCAGGTTCTCGCTGTCGAACCGCCCTGAGCTACCCACGGTTGACGGGGGCATGGAGCTGCGCTTCGTCGACCAGCGGATGTTCGGGGGAGTGGCGCTGTCCCCCGGTGGCGCGGAGCTCCCTGCGGAGATCGCGCACATCGCCCGCGACCCGATGGACCCGGAGTTCGACGACGACCTCTTCGTGGCGCACGTACGCCGCCGCACCTCTGGCATCAAGCGGCTGCTCCTCGACCAGACCCTGGTGTCCGGCGTCGGGAACATCTACGCCGACGAGGCCCTCTGGCTCGCGAAGCTGCACGGGGAGCGGCCCGGCAACCGCCTCAGGCGGACGGACGTCGTGGCCTTGCTCGCCGGCGTCCGCACGGTCCTGGGCGCTGCTCTCGCCCAAGGGGGCACCTCGTTCGACGCTTTGTACGTGAACGTCAACGGCGAGAGCGGCTACTTCGAGCGGTCGCTCGAGGTGTACGGCCAGGCCGGAGAGCCCTGCTCCAGATGCGGGACGCCGGTCGTGCGGGTGCCGTTCATGAACCGCTCGTCCTACTTCTGCCCGCGGTGTCAGCCGCGTCCACGGCGTCGTTCTGCCTGAACCCCCTCCGGCACCTCACCGGTGTGGTCGATGGGCGTCCAGGGCTCCGACGGGACCCACTCGCTCCCGCAGCCGGAGCAGGCGAACAGCGGCTCCCCGTCCAGGAGCGTGCCCGACCTGTCCCAACTGCACAGGCGGCGGCAGGCGGCGATCTCCAGTCGAGGGGTCATGACGCAGAAAATACCGGGGCGCCTACCCGGGTTCCTTGGCTGCCAAACGCTGGAATTGACCCTGAGGCCTCGGAGTGCGATTCTGGAAGCACACTCTCCACCTTCCCCGGCCACAGCCGGTCCCGCGGTGTGACCTGACTTCTTCCTCCGGAGGACACACATGGCCAAGGCGCTTCTCGGATACATGAGCAGCACCGACCCCCGCGCACTCGCCCAACTCATGGCGGAGAACCGTCGCCTTCGACGACAGGTCGCCGACCTCGAGGACCACGTGCTGCGACTGCAGGCCGACAACGACTCGCTCGCTGCCGCTGCCGCGGAGGCCCAGTTGCTCTCCCTCGACGAGAGCATGCAACCCGCCTGACGCCATCTGCGACGTTTCCGAGACCCCGTAGTCTCGGGGCATGACGCTGCCGTCCACCCTGACGAGGGGCCTCGACCTGGTCCTCGACCGATCGGTCGTGCTGGGATACTCCCGGGTCGGTCCCGCGGTACGCCGTACGTGGTGGCCCAGCGACCCCGCCCCCGACGCCCTCGCCGGCACCGTGGTGGCCATCACCGGCGCCAATTCCGGCCTCGGGAAGGCGACCGCGCTTGGTGCCGTGCGCCTCGGTGGAGAGGTGCGCATGCTCTGCCGCGACCTGGCACGCGGGGAGTCCGCCCGCGAGGACATCGTGCGGGAGGTGCCCGGGGCCGTCCTCCACGTCGACAGGTGCGACGTGAGCGACCTGGGGTCGCTGCGACAGGTGGCTGCGGACCTGGCGCGTGAGGTGCCCCGACTCCGTGCGCTCGTCCACAACGCGGGCATCATGCCGCCCCGGCGGACCGAGACGCCGGACGGGCACGAGGAGACCCTGGCCGTGCACGTGCTGGGCCCGCACATCCTGACGGACGCGCTCCGGGGGCCGCTCGCCGCGGACGGCAAGGGGAGGGTGGTCTTCGTCGTCTCCGGCGGGATGTACACCCAGCGGCTCGACCTCGACGACCCCGAGTACACCCGGGGTGACTACTCACCAACGGTGGCCTACGCACGCACCAAGCGCATGGAGGTCCACCTCGCCGAGGCGTGGGCCCGGGAGCTCGCCCCCGAGGGCGTCGCCGCGCACAGCACGCACCCCGGCTGGGCCGACACCCCTGGCGTGCAGACCTCCCTCCCGCGGTTCGCGAGGCTCATGGGACCGCTGCTGCGCTCGCCAGGTTCCGGTGCAGAAACCACCGTCTGGCTGATGGCATCGCCTGAGGGTCACGAGACCTCCGGGCTTTTCTGGCACGACCGCTCGCCGCGGCCAACGAACCATCTCGCGCGGCCAACGCCGAGCGAGGAGGAGGTTCGTCGGCTGTGGGACTACGTCGTGGAGACCACCGGCGTTCCAGGGGAGCCCTGACCGGCGGCGCCCGGGCGTGACCGATCGCTCGCTGTGTCGTTGGTCCCAGCAGAGGCCGCTCAGAAGGCGAGCGGCGGCGCACCGCACCTGAGGACGACATGACGACGTTGAAGCGACGCTGGTCCCTGCTCACCACCGGGGCGGCTGCCCTGCTCATGGCGCTTGCGACCGCGTCACCGGCTTCCGCCCACGGCGACTCCGACCATTTCGACCGGCTGCGCGCACAGGCAGTGGACAGCAACACGCCGCTCGTCACGAGCGGCAACGTCGACCACCTCGCCTCCGTGCCGGGGGCAGCCGGGATCTCCGGCTGCTTCATGCGGACCGCCCCGCTGTTCGTGATGTCGAACCTCGACTCCGTACGCGTCTTCGACGTCCGCAAGCCTGCGGCCCCCCGGCTGGCGGGCGTCATGCCGAGCCTGCAGTTCGAGAACGAGGCGATGAACTGTGGCGAGCGGCGCACGGCCAAGGGCACGCAGCGGTTCGCGCTCATCGGTGTCGACCTCTACCAGGCGTCTCCGGGGGATCTGCAGCACGCCAACGTGCGTCCCGCGGGCGGTGGCTACGAGCTCGTGGTCGTGGACGTGACCGATCCGTCGAACCCGCACATCAGGTCGCGGGTGCCCGGCACGACGAGCACGCACACCGTCACCTGCGTCGCGGAGACGGACTGTCGTTACGCCTACTCGGCAGGGTCCAGCTCCGCCAAGGCGTTCTCGATCTTCGACCTTCGCGACCTGGACCGTCCGCGCGAGGTGGACAGCAACCGGGACAAGCGGGGCATCCAGCCCTTCGCGTCGCCCACTGCCGGGCACAAGTGGAACTTCGACAATGCGGGCTACGGCACGCACACGGGTTTCGACGGCTCCGCGATCTTCGACGTCAGCCGCCCGCGCCACCCGCGCCTGGTCACCACCACGGGGCGCGCAGGGAGAGGCGACGACCCCCGTCACCCCGGCTGGAACGACTTCATCCACCACAACTCCTTCCGGCCGAACGCCAAGGCGTTCCGCCCGAACGCTCGGCCCTCCTTCGCGAACGGCAACGTCCTCCTGGTCACCGAGGAGGACTACATGCAGACCGACTGCACCAAGGCGGGGTCGTTCCAGACCTGGTGGGTGAAGCGTCTGAACGGCCGTCCCGGACAGATCGTCCCGCTGGACAAGGTCGAGCTCTCCGACCTGGGCAACTTCCCGATGCCCCAGGACGCCTTCTGCTCAGCACACTGGTTCGACTTCCACCGCTCGGGCATCGTCGCGGTCGGCTTCTACGGCGGAGGCACCCAGTTCGTCGACGTCCGCAAGCCTCGGGACATCAAGAGCTATGGTCACGCCACCTGGGGCGTCTCCGAGGTGTGGGACTCCTACTGGGTCCCGCGCTACGACAAGCGCGGGGTCGCGCACGGGAAGACCAACCTGGCCTACTCCGTGGATGCCGTCCGCGGGCTCGA
>DASVBF010000337.1:0-3002 GCA_036375975.1 Nocardioidaceae bacterium | reverse complement strand
GCCGCGGTCGTGGTGGCCGTGGTTTGGACCGCAGGCGGTGTGCCAACCTATGCGGTCGCCTGTACTGCGGGGCAAGAGTGCCACCAATACGCCGGCCAATGGATGCTAACCGCGTCACCCCCGTCAACTGCTGAGCTTGTGGCAACGACAGCATCCGTGGCGTCGGCGACTCGCGTTGCCACCTTGCCCGCACCAGCCCAACGACTGGCCTACGACGCGGCACATTCAGCGATCTGGTTCGTCACCATGGAGTCCGGTTCGCCCACCACGCTCAACCGTGTCGATGCAGGAACGGGCACCATCCAGACGTTCCCCCTGCCATCGACGGATTACAACGGGTACACCACCACCTTGGCCGTTACGCCTTCGGGCGCAGTATGGGTTGGGTTGCCGTACAACGTCGTCCGGTGGGACCCGGAGACCTCAGCCGTCACAGCGTTCGCGCTGACCGAGCACGCAGATGGCGAACTGCCATCTGCATTCGACATCAATCAGCCGCTTGCTGGTACCTGGGTTTCTGCCGTTACGGCGTCTGGAGAGGACGCGATCATCAGCCGACTGAACGTGCCATTCCTCTTTGCCGTCTCTCCCACGGGAGCGACCAGGGTGATGGCCAAGGTCCCTGATGCCTTCGCTGGATCCCGTCAGCTCGTGTCTGATCGGAGTGGCACCATCTTCGCGCTGCCCGGCTACCTGGCGGATTCCCTCAAGAACGATGTTCTCGGCGTGACGCCGGCGGGATCACTTGTCGATACGGGGATCGCAGCTGCCACGGGGCTCTCACAGAGCGACGAGTTACCTCTCGTTGACTCAGTTGCTCCGGTGACCGGGTCCACGACGAGCGACCCGGCCCGAGTGGAAGTAGCCGGCGTGAGTGAGACGGTGAGAACTATGACGCGCCGCTTCGGTTCGGTCACCGCCGCTTTCGATCCAACGCAGAATCGTGTGGTTCGCGTGACAGACTCGGGAACGGATGCGCTCACACTTGACACCGCTACAGGGCCTGCGGGTAGGGCCGGCGCCCAAGTCTCCGCCACCGAAGACGTCAAGGACCTCGTAGTCACGCAGGACGGGAGCGTCTGGATTCTCCGGCATGGAGGTCTGAGTCTTGTGCGACTTCTCCCCAGGTAGGTGAAATGGTAGAAAATCCGGCCTGCCCGAATGACGCTCAGTTGGGCGCCAAGGCATTCTCTGTCCCTGCCAAGTGCCGCTTACCAGCGCTGCTTAGTTACCTGGGGCCTGTCACAGTATTCACGCTCGCGACCCTGTTGACGGGCTGCACATCTACACCGGATGACAGACGCGTCTCACCATCGACCTCCCTGAGTCCGTCGAGGTCCGCTGCCGCGGCCCGTATCGACGGCAATGTCGTGCTATCCGGGGGGCCTGTGTCGGCATCTACGAGACCGGCGGGCGTGCAAGGCGTAAGGGCAATCGGTGCGGACGGAGTCGCACTCTCCACCTGGTCAGATGCGTCAGGCCACTTCCGCCTTCAGATCGCAGCGGGAACATACACCTTGCGCGCCAATTGCGGGGGGACAACCCAGCGCGTGGTTGCGGCGTCTGGCCACATCGCCAGCGTGACATTGTCCTGCCCGGCTGGGTAGTTGACGCCTAGGTGTTCTGACCCGAGAGGTTGGTGACGCGGCTGGCGGGCGGGTGCCCGCCGAGCGCGGTGTGGGTGCGGTGATGGTTGTAGATGTGCAGCCAGCCGCGCAAGGCCCGCAGCCGGGTTCGCTCTGAGCGGTAGGTCCGGATGTAGGCCCACTCGACGAGCAGGGTGCGGTGGAATCTCTCGATCTTGCCGTTGGTCTGCGGCCGGTAGGGCCGGGTCCGCTTGTGCCGGACGGCGCGAGCGGCGCAGATCGCGGCCCACTGCCGGGACCGGTAGCAGGAACCGTTGTCGGTCAAGACACGCTCCACGCGGATGCCCTGGACGGTGAACCAGTCCAGGGCCCGTGCCCAGAACGCGGCGGCGGTCTCGGCCTGCTCGTCGGCGAGGACCTCGGAGTAGACCAGGCGGGAGTGGTCGTCCAGCGCGCTGTGGACGTAGCCATACCCGATCACGGGATGGTGGCTCTTGCGCAGCGTGGTGGTCAGCCGGCTGTTGCGCCTGCCGACGGCCCGACCGTGGGCCCGGTGTCCGCCGCCGTCCGGGATCCGGCCCAGTTTCTTGATGTCGACGTGGATCAGCGACCCGGGATACGGATGCTCGTAGCGGCGCACGCTGCGCCGCAGCTCGCGGCGGGTGGCCAGATCCAGGTGCGCCAGCGGCGGCATCCCACGGCGTCGAAGCACCCGCCCGACCGTGGAGGGGTGCATCCGCAGGTGGTGCCCGATCCGGGCCGGCCCCCAGCCGCGCTGGCGCCGCAGGTGACAGATCCGCCGCTCGACCCTGGCCGGGGTCCGGCCCGGGCTGCGCTTCGGCCGGCTGGGCCGGTCAGCCATCGCCTCGATCGCCGGCCGAGACACATCCCGCGCCCGGTACCGGGCCGCCCACCGGCCAGCGGTCTGCGGCGAGGTCTGGAACCGCTCGGCGGCCCGCCGCAACGACCAGCCCTCCTCCACGACACAGACGGCGAGGGCGAGCCGACCCCGCGGGGTGAGCAGAGCGTTAGCGTGGACCACGAGGACCTCCGAGGTGGTGGGTTGCCTTCGACAGCTCCACACCTCACTCGGAGGTCCTCGCTACGTCACGGACCCAGACGGTCGTGTCGCCCTGTCACCAACGTCCGTGGTCAGGACAGCTAGCCGGCAGCCGGCTCTTTCAGGCCGAGGGACCGCGGCCGATCGTGAGCGCCACCGGCTTGGCGGTCTCGGCGAAGAAGTCGTTGCCCTTGTCGTCGACCACGACGAAGGCCGGGAAGTCCTCGACCTCGATCTTCCAGACCGCCTCCATGCCGAGCTCGGGGTACTCGAGCACCTCGACCGACTTGATGCAGTCCTGCGCGAGCCGCGCGGCCGGGCCGCCGATCGACCCGAGGTAGAAGCCGCCGTAGGTC
>DASVBF010000258.1:0-2116 GCA_036375975.1 Nocardioidaceae bacterium | reverse complement strand
GCTGCACATCCGCGAGCCGGAGTGGCACGAGCACCGCCTGCTCAAGCACGCCGACCCGGTCGTCAACCTGCACGTCTTCGCCGCGGGGTCCGACGAGATCGACCGGATGCTCGCCTTCCGCGACCACCTGCGCCGCGACGCAGCGGACAGGGAGCTCTACCTGCGCACCAAGCGCGAGCTGGCCGCGCGGACCTGGGCCTACGTGCAGGACTACGCCGACGCCAAGTCGGATGTCGTCGCCGACATCATGGCCCGCGCCCTGGCGCGCGAGGCGGCTCCGCTGCGGGGCTGCCTGGTCCTGGTGTCCGGGCCACCCAGCAGCGGCCGGAGCGCGCTCGCCCGAGATCTCGCGCCACCGCTCGGCCTGCCGCTGCTCGCCGCGGGCACGGTGGTGCGGGCGTTGCTTGAGGAGCTCGGCCCCATCGACGCCCGGGCGCGCGACAGGGCGGCCATCGGGGTCCTGCTGGCGCTGGCCGGCGAGACCGGTGGTGCGGTGCTGGAGCCGCCTGACGGTGACCGGTTGGTGGAACTGGAGGCCCTCCCGGTGCGGCTCGTCGAGGTCTCGTGCCGGGTCGACGCGGTCGCCGAGCCGGTCGCCCGTGCCTGGCCGGTGATCGAGCAGGACGTGACCCGGCCGGTGGACATCGGGCTGCTGGCCCGTCGCGTCCGTCAGGTGGCCGGCAGCCGCTGACGGGCTGCGGGATGCTCAGGGCCGATGAGCCAAGGCGTCCTGCGTCGTCAGGCCGTCGCTCGCACGAGGGACGCCGCGTCGGGGAGCTGGTCGCGTTCCGTGGCGGTGATGTTGGCGTCGGCGCCGCGCCGTCTGACAGCGTCGTCGAGCCGGCGCACGGGGTCGCGGTCCACCTGGGCCAGGAACTCCGCCAGCAGCGGCTGGACCATGACGGCGCGGAGATCGTCGTCGACAGCGACCTGGGCGAGGATCAGTGCTGCCAGCGCGACGTCGAGGTCCGGCGAGCCCTGGGTGGCGTTGCGCCAGTCGATGACAACCGGGCCCCGAGCCACGATCACGACGTTCTCGGGGTGCAGGTCGAGGTGGACGACCCGGTCGCTCGGGTCCGACCCCGGCTGCGTCGGCACCGCGTGCAGGCGGTTGTGCAGGTCGGCCAGCATCCTCCCCGCCGCACGCGCATCCAGGGCTCCGGACCCGACCGCTCCGGCCATCGTGGGCCCGTCGAGCAGCTCCATCACGAGCTCGGCGCCGTCGGCAGTGTGGACGGTCGGCACCGGGAAGCCATGTGCGGCCACGAAGGCCATCAGCTCCGCCTCGGCAGTGGCGTCCGACCCGTCCCGGTAGCGACGCAGCACGCGACCGTCGGCCATGGCGTACACGTCGGCCTCCCGCCCCGCCCCCAGCAGCCTCAACCCGTCCACGGACCGGCTCCCCCGTTCACGACGTCCCCGACCGATGTCGGCCTCCGGTGATCAGGACGATCACGCGGCTATCGTGACAGCCGCCGGCTAAGGAGCTGCGATGAGTGCCCCGTCAGGAGCGGCGACCCCTGCAGGCCACCCGGCCCAGGTGTCCGTGGTGCTGGACGTGTCCGGGATGCTGCGGGCGTCCGAGACCTCGGTGGTGGAGGCCCGGCTGTCGCGGCAGGTCGGTGTGCTGGAGGCCACCGCGAACCCCGTCGCGCAGACCGCCACCGTCACCTACGACCCGGCGGTCACGTCGGTCGCCGAACTGACCCGGTTCATCACCGACTGCGGCTTCCACTGCGCGGGGCTGTCCGTTCCGTCCCACGTGTGCGACCGGTTCGCGGAGCCCGCCCCCGGGCCGGGTGGCGCGGCCGGACGGCACGAGATGTCAGGGCCGGAGATGGCCGCGCACGAGGCCAGCGGCGCGGGGCACGACATGGCCGGGATGGTCGCGGACATGCGCAACCGGTTCCTGGTCGCCGCGCTGTTCAGCGTGCCGCTGCTGCTCTGGTCGCCGATCGGGCGGGACGTGCTCGGGTTCTCGGCCGCGGCGCCGTTCGGGCTGCGCGACGACGTCTGGCAGCTGCTGCTGAGCCTGCCGGTGATCGGCTACTCGGCCTGGGTGTTCTTCGCCGGTGCCTGGCGGGCGCTGCGGGCCCGCACCCTGGACATGATGGTG
>DASVBF010000108.1:0-18774 GCA_036375975.1 Nocardioidaceae bacterium | reverse complement strand
TCGGCCGATCACTCGTCCGACCCCGTTCTGACGCCGACGAGGCGCAGGTCTGGGTGCGCCGGCTCTACACCAACCCGTTCACGGGCGCCCTCGTGGCGATGGACTCGCGGCGGCGGATGTTCCCGCCCGCGCTGAGGCGGTTCCTCGTCATCCGCGACGAGGTGTGCAGAACCCCCTGGTGCGACGCGCCGATCAAACATGCCGACCACCTCTGCCGGGCGGCCGAGGGCGGGGAGACATCCGCCGCCAACGGCCAGGGTCTCTGCGAGACGTGCAACCAGGCCAAAGAGGCGGTCGGGTGGGAGACGTCGGCATCCCGTGCGGGTCCAGGCGCTGGTGGCCCGGTGACAGTGCGCACACCCACCGGCCACCGCTACCGCTCGAACCCTCCGCGGCCCCCGGGCGACCGGCCAGCTCTGGCTCTGATCAGGGACTTCGCAGCCGACACCCCGAGCGTCGGTGAAGAACGCCTCAGACGCTTGGCCGTTCCCGCGTGACGTCGCCGCAACGAGGTTGCCCGAGCGAGACTGTCCCAACGCGAGCCCGAGGACTCACCCGAAGAGAGCGGCGGCGTTCTCCCAGCACACGCGGCGCAGCCACCCCTCCCCCAGGTCAAGTTGTTCCAGCGACTCGAGCTGGTGGGCGTAGGGGTAGGGGATGTTGGGGAAGTCCGACCCGAGCAGCACCTTGTGGCCGAGGTCGCTCAACCGGGCCATCAGCTCGGATGGGAAGGCCGCCATGTCCTCGAAGAAGTCCGTGAACGCCATCGTGGTATCGAGATGGACCCGCTCGTAGCGCTCCGCCATCTCCATGAACTCGACGTACTCCGGGGCACCCATGTGCGCGATGACCGCAGTGAGCCGCGGGTTGCGCTCCAACACCCCGAGGACCGGACCGGGACCGGTGTTCTCGTTCGGCACGGGGCCCGAGCCGGCATGGATGACGACCGGCGTTCCCGCCTCGGCCAACTGTCCCCAGACCTTGTCGAGATAGGGGTCGCGCAGGTCGAAGTTGCCGACCTGCACGTGGACCTTGAAGACCTCGACGCCCTCGTCGATCGCGTCGGCCACGTAGTCGGCGGCCGACGGCTCCGGAAAGAACGTCGCCGAGCGGAGGCACTCGGGCACCCGGTCGGCGAAGTCCCTCGCCCAGTCGTTGAAGTAGCCGGCGATCCCCGGCCGGTGGGCGTAGGGCAGCGCGGTGAACCGTCGTACGCCGAGATCGCGGAGCTGCGCGACACGCTCCTCGTCCGTGCCGCGGTAGGCCACGGGCCACGGCCGGCCGATGAGGGGCCCCGCGGTGTCGAACTGCTCCCACACCTTGGCCATGATGTTCGGCGGCAGGAAGTGGACGTGCACGTCGTACAAGCCCGGGATCCCGAGGCGCTGCCACCAACCCGGCACCTCGGCGTCGGTGAGGCTCACCCCATGCCCTTCAGCCGGCGACCGATGGCCTGCTCGGTCTCGCGCTTGGCCTGCCGCTCGGCGATGGCGTGCCGCTTGTCCCAGGTCTTCTTGCCTCGGGCCAGAGCGATCTCGACCTTGGCCCGGCCGTCCTTGAAGTAGAGCGACAGCGGGATGAGAGTGAGGCCCTTCTCGTTGACACGGGACTCGATCCGGTCGATCTCGTGGCGGTTGAGCAGGAGCTTGCGCTTACGGCGGGCGGCGTGGTTGGTCCAGGTCCCCTGGGTGTACTCCGGGATGTGCACGCCGTGCAGCCAGATCTCGCCCTCGTGGACCTCGCCGAACCCGTCGACAAGGGAGGCCCGGCCGGCCCGGAGCGACTTCACCTCGGTGCCGGTGAGCACCAGTCCCGCCTCGTAGGTGTCCTCGATGTGGTAATCGTGACGCGCCTTGCGGTTCTGCGCGATGAGCTTCTGCCCCTGCTCCTTGGCCATGCCCCGATTGTGTCAGGCAGGCACAATCAGCGATTCCTCCGGTTTCCCGCGCCCCGCTAGGCCGTCAGAGCCAGCTCATGGGGTCGACGGTCGCGCCGTTCTCGAAGACCATGAAGTGCAGGTGGCAGCCGGTCGAGTAGCCGGTGCTGCCGACGTACCCGATGACGTCGCCGCGCTTGACCTTCTGGCCCGGGTAGGCGGAGTACTCGCTCAGGTGGTTGTACGCCGTCCCGAGCCCGACGCCCCGGTGGTAGCCGTTGTCCATGATCACCCGCTTGCCGTAGCCGGCGTTGTAGTAGACCTCGAGGACAGTGCCGGAGGCGGCGGCCCTGATCGGCGTACCACAGGCCACGCCGAAGTCCGTGCCGTCATGCAGGGTCCAGCGGTGGTAGACCGGGTGCAGGCGCATCCCGTACGGCGACGTGATCGGTCCGTCCACGGGGTAGTCGAGGAAGCCATTGGAAGGGTGGGTCGGCCCGAGGTCTCCCATGGCGTAGGCGCTGGCGGCAGCCGCGTCGGCCCGAGCACGTGCAGCGGCCGCCCGTGCGGCGAGGACGTCCGAGATCCGGTCCCGCTCCTGCTGCAGGCCGCGCAGCATCTCGAGGTCGGCACGCTTGGCAGCGGCCGCAGCGTCATGAGCCTTCGCGCGGGCGCTCACCATGTCCGAGACAGCATCCTGCTGCTGCTCGGCCTCGGCCTCCAGCGCCTTCTTGTGCTCGAGGTTCGCGGCAGCCTCCTCACGCTGCCGGGCCACCTCCTGCTCGGCCGCCTGGACCTGGTTCTCCTTCGCGGCGAGGAGGATCTTGCTCGCCTCGAGCCGATCGAGCGTGACCGACTCCTTGTCGAGAACGTTCTGCACCGAGTTGAGCTGGCTGGTGAGCTCCGTCGGGTCCTGCGAGCTGAGGACGACCGAGAGCCCGAGCAGGTTGGGGTCGCCCTGCTGGTAGTTCTGGACAGCGATCTTGCCGAGGACGTCCTCCTGCTCGGCCATGTCCGCCTGGCCCTTCGCGAGGTCCGCCCGTGCCCTCTGCAGCCTGAGGACCGCCTTGTCGAGCGCTGCCTGCATCCGGTGGTCGAGCGCGACGGCCGCCGCGAGCTCGCCGCGAGTCTCCGCCAGGTGCTGCTGCGCCGCGTCGAGCTTGGCCTGGGCGGCCTCGAGGGCACGCGTCGCGGCCATGAGCTTCTCGCTGGACTGGTCGAGGTCGCCCAGCGCGCGCGAGATGTTGCCCTGGACACTCTGTTTGCGGTGCCGCAGGTCATCTGCCGACGCGAGCGGCGTGGCAGCGAAGCTCAGGAGCAGACTGCCCACGGCCACGGCCACGGACAGACGGCGCGAAGAGGCACGGGGAAGGGTGCGAACCACCGGAATGCCTTAGCTGTCGAAAGGATAGGACCTTTTCGACGCTAACGGCATTTACTTAGACTTTGAGGTATTTTCGAGTCATTGCCAGCGTTGGCACCATCGTGAGCATCAGGCCGATTGCGGCAATCCAGACAATTGCCCACAACCCGTCACCCCAGTCCACCCAGGCCACGATGTTCGACGTGGGTCTGAGCATCTTGTAGATCACGACGTACATGAACGTGATGATCGCCGCGGACGAGAGCGCCACGCCTATCAGTGCTGCGACCAGCGCCTCCATGAGGAACGGCAGCTGGATGTAGAGGCTCGACGCACCCACCAGGCGCATGATGCCGATCTCGCGGCGCCGGGCGAAGGCGGCGAGCCGGATGGTGTTCCCGACCTGGAGGATCGCCGCGAAGATCAAGAAGATGGCGATGCCGTAGGCGCCGAACTTCATGACCGTCATCCAGAAGTAGATCGGCTTCAGCACCTCACGCAGGTCGCGGACGGTGTTCACGCCAGGCAGGCCGGACACGGCGCTCTTGACGCCCATGAACTTCTCGGGGTTCTTCAGCTGGACCCAGTAGGACTCCTGCATGTCCGAGGGCCGGATCGACTCGTAGACACGCTGCTCTGTCTCGTCGTTCGAGACGTAGGCGCTGCGCCACTTGTCGTATGCCTCCTGCTTGCTCTGCAGCCGGAAGGAGGCGACCTCGGGGCTGTCCTTGAGCACCTTCTCGATCTCGGCCTTCTGCGCCTGGGTCACCTCCCCGTCGACACAGTTGGCGGTCGTTGAGTTCTGGTTGCACAGGAACACGGTGATCTGGAGCTTGCTGCCCCAGTAGTCCTCGGCCTTGTTCGCCTGCGCGTTGAGCAACAGCCCCATGCCGACCAGGGTGAGCGAGACGAAGATCGTCACGATCACCGCGATCGTCATGGAGACGTTGCGCTTGAGCCCGTTGCCGAGCTCGGAAAAGACATAGGTCAGCTGCATCTAAACGATTCCTCGTCCTCGATCAGTGCTGGTAGCCGTACACGCCGCGCGACTGGTCGCGCACGATATGTCCGCCGGCGAGCTCGATCACGCGCTTGCGCATCTGGTCGACGATGCCGGCGTCGTGGGTGGCCATGATCACGGTGGTCCCGGTCCGGTTGATCCGGTCGAGCAGCTTCATGATGCCGACCGAAGTGTTCGGGTCCAGGTTTCCGGTCGGCTCGTCGGCGATCAGGATCATCGGACGGTTGACGAACGCGCGGGCGATCGCGACACGCTGCTGCTCACCGCCGGACAGCTCGTCGGGCATCCGGTCGCCCTTGCCCTCCAGGCCCACCAGCTCCAGGGTCTCGGGAACCACCTTGGTGATGTGGCTCCGCGGCTTGCCGATCACCTGCAGGGCGAAGGCGACGTTCTCCGTCACGGTCTTGTTCGGCAGCAGCCGGAAGTCCTGGAAGACGGTGCCGATCTGGCGGCGAAGGCCCGGAACCTTCCAGCCCGCCAGCCGGTTGATCTCCTTGCCGGCGACGTACACCTTCCCGTGGGTCGGCCGCGCCTCACGCAGGACCAGGCGCAGGAAGGTGGACTTGCCGGAGCCGGAGGCACCGACCAGGAACACGAACTCCCCCTTGTCGACCTCGACGCTGACGTCGTCGAGTGCAGCGCGGCTCTGGCCGGCATACGTCTTCGTGACATTCTCGAACCGAATCACTGGCGTGGGGTGGCCGGGCTCGGGGATACAGGGTTCACGCGAGCTCTGCTCATGTCGGGCAGTGCGCACGTATCCGACCAACAGTTGAGTCTAGGTGACCGGTGGTTAGCGGCCTAACCGGGCAGCCAGGTTTTGCCCGTGCCCTATTTTGGCGGCATGTACCCCCGCTCTCGTCGCGCTGCACCGGTGCGACGTCGGCGTCTCCCCTGGCTCGCAGCAGCGATCGTCCCTCTTCTCGCCGCCGGCGCCTGCTCGACGCCACTCAGGTCAGCTGATGCGCCCGCATCTGGGACGCCCTCACCAACGACCAGCGAGGCGAAGGTCGACCTGAGCCGGCTCCCTGTCCCCCGCACCGAGTTCTGCGACGTGCTGTCCAAGCAGGACGTCGGCCGCGCGCTCGACGGACCGGTTGAGAAGACCGCGCACTACGGCAACGGCGACGAGTTCGAGGTGCGGCCGGGATACCGGGACGTCTCCCACGAGTACGGGTGCGTCTTCGAGAGTCGAGACGGCGCGACCGCGAAAGTGTGGGTGTTCGCCCGCCCGGTCACGACCAAGGAGGCGCGGATGCTGGTACGCCGGGAGCGCAGCCGCCGCGGCTGCTCCTTCCCCGACTCGATCGGGTTCGGGAACCCCGGGCTGACGTCGGTGTGCAGGATTCACGGCGCGGAGTCCTCCGACCCGACCGTTCGATCGCGACTCGAGGGGCTGTTCCGGGACAGCTGGATGGCCTGCGAGGTGTCCAGGCCCTTTCAGCGCGGGTCGCGATCCGACGTACTGCAGCGTGCCGAGACCTGGTGCACCGGCGTGGCGACAACGGTCGCGGCGCGTCCCTAGTTCTGCGCCGCCTTGTCCGCGCCACGGCGCCAGCGGATCCCGGCCTCGAGGAAAGCGTCGATGTCGCCGTCGAAGACGGCCTGGGGGTTCCCAACCTCGTACTCCGTGCGCAGGTCCTTGACCAGCTGGTACGGGTGAAGGACGTAGTTGCGCATCTGGTCGCCCCACGATCCCTGCACGTCTCCGCGCAGCTCGTCGAGGTGCGCGCGCTCCTCGGCCTTCTTCAGCGCGAGCAGCTTGGCCTTGAGGATGACCATGGCGCTGGCCTTGTTCTGCAGCTGGCTCTTCTCGTTCTGGCAGCTCACGACGGTGCCGGTCGGGATGTGCGTCAGGCGTACCGCGGAGTCCGTCGTGTTGACCGACTGGCCTCCCGGGCCCGAGGAGCGGTAGACGTCCACACGCACCTCGTCCTCGGGGATCTCGATCTCGTCGGTCTGCTCGAGCACCGGGACCACTTCGACCGCTGCGAACGAGGTCTGTCGCCGGCCCTGGTTGTCGAAGGGGCTGATCCGCACCAGCCGGTGGGTGCCTGCCTCGACCGACAGGGTGCCGTAGGCATAGGGCGCGTGGATCGCGAACGTCGCCGACTTGATGCCCGCTTCCTCGGCGTAGGAGGTGTCGAAGACCTCGACGGGATACTTGTTGCGCTCGGCCCAGCGGGTGTACATCCGCATGAGCATCTCGGCGAAGTCGGCGGCGTCGACCCCGCCTGCACCGGACCGGATGGTGACGAGCGCCTCGCGGGAGTCGTACTCGCCGGAAAGCAGAGTCCGCACCTCGAGCAGCTCGACCGCCTTGTGGATGCGTTGGAGCTCCGCCTCGACCTCCTTGAGAGCCTCGGCGTCGCCCTCCTCCTGCGAGAGCTGGAGCATGATCGCGAGGTCGTCGATGCGGCTCTGGAGCGACGTGAACCGGTCGAGCTCGCCCTGGAGCGCCGAGAGCCGGCCGGTGATCTTCTGCGCGTTGGCCTGGTCGTCCCAGAGGTCGGGGGCGGCCACCTGCTCACCGAGCTCGGCGATCTCCTTGCGCATGTCGTCCACGTCGAGCACCTGCTCGATGGTGTGCATCGTCGCCTGGAGCTGCTTGATCTGGGTGTCGTAGTCGGGGCCTGCCACGAGAGGCAAGGTTACGCGACAGTCCGAAGCCCAGCCATCCGTGCGTGCCCGGTCGCCGCTGGCCGCGCTCCGGACCGTCGGACGTCGCCGTGAACGACTACACGGTGCCTTCGCTGCCGACGCCGAAACCGGGCGGGACCGTGCCCGTCCCCGCCGCCTCCGAGGAGCTCGGCGAACCGACGCCCACCTTCTCCTTCGCCTTGTCGACGGCGCTGCCGGTCGCGTCCTTCGCGACGTGCTTCGCCTGGCCCACCTTCTCCTGGACGGCTGGGTTGCTACGCAGCCGGCGCGCCTGCTCGGCGATCTGGTCGTAACGCTCCCGGCCGGCCTTCGCCCCGAGGACGTACCCTGCGGCGCCGGCACCGAGGAACAACAGCTTCTTCATCATGTTGGCTTCCTTCCTTCTCGCTCTTCCGGTTCCATACCCGTGAGGACAGGTCTCATTCGGCGCGGCCTGCCAGGTCTGCCGTGCATGCCGGACATCGGCCACGGGTACCTCGCGGTCCGTCCCCCGAACGTCATGAGGAGAGCATGGAGACGAACACCTCGTACTGGATGGTCTCCGCCGAGACCCCCGACCATCCGCCGCTGACCGACGACATCAGCGTCGACGTGGCCGTCGTCGGGGCCGGCATCGCCGGGATCAGCGTCGCCTCGTCGATCGCCCGCACCGGGCGGTCCGTCGCGCTGCTCGAGGCGGGGTCGATCGCCGCCGGCGTCACGGGTGCCACCACCGCGAAGGTCTCGGCGCTGCACGGCGCGATCTACCACCACCTCGCCGAGAAGCTCGGCGAGGAGACCGCCGAGGCCTACGCCACGAGCCAGTCCATGGCTATGGAGCACGTGGCCGAGACCGCCGGTCGGCTCGCGGTCGACTGCGAGCTCGAGCGGCAGCCGGCATACGTCTACAGCGAGTCCCAGCGCGACGTGGACATGCTGCGACGCGAGGCGGAGGCTGCCCGCAGGGCGGGGCTGCAGGCCACGTTCACCACCGACACGGGGCTGCCCTTCCCCGTCGCGGGCGCTGTGCGCGTCGAGGACCAGCTCATCTTCCACCCGCGGAAGTACCTCCGCGCCGTCGCCGAGGAGTTCGTCGAGCAGGGCGGTCTGGTCTTCGAGAACACCCGGGTGACCGAGCTCGAGGAGGGCAGCCCGTGCCTGCTCACGACGGAGGCGGGCCACCAGGTCCGCGCACTCGAGGTGGTCGTCACCACGCACTACCCCGTCTTCGACCGGTCGATGATGTTCAGCCGCCTCACCCCTAAGCGGGAGTTCGTGGCCGCCGGGGTCGTCGACGAGTCGGCCGACCCTCGCGCGATGTACGTCTCGACGAGCTCCGACACCCGCTCCCTCCGTGGTGCGCCGTACGACGGTGGGCGGCTCCTCATCGCGACCGGCGCGCCGTTCACGCCCGGCGATGTCAGGGCGCCGGAGCGCCTCGGCGAGCTGACCACCTGGCTCACGGAGCGGTTCCCAGTGGACGAGGTCCGCTTCACGTGGGCCGCCCAGGACAACACCAGCGGTGACAAGGTCCCGTTCATCGGCCCGCTGCACCCCGGCTCGAAGCACGCGTGGGTCGCCACCGGGTTCGGCGGCTGGGGCATGACCAACGGGGTCCTTGCCGGCCTGCTGCTCCGCGAGGCGCTCGAGGCCGGCAGCCCTCCGTGGGGCCGGATCTACGACCCGCGACGTCTCCACCCCGCCCTCGAGGCGAAGACCGTCGTGACCTCCGGCGCGAGGTCCGCGGCAGGACTCGCCAGCAACGCTGCCGCCCAGCTGAAGGCCAAGCTCGGCCAGGGCCGGTCCATCGACGACCTGTCCCCCGGTGACGCCGGGATCGTCACCGACGGCCATGGCGAGTGGGCGACCTACGTGGACGAGGAAGGCGGTGTCCACGCCGTCTCACCGACCTGCACGCACCTGGGCTGCCTGGTCTCCTTCAACACGGTCGAGAAGGCATGGGAGTGCCCCTGTCACGGATCCCGGTTCGCCCTGGACGGCGCCGTCCTCCAGGGCCCCGCCACCCGCCCCCTCAGGAGACGAGAAGATGGCTGACTCGACCTCGACGTCCCAGGGTTCGACGGACTCGTCCGGCCAGGAGGACGAGCACGAGAAGCTCACCCGGAACCTCAACGAGCTGCTCCAGGAACTGCGGGTCATGCAGACCGGTGTCCAGATCCTCACCGGCTTCCTGCTCACCGTGCCCTTCACGGACCGGTTCAAGGAGCTGACCACCTTCCAGCAGCTCATCTACCTCGGCGTGCTCTGCGGCTCTGTGGTCGCCACCGGGCTCATCGTGGCTCCGGTGGCCTTCCACCGCACCCTCTTCCGCAAGGGCGAACGCAAGTGGATCGTGGAGGCCGCCAACGGGGCCGCCCGGCAGGGCCTGATCGCGCTGGCCGTCACCATGGCCGGCGTGGTGTGGCTGATCTTCGATGTCGTGGTGGGGCCGCCGCTCTCACACGTGGCAGGCGCCGCGGCGGCGGGACTGTTCGCCCTGCTCTGGGCGGCGCTGCCGGCGATCCGGCGCCGCCGGTTCGACTGAGCACCGCTAGACGCGCCGAGCGGGGGACAAGGACGTGGGCGGGCGACCGCTCTGCACTACTCGTGACAGAGAGATCGCCCGCCCACAACACACTTGAACGGTGCTCCGAAATCGGAACTGGGTCAGGCCAGGTCCGCCCTCAGATCCGAGAGGATCCGGGACAGCAGGCGCGAGACCTGCATCTGGGTCACCCCGATGTCCTGGGCGATCTGCTCCTGGGTCCAACCGTAGAAGAACCGCAGCTCGATGATCCTGCGGTCACGCTCCTTCAGCTTCCGGACCGCGGGTCCGAGAAGGATGCGCGCCTCCGCACGACCGAGGTCGGCGTCCTCACCCCCGAGAAGCTCCCCAAGGGAGCCGCTGCCATCCTCACCGACAGGAACGTCGAGCGAGGCCGGGGTGAAGCAGCCGTCCGCGGCGAGCGCCTCGATGACCGAGTCCACATCGATGTTGAGGAACTCCGCCACCTCCCGAGGCTTCGGAGAACGGTGCAGGGTCTGCGAGAGCTCGTTGGACGCGCGCGAGATCTGCGCCTGGAGCTCCTGGATGCGACGAGGTGGGCGAACCGTCCACCCGAAGTCGCGGAAGTAACGCTTGACCTCACCGGTCACGGTGGGGACGGCATAGCTGAGAAAGTCCCGCTCGTAGGCGGGATCGAACCCCTGAACAGCTTTGACAAGACCGACGTACGCGGCCTGCAGCAGGTCGTCACGAGAGATTCCACGATCGCGGTACCGAGAGGCGATGGCACGCGCCACGCCCATGTTGAGTACCACGATCTCGTCGCGCAGCCGCTTCTGTTCCACGTCGTCGGTGGTCTCGGCGATCTGGGCCAGGAGACGGGCCGTGATCTGGCTGCGATCGGCCTCGGTTACCGCTTCTGACGGAACGTTGGCCGCGGATCCTTCCAGTTCTTGCTCTTCAAGCTCAGGCGAAGCTGTCATGCTTACTACCTACTCTGGATTGATCTATTCGTGGCACTTTTGCTTGACCACGTCATAGCACTAAAGCACTACAGAGGCTGGGTCGGCAAGACCCTGTAACGCCGCGCAGGGACCATCATGTCCCGGTTCGTCGGGACCCAAACCTGAAGCAGTCCATACTCTGTTCGGATCTGAGAAACCGTCTTTTCGGCCCCTCTAGTCGCTGACCGCGATGACCGACGCCGATTCCGCCTGGATCGACGTTAAATTTGCGACGCCGGGCAACGGGAGCGGCAGGTCCAGGGGGGCCGACAGGCGTACGACCACTCTGTCCCCCGATGTCCCGACAACGGCGACCAGGCCCGGGTAGACGCTGTGCGCCCCGGTCGATGACAGGTACGACGCCACGAACGAGCGCGCCTGGCCGGGGTCGACGGTCGCCCGCTGCCCGAGGCCGCGCGTGTAGACCTGCTCCCCCTCGATGGCATCGGCAGCTGCCAGCGCCGCTCCGTCGGCGAGGGAACCGAGGGACTGGCGTCGGAGGTACGCCGCCGACGCGTCGACCACCACGGCGACCATCATCACGAGGAGGACCACGAACCCGATGATCATGACCGTCGCCTGACCCGCCTCCCCCCGACGTGCGTCGTCCCTCTTGGTCACGGTCGGTCCTCCCGGTAGGTCCCGAAGGGCAGCCGGTGCTCGGCGGCCACGCGGATGCTCGGGCGCTGCCCGCCGAGGATGGAGGGTAAGAGAGGTAGGGGAACCTGTCGGCTCACCGCGACCGTGACGACGGATCCGGGCGAGAGGCAGTTCGCCGGGTCGGGAGCACACACGATGTGCACCGAGCGCGGGTCGGGCTCGAGATGCTGGTCGCGAAAGGCGAGGGCAGCGGCCTGCGTCGCAAGGCCCCGCGCGGACGCCTCGCTCGGAGCCTGGGTGAACGCACGTCCCGCTGCCCGGGCGGCGCTGCTCACGGCGAACGCCGACCGTTGCACGTCGAACACGGCGAGGACGGCGTACACGAGGGGGACCATCAGCAGGATCGCCAGCCAGCTGAACTCCACGACCGCGCTGCCCCGCTCTCCGGGGCGCCTCACGGCAGCGGCTCCTCGATGGCATGCCCGGAGACGCTGAGCCTCACCCCTGGCCCCCAGAGGCCCAGCGGCGGAACGTCCGCCACCACGTCGACTCGCACCACGGGAAGCCCGTCGAGGACGGTCTCCGAGGCGGTCACCTTGCGGGCGAACCGTGCCGTGACGGCGCCCGTGATCTGCGCTCTCGTCCGCTCGACACCCGCCGCGAGGGGACGATCCACAGTGGCGGCGTAACGAGCGCCTTCGGATGCCGCTGCGGTCAGCGTGTTGCGGACGTGCAGGACGAGGCCGACCTGCATGATGCCCAGGAACAGCGGCACCAGCACGACCATCACGAGGACGAAGTCGACCACCGCGGACCCGCGCTCACCCTGGGACGGGCGAGGGAGCATCGTCAGCTCGAGACCGAGCGCAGCGCGTCCGTGAGCATCTGGCTCAGGGCGTCACCGGCCACGGCCCACAACGCGGTGACGAGCCCCGCCGTCATGACGGTGATCAGAACCCATCCGGGGACGTCACCGCGTTCGTCTCGACGGTCCCCGGCCCTCATCGACATCGTGGCCACCAGGTGCCGGACCAGCTCGTTCATCGTGTCTCCTGTCTCTCGGATGGAATGCCTCATGGCGTGGTGAGCCGCAGGCCGACCACACCTGGCCAGAAGGCGAAGAGCACGGTGACCGGGAGGACGAGGAAGACGACCGGAACCATCATCAGGACCTCCTTGCGTGCCCCCGCCTCGATCAGCGCCCGACGACCTGCCTCCCGGACGTCCGCCGCCTGCGCATGCATCACGTCCGTCAACGGCGTCCCCCGTTCCAGGGCCACGGCCAGCGCCTCGGCGAAGCGGGCGACGACCGGCAGACCAGAGCGCGCCGCGAGGTCGTCGAGCGCACGCGTCACGGGAGTTCCGGTGCGCACCTGCGCGAGCACTCCCGCGAGCTCCACCGAGAGCTCACCTCCCGCTCGACTGACGATTCGGTCCAGGGCCGACACCGGCCCCTCTCCTGCCGCGACGGCGAGGGCGAGGAGCTCCGCGACGGTCGGGAACTCGGAGAGCATCCGCCGCTCCCGCTCCTTGACCTGGTTGGTGAGGCGGTTCTCGCGCAGCAGCACACCGAGCACGAAGGCGATGACACACAGCACGAGCAGTGGGAACGCGCGCCCCGGTCTGTGCAGTGCCACGAGGACGGACCAGGCCGCTGTGACGGAAAAGGCGAGGAGCCCCCAGAGCACCTGCTCGCCCCGGAACTCGTGCACGGTCATCGGAAGGTTGGCCCGCTCCAGCCGGCGCCGGACCGATGCCGTGCCCCCCATCATGCGATCGAGCGCCTGGGCGCCACCTTGCAACGTCGGGCCGAAGACGGCCATGAACGCCGAGGGCCGACTCAGGGACGTGAACGCCGGCAGGTTGGCGGCGGCGACGTCACGAACGTATGGAAGGACCCGCACCTCCAGGCGGGGTCGCCGGGCCCCGAGAGTGTGGCTCAGGACGAGCAGAAGGCCGACCCCCGAGAGGCCGCCCAGAAGCGCGCCCCAGGCACCCATGCTCATGACAAGATCCTTCTCTCCTCGGGCAGCCGGCCGATCCGAACCATGAGCCGGTAGGCCACGAGGCAGCAGATGCCTCCGACGCCGAGGACGACGACACCGGCGGGCGAGGCGTAGCGCGAGACGACCTCACGCTGGAACGACAACATGAGCAGGACGAGCCACGGCGCCGCCACTGCAAGCCTCGCTCCGTTCACCGCCCAGGCCTGGCGGGACTCGAGCTCAGACCGGGTGCGAGCGTCCTCCCGGAGGTAGACCGAGAGGCTCCGGAGCAGCCGCCCGAGCTCGCCCCCACCGACCTCCCGGGCGATCCGCAGGCCTTCGACGACGCGGTCGCCTACCGGGTCCGCCAGGCGGGCCTTCAGGCGGTCGAGGCACTCGGAGAACCTGCCGGTGACCTGGTAGTCGAGAGCGAAGGCGGCGAACGCCGGTCGCAGTGGTTCCGGCCCCCGGACCGCAAGCTGGGCGAGTGCCTCGGGAAGGGACATGCCCGCTCGCACTGCGGAGGCGAGGTTGTCCACGGCCTCGGGCCACACCTCTGCGAGGTCCCGCTGGCGTCGGCGGGCTCGCCCCCGGAGCAGCGCCACGGGCAGGTAGCCCGCGAGAACGCCGAAGGACAGGCTGACCGGCCACGTGCGGGAGAGCACCTGCACCATGACGGCCGACGTGGCACCTGCGGCCAGGCACAGCATGACCACGCCCGCGGCCGTCGTTCCCTCGACGCCGGCCCTGGTCAGGAGAGTGCCGATGCGGGACGGGCTGCGAGCGGGACGAGGAGCCCGGGGCGAGACCAGGGACCAGTAGACGAGCAGCAGCCCGATCCCCGCGCCGAGTCCGAGAACGACCCCCATGGTCAGCCGGCCCCGTTCAGGAGCCGGTGGATGTCGACGGAGACGCGGTCGAAGCGCTCCAGCCGGGGCGGCATCCCGGTCGCCCGAACGAGCTGCTCACCATGCCTCACGAACACCGCCTCGGTCTCGATGGTGTCGTTCTCGGCACGACCCGGCACTGAGACGATCTCGTTGACCCGGCGTACCCCCTGACTGTCGATGCCGAGGTGGACCACCAGGTCCACCGACGCGGCCACGGTCGGCACGACGAACCGGGAGCCGATGTTCTCCCCCGCAAGCAGCGGAAGGGTGCACATCTTCACCAGCGCTTCGCGTGCACTGTTCGCGTGGAGGGATGCCATGCCGGGGAGTCCGGCGTTCAGGGCCAGCAGGAGGTCCAGGCACTCCTCCGCCCGCACCTCGCCGACGATGATCCGCGAGGGACGCATCCGGAGGCTCTCCTTCACCAGGTCCCGCAGCCGCACCTCGCCCGTGCCCTCGAGGCCGAGCTGCCGGGTCTGGAGAGCGACCCAGTCCGGGTGGTTGAAGCGCAGCTCGAAGACCTCCTCGGCGGAGACCACGCGGTCCTCCCCGGGGATGCTGGCCGCCAGGCAGTTGAGGAACGTCGTCTTCCCGGTCTGCGTCCCACCCGCAACGACGATGTTGAGGCCGGCGCGGACGGAGGCGTCGAGGAACCTGGCCGCCTGTTCGGACATGCTTCCCAGGGCGACCAGGTCCTGAAGGCGTGACGCGCGCACGACGAACTTGCGAATGTTGACGGCGCTGAAGCCTCGCGAGATCCCCTCCAGGACCACATGAAGCCGATGCCCCTCGGGAAGCATGGCGTCGACGAACGGCTGGGAGAGGTCGATGCGGCGACCGCTCGACTTGAGCATCCGCTCGACGAGCTCGTCGACCTGTGCACGGGTCAGGATCGTGCTGGTCAGCTCGTGCCTCCCGCCGCGGGCCACGAACACCCGGCTCGGGTCGTTGACCCACACCTCCTCCACCTCGGGGTCGTCGAGGTAGCGCTGGAGAGGGCCGAAGCCTGCGACACGCGCGACCAGCTCCTCGACGAGGGCCTCAGCGTCTGCGACGGGAGCGACAGCGCCGCTCAGGCTCCGTTGGTCGTGGTCGGCGACCAGCCTCGTGGCCAGGCTGCGCACGACGCCTGCGTCGCGCTGTGGGTCGATGCCGTCGTGGCGAACCACCTCACGCAGCTGGGCGTCCAGGTGCTCGACGACGTCGCCGTGGGCATCGGCAAGAGTCACGCTCACGGGTCGGGAGTTTGGCGGACCGATCTGGCTTCGACCAGTCCCATCTCGCCCAGCTGTGGACAACTGGTCCATATGCCGCAAGCGGCATGAAAGCGCAAGACCCAGCGCCCGCTGGGCCATACCAACGTATGACCGCCCGTCGGGATGGGTAGAAGGAGCCTGGTGCCGCCTGAGGCGTCCCGCCGTATCTCGGGAACGGCGGGACTCTCCGGCTCCCGGCCCTCACGTCTGGTGAAGCAGATCTCCGAAGACGTCGCCCAGCTCTCCGACGCGGTCGAGCACCTCGCCCATGTCCAGGTGCCGGAGCTCGCCCGGTCGCTCTGCTCCCTGCTCGACCTCCTCCCACGTGCGCGGCGCGGCAACGTACGGCGAACCGGTACCCCGCAGCGAGTACGGGCTGATGGTCGTCTTCGTCTGGGTGTTCTGGCTCCAGTCGAGGAACACCTTCCCGCCACGCATCGCCTTGGTCATCTGCCACAGGACGAGGTCCGGCTGTGCCCGCGTCAGATCCTGAGCCACCTTCTTCGCCAGGTCCCGGACCTCGTCCGAGCTCAGGCGGCCCGGCAGAGCGGCGTACAGGTGCACGCCCTTGCTGCCGCTGGTGACCGGTGCGGTGGGCAACCCCATGTCGGCGAGCCGGTCACGGACGAGCAGCGCCACTCTGGCGCACTCGTGGAGGCCCGCGGGTGCGCCCGGGTCGAGGTCGATGACGAGACGGTCCGGGTTCCTGGGCTGGTTGTTCCGGCCGACCTTCCACTGGTGCACGTGGAGCTCGAGCGAGGCGAGGTTGGCGAAGTAGGTGAGCGAGGCGAGGTCGTCGATGACCGGGTAGTTGATCGAGTCGCCGCCGCCACGCCCCCCGCGCGAGGAGAGCGTGACCGAGCGCACCCAGCCGGGCGCGCCCTGGGGCATGTTCTTCTCGAAGAAGCTCTCCTCCGTGGTGCCGTGGGGCCAGCGGATCCGGGTCACGGCGCGGTCCGTGAGGTGAGGGAGCAGCACCGGCGCGACCTGGGCGTAGTAGTTCAGCACCTCGGCCTTGGTGGTGCCGGTCGCGGGGTAGAGCACCTTGTCGAGGTTGCTGAGCTTCAGGCGTCGCCCCTCGACCTCGACGGTCACCTGCTCCTCGGTCTTGGCCACCTTCACTCCCCCAGCTCGGTCGGCGCCAGGTCGAACCGGACGCCCTGGTAGCTCGGTTGCCGGAGCCGGCCGCCGGGTGTCACGCCGAGCACGTCGATCTCGACGACCACCTCAGGGCGCACCCAGGTCGTACCCGCGGCATCCACCCGGGGAACCTCGTCGCAGAAGGGCGACGAGTCGGCACGCAGTGGCTCGAGGATCTCGAGCAGTTGCAGGGCCTTCTTCCCCGCGATGCCGCTGCCCACTCGGCCGCGGTAGCTCAGGCCCTGCGGAGTCGGCTGGCCCACGAGCAGTGCACCGAGCCGGGTGTCGCTGTCTGTCTCGAGCCGCCAGCCACCCACGACATAGGACTTCCTCAGCCGGTTCGGGAACTTCAGCCAGTCCTTGCTCCGGCGACCGGGCAGGTACGTCGACGAGCGCTTCTTGCTCACCACGCCCTCGAGGTTCTGGTCCCGGGCCACCTGGCAGAGCATCTCGCCGTCGTCGTACGTCGGGGGCACCAGCCAGTGGCTGCTCCCGATGCCGAGCGACTCGAGCGCGGCCCGTCGTGCCGACCAGGGCTCATGGGTCAGGTCGCGTCCGTCGAGGCGCAGCAGGTCGAAGACAACGAGCGTGACCGGGTTCTTGGCGGCCAACGTCCTGGCCCTCGATGCGCTGGAGACGTGCATCCGGTCGGCCAGCGCGGCGAACGTCGGGATGCCCCCCGCCATCGCGACGATCTCGCCGTCGAGGAGCACGTCGTGCGCGGCGAGGACACCTACGTCGTGGAGCTCGGGGAAGCTCACCGTCACGTCGTTCTCGTTGCGCGACCACAGACGCAGGGAACCGCCGGTGACCTCGGCGAGCACACGCATGCCGTCCCACTTGACCTCGTGAATCCATCCCTGCCCAGTGGGTACCGTGGCGCCCTGACTAGCCAGCATCGGTCGCATGGGTCCATCCTGACCTACGGGAAGCTGGGAGAAGCGCACTGTCGTAATGACGTCGTTTGTGACAAGGGAGAGGAGCCGGCGCCGTGCGAGCGATCTGGAAGGGCGCAGTCTCGTTCGGTCTGGTCAGCGTGCCGGTGAAGCTCTATGCCGCCACCGAGAACCACGACATCTCGTTCAGACAGGTGCACGCCCAGGACGGCGGTCGCATCAAGTACAAGCGGGTCTGCAGCATCGACGGCGAGGAGGTCGAGTACGCCGACATCGCCAAGGGCTACGAGACCGACGACGGCCAGATGGTGGTCCTCGACGACGAGGACCTCGCGCAGCTCCCGTCCAGCAGCAGCCGGGAGATCTCGGTCGAGAAGTTCGTGCCGAGCGAGCAGATCGATCCGATGATGCTCGAGAAGTCCTACTACCTCGAGCCCGACAAGGCCGCCGCCAAGCCGTACGCCTTGCTCCGTGAGGCGATCCGCGAGGCGGACCGGATGGCCGTGGTGACCGTAGCGCTGCGCAACCGGATGAGCACGGCGGTGCTCCGGGTGCGCGACGACGTGCTCGTCCTGCAGACGATGATGTGGCCCGACGAGATCCGAAAGCCCGACTTCGCCACCCTCGACGCCACGGAAGGGCAGGTCCGGCAGCAGGAGGTCAAGATGGCCAGGATGCTCGTCGAGACCCTGGCCGGCGACTATGACCCGAGCGAGTACGAGGACGACTACGCAGCCGCCGTCGAGGCCATCGTCAAGGCCAAGCTCGAGGGCGGCGAGGTGAAGCAGGTCGCCACGGAGGAGCCGAAGGCAGGAGAGGTCGTGGACCTCCTTGCAGCACTCCAGCGCAGCGTCGACGCCGCCCGGTCGTCACGGGGCGAAGCGCCGACTGCAGAGCAGGAGGCAGCAGGCGCCGAGGAGTCGGAGCCCGAGGAGGAGCCGGCGGCCAAGGAGAAGCCCGCCAAGAAGGCGGCGTCGAGCAGGACCACGAAGAAGGCGCCTGCCAAGAAGGCCGCCGCCAAGAAGACCACGAAGAAGACGACGGCGAAGAAGGCCAGCTGACCTGCCCGACCCGTCCGGGTGGACGGGAACGACTGCAGGGGCGTCCTCAGCCGGTCGCGCTCTCCCCATGCACGTGACGCGCTGCGGCGGGTGAGTCCGGGAACCTCTTCGCAGCGGCGTGGGTGACCGCGTCGGACAGCCTCGGTACGACGAGGTTGAGCACCTCGGTCACCGAGCCGACGAGGGTGTTCACGGTCAGCGGCCGATCCTCGAGTGCGCGGACCACCTTCGCGGCAGCCTTCTCGGCGCTCATCGCGGGCGAGCGACGGTAGACGTCAGTGGGCCCGATCATGTCTGTGCGCACCAGCGAGAGGCGGACGTTCGTGAACGTCACCCCGTCGCCGTACGTCTCCCGGCCCGCGATGCGGCTGAACGTGTCGAGGGCGGTCTTCGAAGCGATGTACGCCGCGAACTTCGGCGCCTTCACCTGCACCCCCCAGGTGAGGATGTTGACCACGTGCCCGTCGCCGCGCTCCACCATCTGGGGCAGCAGGGCCAGGATCAGCCGCACCGGGGCGATGTAGTTGATGTCCATC
>DASVBF010000198.1:0-2283 GCA_036375975.1 Nocardioidaceae bacterium | reverse complement strand
GAGCACCCTGGTCGCCCACTCGGCGTACCTGACCGTCCGCTCGGTGAAGCAGCTGGTCCGGGTGCCGGTGTTCCTCGTCATCACGCTGATCCAGCCGATGTTCTGGCTGCTGCTGTTCGGCAACCTCTTCGAGTCCGTCGTGAACATCCCGGGCTTCCACAGCGACGCCACCTTCATGGAGTTCATCACCCCCGGGGTGATCGCGATGACGGCGCTGTTCTCGGCCATGTGGGCGGGGACGGTCTACATCGACGACATGCAGCGCGGGGTGATGGACCGGCTCCTGGCGTCCCCGGTCAGCAGGGCAGCCATGATCAACGGCACTCTCGCCTACCAGTCCCTCACGAGCGTCGTGCAGACCCTGGTGGTCCTCGGGGTCGCCCTCCTCACGGGCGCCCGCTTCCACGGCGGCGCGGTCGGCGTGGCGGTCACGTTGCTCGCGGCGGTGCTTCTCACCGTGGTCTGCGCGGCCCTCTCGAACGCGATCGCCCTGATGGCCCGCCAGCAGGAGGCGCTGATCGGGATCAGCCAGTTCCTCAGCCTGCCCGCGACGTTCCTGTCCTCGGCGGTCATGGACCCGGCGCTGGCGCCGAGCTGGATGCAGACCGCGGCGACGTACAACCCGCTCGACTGGGCGGTCGTCGCGAGCCGCGAGACCCTGCTCGGCAGTCCTGACTGGAGTCTCGTCTGGCCCCGCCTCGGCGCCCTGGCGGTTCTGGCCGTCGTCATGGCGTGGGCGGCGACCCGGACCTTCGGCGCCTACCAACGCTCGATCTGACCCACGGCGCAGGGCGGGTACACGGTCTAGGCTCGGGCCGTGCACCCGCCGTACGTCGCCGTCATCGGTCCGTCCGCTCCGGAGCGGCAGACGACCGTTGAGGCTGCCCGAGAGGCCGGACGGCTTCTGGCGCAGCGCGGGTACGTCGTGGTCACCGGAGGGCTCGGCGGGATCATGGCCGCCGCGGCGGCCGGAGCATCGAGCGCCGGCGGCACCGCCGTCGCGATCCTCCCCGGGACCTACCGGCAAGACGCCTCGCCGGGGCACTCGATCGTGATCCCCACCGGCATGGGCGAGATGCGTAACGCTCTCATCGTCCGGACGGTCGACGCGGTCCTCGCCGTGGGCGGCGCCTGGGGCACCTTGTCGGAGATCGCGCTCGCCGCACGCACCGGCGTGCCGGTGTTCGCGGTCGACAGCTGGGATCTGCCTGGACCGGAGGTCACGACGTGCGCCACGGTCGTCGATGCGGTCGCCGCCCTGACTGCGACACTCGGCCGCTGAGTCCCCGGGCGGTCAGGTACTATTCCTGCCGGTAGCCCCACAAGGGCTCCATCTGCGGATGTAGCTCAGTTGGTAGAGCGCGACCTTCCCAAGGTCGATGTCGCGAGTTCGAGTCTCGTCATCCGCTCCACGCAACACCACGGGTCAGGCCCCCTCTTCGCCGGAATCGGCGGAGCGGGGGTCTTCTGCTTCCCGCTCGGATGCCCCCAGGATGCCCCCGAGCCGCTTCGCAGAATCCGACAGGTTCTGGTCGATCAGGTGGCCATAGAGGTCCATCGTCATGGCCGCCCGAGGCGTGCCCGAGGATCCGCTGGAGTCCCTTTCCTCGCACTCTCCAGACGCGAATCAACCGGTGGTCGCTGCACCTACCTTCGCGCCCGAAGCCGAAGCACAGGCCACCACCAGGGCCGCGGTGACGGGCACGACGAACACACCAATGCTCAGCATCGCCAACAGGTTGAAGCCGGCCAGAAGGACAGTGAGCACCCAAGCGGCCGCCATGGCACCAGGTTGAGAGCGGACGAGCAGCGCGAATGTCACAAGAACCGTCGCCACCACTGGCAAAGCGAGGACGACCACGACGCCGAGCCCGTTCACATCCACGAGGGTTGCTGTGCTCCGAGTCAGTCCCCCAGACGAAGACCAGCCGCTGAAGTGATAGACGGGGACAAAGAACCCCGCAACTACAAGCCCCAGCCCCCACACGCCCGCAATGGACAGTGCGATCGAAGAGGCACGGCCCGGTCTCTCAAGCGCGATCATCAACACGACCCCCTTGCGCGCAATTCTCCTCCGCGTGCAGCTCGGTGTCAGCGCCACGGAGCAAAGCCTGCCCCCGCACCGTTTGATAGGTCCCTCACCAGCCACGACCAACAGCCACCCGGACACGCTCCACCGACCGCTGGATGGGACGTCATCGCAGGGCCAAGCGCCTTCCCAAGGTCGATGTCGCGAGTTCGAGTCTCGTCATCCGCTCCACTTACTCTCTGTCCCCGAGCGAG
>DASVBF010000172.1:0-10976 GCA_036375975.1 Nocardioidaceae bacterium | reverse complement strand
CGAGACCGAGGGGCCGGTCCTCGGGCTCATGGGCAACGCCCGGTTCTCCGTCCGGCTGGGCACGCTCAACCACGGCGACGCGCTGATGATGTACACAGACGGCCTCGTCGAGACCCCGGAGCGCGACATGTCGCTCGGCGTGGACCGGCTGCTCGGGCAGTCCGAGCGGCTGCTGCGCGCGGGCTTCGAGCACGGCGCGCGGCGCCTCATCGACGAGCTCGAGTCCATGAGCGACGACCGGGCGCTGTTCCTGCTGCACCGGCGCTGACCGTCGTACTGCCGGGCTCCGCACCGCGGCAAGGACGGGGAACGCCCCCGACCAAGAGGTCGAGGGCGTCGATCGGAGCGGATGACGGGAATCGAACCCGCGTAGCCAGTTTGGAAGACTGGGGCTCTACCATTGAGCTACATCCGCATGGCGGCCAACCGCCGGCTGGCGCCGGAACGGGTCAGCGCGTCAATGTTGCCACAGGGCCGCGGTCGCGTCCCAATCGGCACGGACGTCCTTTTTCGGGATCGCGCTGTTCCGGCGCGATTACGGCGTGCACGGGGTAGTCCACTAGACTCCCGTGGGTTCACCGGGGCGTAGCGTAGTGGCTAGCGCGCCTGCTTTGGGAGCAGGAGATCGCAGGTTCGAGTCCTGTCGCCCCGACCATGCTCAGCGACCCACCCGCGGTGAGCGTGTCCGCCACACGGCAACCACTGTCGACAACTGAGGAGAAAGACCTGTGAAGAGCGCCGTCGAGACTCTGAGCCCCACTCGGGCGAAGCTCACTATCGAGGTGCCCTTCGAGGAGCTCAAGCCGAGCCTCGACGCGGCGTACAAGAAGATCGCCCAGCAGATCAACGTGCCCGGCTTCCGCAAGGGCAAGGTCCCCCCGATGGTGATCGACCGTCAGATCGGCCGCGGCCCAGTGCTTGACGAGGCGATCAACGACGCCCTCCCGAAGCTCTACGTCCAGGCACTGCAGGAGAACGAGATCGAGCCGCTCGCCCAGCCCGAGATCGACATCACGAAGTTCGAGGACAACGAGGCCCTGGAGTTCACCGCCGAGGTGGACGTCCGTCCGCAGATCACCCTGCCCGACCTCGCGGGTGTCGAGGTGACCGTCGACGACGTCACGGTGACCGACGAGGACGTCGACGCACAGGTGCTGAACCTCCGGGAGCGCTTCGCGTCGCTCAACGAGGTCGACCGGGCCGCTGCCGATGGTGACTTCGTCGTCATGGACCTCAAGGCCCTCCGCGACGGCGAGGTCGTCGAAGGAGCCGAGGCGAGCGGGATGAGCTACCAGGTCGGGCGCGGAGGCATGCTCGACGGGCTCGACGAGGCCCTCACCGGCATGAAGGCAGGTGACGAGAAGACCTTCGCCTCCAACCTGGTCGGGGGCGACCAGGAGGGCCTCGACGTCGAGGTCGTGGTGAAGGTCAGCGCCGTGAAGGAGCAGGAGCTCCCCGAGCTCGACGACGAGTTCGCCCAGACTGCCTCCGAGTTCGACACCGTGGACGAGCTCGTCGACGACGTCCGCAGCCGGCTGGAGAACGGCAAGCGCCTCGAGCAGGCAGCGGCTGCTCGTGACTCGGTCCTGGAGAAGGTGCTCGACATGGTCGAGGTCCCGCTGCCCGACGGCGTGGTCGACGAAGAGCTCAAGGCACGCCGGGAGAACGTCCAGCAGCAGCTGATGTACGCCGGCATGACCATGGAGCAGTACCTCGAGTCCGAGGGCCAGACCGTCGAGGAGTTCGAGACCGACCTCGAGCAGCGCACCCGCGACGCCATCGCCGCCCAGTTCGTCCTCGACGAGGTGGCGAAGAAGGAGCAGATCGGCGTCGACCAGCAGGAGCTGTCCGAGCACATCTTCCGCCGCGCCCAGCAGTCCGGGCAGGACCCGAACGAGTTCGCCAAGCACATGGTCGAGCACAACCACATCCCCGAGATGGTCTCCGAGGTGGTGCGCGGCAAGGCGCTCGCCGTCGTCGTCGAGGGCGCCAAGGTGGTCGACCAGTCCGGGAACCACGTCGAGCTGAAGAACCTCCGTCCCGATGGCACCGTCGGTGAGCCCGAGGCGGAGGCTGCCGAGGCCGAGACCGACGAGACATCGCCGGAGGGCACCGACGAGCAGCCGGTGGAGCACTGACCGCCGACTCTTCGTGGCCGCCGGGGTAGCCGGGGGACATTGACCTCACGTCGGCGTGCCGCCGACACTGGCCACTGTGACGCCTCGGGACGAGCCCTCCACCGTTGCGCCGCCAGGCGCGCGCGGCAAGTCCTCAGCCTTGCGTGCCCCTCGCACGGTGGGCGTCGCGGGCGCGGCCGCCCTGGGCTGCGACTACGCGGACGATCTGATCCTGGGCGCCGTCCGGGACGTCCACCGGGCGGCGGCAGGCCGGGTGTTCGGCCTGACCGGACGCGCCACACTCGGCTCGTCGCGGCTGCCGCAGCTGCTGCACGACGCGATCTCCTCGGGTGTGTACGCGGGTATCGGCTCCGCCCTGAAGTCCGTCGCCGCAGGGCTCCGGGTCGCCGAACGGCAGGGGCTGGGCCCGGGCCTGGAGGAGAGTGCTGCCGGGCGGCAGCTCCTGTCGGTGGTCAACGGCCTGATCGGGGACCGGCTGCGTGAGGAGCGGCCGGAGCTCGCGATCGAGATGGCGGTGCGCAGCCGGGCTGCCGACGTACCCCTCGAGCCGACGGCGGTCGCTCACGCCTTCCCGAACGCGACGGGTGACCTCGCCGTGTTCCTGCACGGACTCGGCGAGAACGACGACTCCTGGAATCTCCGCTGCGGCGAGCACGGCGGCACGTACGCCTCCGGGCTGGCCGAGGATACCGGGTGGACGCCGGTGCGCCTGCGAGCCAACACCGGGCTGTCGGTCGCCGAGAACGGCGTCGCGCTCGCCTCGCTCCTCGACCGGCTCGTGGGCGTGTGGCCCGCGGAGGTACGTCGGATCGCCCTGATCGGGCATTCCATGGGCGGGCTCGTCATGCGGGCGGCCTGTGCTGTCGACTCCGGAGCCCTGGGGAAGCCCTGGACCGACCGGGTCAGCAACGTCGTCACCCTCGGCACCCCGCACCTCGGGGCGCCGCTCGAGCACCTCGTCCATGCGGGCGCGCGAGCACTCGGCGTGCTTCCCGAGTCCGCTCCCTTCGACCGGATCCTGGAGTACCGGAGTATCGGCATCCTGGACCTCCGCCGCGGTCTCGCAAGCGACGTCAGGGATCTCCCGCACGCCCGGTACCACCTCGTAGCGGGCACGCTCGCCCACTCCCACCGTCATCCCCTCAGCGCGGCCCTCGGCGACCTGTTCGTGCGCTACCCCTCGGCGCTGGGCCGGCCGCGGCGGGGGAGCGCGATGTTCCCGAGGGCGGACGTCCTCCACGTCCCGAGCACGGACCACTTCGCGCTGCTGAACCACCCCGGTGTCCGTGTCGCGATGAGGAGCTGGCTTGCATGACCGGATGCGTGGTCTCGGCCTAGCCAAACGCGGCGACACTCGTTGCACCTCCCGAAGCTCACACCCCCGAAAGAGGTCATCCATGAACCAGCCCCTGCCCATCAGCGCCTCCGTGGAGGTCGCAGCCGCGCCCGAGACGGTCTGGGGAGTCGTCTCCGAGGTGACTCGGATGAGCGAGTGGAGTCCGGAGTGTCGCAGGATCGTCGTCTACGGCTCGCCCAAGCAGGGCCCGGGGACCAAGTTCCTCGGCCTGAACCGTCGTGGATGGGCCATGTGGCCCACGACCTCGAAGGTGGTGCGCTACGAGCCGGGCAAGGCGGTCGCCTGGAAGACCCGCGAGAGCGGCGCCACATGGAGCTACGAGATCACGCCGACGGCGTCGGGGACCCGCCTGACGGGACGGCGCGAGCTGCCGTCGTTCTCCGCCGCCACCAAGCTGATGGCGCCGCTCATCGGGGGCGCCGACGGTCACGACGAGGAGCTGGCCGACGGCATCAGGACGACCCTGGAGCGGATCAAGGCCACGGTCGAGCGCGGCTGACGGTCGGGGCCTTCGGCCCGGAACCCCCGGTCTCAACCACGGCGCGCCCGTACGTCTGCTGTGGGCGAACACCGGGGGTTTCCCCGTGGAAGTGTCCCGCCTTCCGGCTAGGGTCGAGTCCGTGAACGAGACTCCCACCCTGACCACAGGTCCCCAGATGAACGGTGGCGCCGCGTCGTACGGGCTCGACGACCACATCTACCAGCGTCTGCTCAAGGAGCGGATCGTATTCCTCGGCTCCGAGGTCCGCGACCAGAACGCCAACGCGATCTGCGCGCAGATGCTCCTCCTCAACGCCGAGGACCCCGAGGCCGACATCTTCCTGTACATCAACAGCCCGGGTGGCTCGGTGGACGCCGGCATGGCGATCTACGACACGATGAACTACATCTCCAACGACGTGGCGACCGTCGGCATGGGCCTCGCAGCCTCGATGGGCCAGTTCCTTCTCTGCGCCGGCGCGCAGGGCAAGCGCTACGCGCTCCCGCACGCCCGCATCATGATGCACCAGCCCTCGGGAGGCATGGGCGGCTCCGCCTCGGACATCAAGATCCAGGCACAGCAGTCACTGCACATCAAGCAGGTGCTCTTCAAGCTGATCAGCGAGCACACCGGCCAGCCGCTCGAGCAGGTCGAGCAGGACGCCGACCGCGACCGCTGGTTCACCGCCGACCAGGCGCTGGAGTACGGCTTCATCGACAAGGTCGTGGCGAGCGCCGGCCAGGTCGCCGACCAGGGCCGCCCCGCGGCCACCGCGAAGAAGTGACGAGGAAAGGGACCGGACACCCATGAGCAGCAGCAGCCACATCCCCGGCCTCGACGCCCTCAGCCGGGCGCACGACCTCGTCTCCCCGAGCATGAACTACTACATCCCGCAGTGGGAGGAGCGCACGTCGTACGGCGTCCGCCGCATCGACCCCTACACCAAGCTCTTCGAGGACCGGATCATCTTCCTCGGCGTGCCGATCTCCGACGACATCGCCAACGCGGTGATGTCGCAGCTCCTGGTGCTCGAGTCGATCGACCCCGACCGCGACGTCTCCATCTACATCAACAGCCCGGGCGGCTCGTTCACGGCTCTGACCGCCATCTACGACACCATGCGGTTCATCAAGCCGGATGTGCAGACCGTCTGCCTGGGGCAGGCCGCCTCGGCCGCGGCGATCCTGCTCGCTGCAGGCGCCAAGGGGAAGCGGATGGCACTGCCGAACAGCCGCATCCTGATCCACCAGCCCTACACCGAGGGCACCTACGGCCAGACCTCGGACATCGAGATCCAGGCCAACGAGATCCTGCGGATGCGGGAGCTCCTGGAGCGGATGATCTCCGAGCACACCGGTCGCGACCAGTCCCAGGTGAGCCGCGACATCGACCGTGACAAGATCCTGACCGCTGAGGGAGCAGTCGAGTACGGTCTCGTCGACGCAATTCTCGAGTCGCGCAAGGCTGCCCTCAGCGTCGGCGGAGGCACTGGGAGGTAGGCCTCGCGACCCGGACGGCGCGTCGCTCGAAAGAGAACGGCGCACCGGTCCGGCCAGCCGAGAAGGGATCGCCGTGTCCCATCCCATTTGGGGGCGCAACGGGGTACCTTCGAGACAAGCAGCTAATGGTGGACAGCGAGCCGGTACAGCACGACCCGCCGGCCTGATCGTGAGGAGTCGTCGCCTGTGGCACGCATCGGTGACGGAGGCGACCTGCTGAAGTGCTCGTTCTGCGGAAAGAGCCAGAAGCAGGTCAAGAAGTTGATCGCAGGACCAGGTGTCTACATCTGTGACGAGTGCATCGACCTCTGCAACGAGATCATCGAGGAGGAGCTCAGCGAGGGCTCCGAGGTGGGGCTCGAGGAGCTCCCCAAACCTCGTGAGATCTTCGAGTTCCTCAACTCCTACGTGATCGGCCAGGAGACGGCGAAGAAGTCTCTGGCCGTCGCCGTCTACAACCACTACAAGCGCGTCCAGGCCGGCGTCACCACCGGCCGGCATGCGAAGGACGACGCGGTCGAGCTGGCCAAGTCCAACATCCTCGTGATCGGTCCCACCGGCTGTGGCAAGACCTACCTCGCCCAGACCCTCGCGCGGATGCTGAACGTGCCCTTCGCCATTGCCGACGCCACGGCCCTGACTGAGGCCGGCTACGTCGGCGAGGACGTCGAGAACATCCTGCTCAAGCTGATCCAGGCCGCCGACTACGACGTCAAGAAGGCCGAGACAGGCATCATCTACATCGACGAGATCGACAAGGTCGCGCGCAAGGCGGAGAACCCCTCCATCACCCGTGACGTGTCCGGCGAAGGCGTGCAGCAGGCCCTCCTCAAGATCCTCGAGGGCACGACCGCCTCGGTCCCGCCGCAGGGAGGCCGCAAGCACCCGCACCAGGAGTTCATCCAGATCGACACGACGAACATCCTGTTCATCGTCGGTGGTGCCTTCGCAGGCCTCGAGAACATCGTCGAGCAGCGGATCGGCAAGAAGACCCTCGGCTTCGGCGCGGACCTCCCCTCCAAGGAGGAGCGCGACATGGAGAAGATCTTCGCCGAGGTCATGCCCGAGGACCTGATGAAGTTCGGGCTGATCCCCGAGTTCATCGGCCGGCTGCCGGTCATCGCCACGGTGGAGAAGCTCAACCGCGAGGCCTTGGTTGCCATCCTCACCGAGCCTCGCAACGCCCTCGTGAAGCAGTACCAGAAGCTCTTCGAGCTCGATGGCGTGGAGCTCGAGTTCACCACGGACGCGGTCGACGCCGTCGCCGACCTGGCGATGATCCGCGGCACGGGAGCGCGCGGCCTCCGCGCGATCATCGAGGAGGTCCTCCTGCACGTGATGTACGACGTGCCATCGCGTGAGGACGTCGCCAAGGTGGTCGTGACGGGCGAGGTCGTGAGCGACAACGTGAACCCCACGCTCGTTCCCCGCGAGCCGGAGGCGAAGAAGCGGAAGTCTGCGTGATCCCGGGGCCTGCCGAGCCCCGTGGCGGCCCGAGCTGCCTAGACAGTTCAGGCGGTGTGTGACGCAAGTTACGCCTGTATAGCAATGTTTTTCCTGGTTCGCCTGACACCCTCCCACGTGGCCACGAGGATGGTTTGGCCAGCTACGAGGCATCTGTTCTGATGTCTCTCGCGCCGTCTTGGGAGGGGCAGCACTCGTGAGTGCCGATCACCGCAAGCCCGTGGTGGCTTTCATCCTGCTGGCAGTCCTTGCAGCAGCCCTCGTGGGCTTCCAGCGGGCCGACGCCCGGACCGGGCAGTTCCTCGCCTCACTGGTCGGGGTGGGCGACCGGGTCGAGGGCACCCTGCCGCGGGCAGACACCTGGACCGCGGGCGGGTCAGCCGTGCACGCACACCCACCGATCGCCGCTTTCCGCTTCTCGGACGAGGCTGCTGCCGACGGACCGCCGCACCTGGCCGGAGAGGGCCCAGGGTCGGCCCTGCGGCGGACCGAGGCTGCGAAGACCGTCAGGCCGAAGGGGCGGGGCGCCGAGGTCCGGGCGGGTGCCCCGCGGGCCGGGCGGCGGGTGGCTGCCGGGCTTCGCCGCGCGGAATCCCGCGACGCGGCCGAGCAGGCGCACGGGCGGCGCACCACCGACGCTGCGAACCGGCCGGTGCGCCACACGGCCGACCACCTCATCAGGGGCCACTCGGCCGCGAAGGTTCTCAACAAGGCCTCGGCGCTGGTCCTTCGCCAGATGGCGGTCGACTGAGCCGAGTCCGGCTCAGGCGATCTCCGCCTCGACCCGGAGCTCGCCCTCGGCAGCGCTGAACGTGAGGTCGCCGCTGATGTTCCCCGCCGCCCGGAGGTCGTCGGCGACCTGCTCGACCAGGGCGACCGTCTCAGTGGGGCCGGTGACGGCCACGGAAGCGAGCTCGGCGCGCATCTTCACCTTGGCCTGCGACTTCGCACCACGGATGCCGGTGAGGACCTCTGCCACCGCGGCCAGCATGTCGGGCGTGCTCGACGCGGCGGAGCCGAGGTCCGACACGAGCGGCCACGGGGCACGGTGGATCGAGCCGTCGCGCCACCAGGACCAGACCTCCTCGGTGACATACGGCAGGAACGGCGCGAGCAGGCGCAGCTGGACGTCGAGCGCGATCGCGAGGGCGGCCTTCGCGGACGCCGCCGGCTCCTCACCCCGGCCGCCGTACGCCCGCTCCTTGACGAGCTCGAGGTAGTCGTCGCAGAACTCCCAGAAGAACTTCTCCGTGACCTCGAGGGCGGTGGTGTAGTCGTAGGCCTCGAACGCGTCCGTGGCCCTGGCGATGACGTTGGCCAGGCCGCCGAGCATCGCGCAGTCCACGGGGGCGCTGACGGCCGCCGGTGAGGTCTCGACGGCGCCGAGCCCGAGGACGAACTTCGATGCGTTGAGCACCTTCATGGCAAGGCGACGGCCGACCTTCATCTGGGTCTCGTCGAAGGGCGAGTCGGCCCCGGGGCGCGCGAGGGCGGCACGCCAGCGCACCGCGTCGGCGCCGTACTTGTCGAGGATGTCGATCGGGACGACCACGTTCCCTTTCGACTTGCTCATCTTCTTGCGGTCGGGGTCGACCACGAAGCCGGAGATCGCGGCGTGCGACCACGGGACCATGCCGTTCTCGTGGTGCGCCCGGACGACCGTCGCGAAGAGCCAGGTGCGGATGATGTCGTGGGCCTGCGGGCGCAGGTCCAGGGGGAAGGTCCGCGCGAAGAGGTCCTCGTCGCGCTCCCACCCCGTGACGATCTGTGGCGTCAGCGACGAGGTCGCCCAGGTGTCCATCACGTCGGGGTCGCCGATGAACCCGTTGGGCTTGCCGCGCTGGTCCTCGTCGTACCCAAGGGGGGTCTGGGACGACGGGTCGACCGGGAGCTCGTCCTCGGAGGGCATCAGCGGGTGCTCGTAGTCCGGCTCACCGTCGGCGTCGAGGGGGTACCAGACTGGGAAGGGGATCCCGAAGAACCGCTGGCGTGAGACCAGCCAGTCGCCGTTGAGGCCCTCGACCCAGTTCGTGTAGCGGTGCCTCATGTACTCCGGCACCCAGGTGATCTCGCCACCGCGCTCGATCAGCTCCGCACGCAGCGCGCGGTCGCGGCCACCGTTCTTGATGTACCACTGGCGCGTCGAGACGATCTCGAGGGGCTTGTCGCCCTTCTCGTAGAAGTTGGCCATGCGCTGGGTCGGCTTCGGCTCGCCGTCGAGGTCGCCGCTCTCGCGCAGCTTCTCCACCATCGCCTCGCGAGCGCTGAACGCCGTCTTCCCGGCGAGGTCGGAGTACGCGGTCGCGGCCGGCGCGTGGGACAGCCACGGAGGCGTCTCGCGGTGGAGGCGGCCGTCACGCCCGATCACGGTCCGCACGGGAAGCTGCAGCTCACGCCACCACTGGACGTCGGTGAGGTCGCCGAAGGTGCAGCACATCGCGATGCCCGCGCCCTTCTCCGGCTCCGCGGCCTCGTGCGAGAGCACCGGGATCTCCACGCCGAAGACGGGGGAGGCCACCGTCGTGCCGAACAGGTCCTTGTACCGCTCGTCGTCGGGGTGGGCGATCAGGGCCACCACTGCGGGGATGAGCTCGGGCCGCGTGGTCTCGATGTAGACCGGCGAGGCGTCGGGCTTGCGGAAGGCGACGCGGTGGTAGGCGCCGGGGTACTCCCGGGCCTCCAGCTCGGCCTGGGCCACAGCGGTCTGGAACGTGACGTCCCACAGGGTCGGGGCGTCGGAGGAGTACGCCTCCCCGCGGGCGTGGTTGCGCAGGAACGCGCGCTGGCTCGCGATCCGGGCGGCCTCGCCGATGGTGGTGTAGGTCTGCGACCAGTCCACGGAGAGGCCGACCTTGCGCCACAGCGCCTCGAAGGTCTTCTCGTCCTCCTCGACGAGCTGTTCACAGAGCTCGATGAAGTTCTGCCGACTGACCGGGACCTGCTTCTTCGGGTCCGGCTTCTCCGGCGGGGTGAAGTCGTCGTCGTGGGGCAGCGAGGGGTCGCAGCGAACCCCGAAGTAGTTCTGGACGCGGCGCTCGGTCGGGAGGCCGTTGTCGTCCCAGCCCATCGGGTAGTAGACCTCCTTGCCGCGCATGCGCTGGAAGCGGGCGACGAGGTCGGTGTGTGTGTAGGAGAAGACGTGCCCGACGTGGAGCGACCCGGAGACCGTCGGGGGAGGGGTGTCGATCGAGTAGATCTGCTCACGGGTCTTGGTCCGGTCGAAGCGGTAGGTGCCGTCCTCCTCCCAGCGCTTCACCCACTTGTCCTCCAACCCCTCGAGCGCGGGCCGGTCCGGTACGACGACCGCGCGGCTCGAGGTCGCGTCGGTGGTGTCTCCGGGCTGGTCACGCGTGGGGTTGTCGTCCATGGGAGGAAATCTTACGGGTGGGACTCCGGGGCGGGCGACCGCGTTCCGGCGCCCGTAGACTCGTGGGGCGATGCCTGAGACTCCCAGCACCCCGACGTCCCCCGGGTTGACCCACCTGCCCGTCACCTACCGCGACGTCGAGCGTGCGCTCCTCGACCGCTGGCCGGAGACCAGGCTCGAACCCAGCCTGGATCGGATCCGTGCCCTGACGGACCTCCTCGGCGACCCCCAGCACGCCTACCCCGTCGTGCATCTCACCGGCACCAACGGCAAGACCAGCACGGCCCGGATGGTCGACGCGCTGCTGCGGGCCAGGGGCCTGCGCACAGGACGGTTCACCAGCCCGCACGTCGAGTCGATGACCGAGCGGATCTGCCTCGACGGGGACCCGATCTCCGAGGACGCCTTCGTCGAGGCGTACCACGAGGTGGCGCCGTTCCTTGGGCTCGTCGACGCCGACTCCGAGCATCCGCTGTCCTATTTCGAGACGGTCGTGGGCATGGCCTTTGCCGCTTTCGCGGACGCCCCCGTCGACGCGGCGATCGTCGAGGTGGGCATGGGCGGATCCTGGGACGCCACGAACGTCGCGGACGGCAAGGTCGCGGTGATCACGCCGATCAGCGTCGACCACGCGAGGTATCTCGGCGACCGCCCCGAGGACATCGCCCTC
>DASVBF010000128.1:0-5865 GCA_036375975.1 Nocardioidaceae bacterium | reverse complement strand
GATCCAGCTCGGCCTTCGTGCGCCCTTTCTTCTCCACCTTCGTCAGGTAGTGGGGATACACCGACGCGAGACTGGTGGTGAAGATTCTGCTCATCCTCGTCAGCGTAGTGGTCCGGCCCACGGCACGTCTGCGGAGGAACCGGGCCTGAAGGTGCTTGTGCTCGAGCGGTGCCAGGCGGCGTCCTACGTCGCCCGATACTCACGAGGGCGGTGCGACCGCCGGGATCGCGCCCAGCTGCTGCATCATGCTCAGTGCGTCGGACACGCCCCAGTGCTCGCAGGCGAGGCCGTCCTCGTCGAACCGGATGATGTCGATCAGCTGCATGTTGACGCCCTTGCCGCTGGCGGGCATGCCCATGAACGCTTCGCCCGTGTGTGTGCCCGTCGCCCTGATGCGACCGACGACTTTGTCCCCGCTCGTGAGGAGCTCCTGCACCTCCATGCGCAGGTCTGGGAACGATGCCCGGTACATGCGGAAGAGCTGCTTGACCCCCTCCTTGGTCGGCTCCATACCCGGAGTTTCGTCGTGCTCGACGAAACCATCCGCCAACAGGTCGCCGAACCCGTCGATGTCGCCAGCGCTCAGCAATTCGTACAGGCGCCTCATCGTTGTTGCATGCTCCATCGGTCCTCCTCGCGTCTTCGCCGGGCCCCGCTGGGCCCGGACTTCTCGATGGTTCGCGCGGGTCAGCAAGGGTGCCGCGCGAAGAATCCCCCACGACGCTTCCGGACCCGAGGACGGGAGCGCGGCATCTGTCATCGTCGACCTGCCCGCTCGCCCTGTCCAGGTCGGCGCCAGAGCGGCCAGACCGGTGGTCTCGGCCGCGGCTGGCCGAGTCGGGCATGCCGCCGCAGAAGTACGGTGCCTGGCCGCCACGGAGTCCTCACGCCTGCAGGCCAGAGAACCGGAGACGTCGCCCGCCTGCCATTTCTGTCGCTGTGGACGGTTCCCACACACGCGACTTCCACATGGCAACAGTGCGACAGTCAGACAGTTGCCGGCCGGGACGGATGGGTGTCCAACGGCAAGTTCCGCGGTCAGCGCGGTGACCCAGACCGGTACGAGGGCGGCCCGTCCTCTTGGCGCCACCAACTGCCACCGTCGTCGGTCCAGTGATCCTGGCGCCGGCCCTGCTCCTCGTCCGACGCACACGCGGCGAGGATCTCCAGGGGTGACGAACGGTTCGACGGATCGGCAGCGAGTGCCATCACCCGCTGCCCCGTGGGGTGGTCGGGCGGCACCACGAGCAGCCTGAGCTGGTTCCCGGTCGACATGGACAACACGATCATGTGGGTGTTGTCGCGCGGGAATGATCCGGTCTTGAGCCTGCCGCGTGTGACGCGGACGCTGTGCGGTTGCGTATCCCAGTCGGGCCGTGAGTAGAGCACGCGCGCGACTCGTCCGGTTGCAGCCGGGAATCGGTCGACCAGGTCGGCGAGCTCGATGTCGATGTCCCGCGACTGAGGCCACCATCCACCGTCCAGGACTGTCTCACCGGGCGCTCCGGACAGCTGCAGACGCAGCGGTCGACGAAGCGGATAGGTGCCAGGGATGTCGGGAACCAGGGATGTGTCGTGGGACGTCATCACGACGTCGCCTTTCCGCCGACGATGAGAGCGGCCCAGACGGGGCGGCCCAACTGTCCGGCACCTTCGACACTACTCCCACACTGGTGACTGCACTCCTTGAGCGGGACGGCATCGGGTGCCCTGCACCGACTACCGACGCATGCGCACGCTCGGGCTTTGGTTGTGCCAGCTGAGGGATCGCTCTCTCTGTCTAGGGGTAGGGTGCGGATACCTGTTCGGGAAGCCTCCATGAGGGACTCTTCTTTGAGTCGGTTGAGAGGCGAACGTCATGTCGACGTCGAAGATCACGGACCCCGGTTTCTGGCGCGATCGCGCGGTCGGGCTGAGGGCTGCGAGGTGGAAGTTCTGGCGGTGGCGGCCCATCGGTCAGGGCGTCGCTCGGAGCAATGCTCGCGGAGCGTCGATTGCGTTGGCTGAGCAGCGCCTCGAGCGCGAAGACGCCGAGGACTACGTCTCGCGGCTCGCCCTGGAACGCATGTCGCCTCGACCGGACCCACGGTGATCCACCGGCCTAAGCACCGCTTGTGACCCGGTCATGGGGCACCTGTGGTGGAGAGCCACCGTCTTCATGCGACGCCCGGTTCTGCGCATGCTCATGCCCCCAACCGGGATAGAGGCACGCGGATGGATCGATAGCCGTCCCAGACCGTAGGCGTTGTGACGATACTGGAGTTGACCCTCCTGTCGGGGGCGGTAGGACGGTGCTTTGAGTAGCCGGTCCGTTGCTGGCTCGGCCCACTTCGAGCGGAGGTGAGGTAGACCATGACGTCAGATTCGTCCTCGCGTCAGTCCCAATCGGGATCGGCTGGAGCGCCAAGTAGCGGTCGACCGCCACGGATGACTCGTGCGAGCGCCGTGTGGGTCGCGGTCGCTGCCGCGCTCCTGCTCCTGATTCTGCTCATCGTCTTCATGCTGCAAAATTCGACGAAGGTTGAAGTCCACTTCCTCGGTGTGACTGGCACCATCCCACTCGGGATGGCGCTGCTGATCGCCGCCGTAGGTGGCGGCGTTGTAGTAGGCATCGCAGGGGTGGCCCGGGTCACCCAGCTTCGCGTGAACGCCCGTCGGACCAGGCGAGGCACCTCTCGCGCCTGACGACACCTTCGACGCATCCGCGGCTGTGACGCAGGTGGCGTGAGCTTCCTTGCACCCCTGCCCGAGCCGTCGGTTGATCCCGCTGGAGTCGATCATCGCTTCCGAGGCCGAGAGGCGCGCGGGCGACCTGGTGGACTCTGACCCGCCCGTCGCTGCGCCCGGGCACGACCGGGAGAAGGCGGCTTGGAAAGCGACGGCGCACGGTGAGTCCAGCCTCGCCGTAGTCGACGAACCCGGCCGGTGGGAGGCACGAAGCAGACCGGATCCGGCGGATCTCCGCGTGCCCGACCGCTTCTCGATCCCGCGCCGACCGGGTGCGGCGGCGGACGTGACCGGCGTACGCTGCCTGGAACCGGCTGCTCAGGACCTCGGCGGCACCACTCAGAGTGTTGGGTCGCGCCCATGTCCGTGGTTGACAGCTCCCGTACTCCGGCTCCCACCGGGGGGTACTCCGACCTGGCCGCAGAAATCCGCCGCCTCGGCCTGCTCCGCCCCCGGCCGGGGTTCTACGCGGCTCTGCTGGCTGTCGACCTGCTCGCGCTGGCGGCAACGGTGACCGGGCTGCTGCTGCTCCGCGAGTCCTGGTGGGCGATCGTTCTCGCGCCGGTCCTCGCCGTGGTCTCGACGCAGATAGCCTTCTTCGGCCACGACGCAGGCCACCGCCAGATCACCCGCCGGCGCGGCGCCAGCGAGGCGCTGGGGCTATTGAGCGGCAACCTGCTCAACGGCCTGAGCTACACCTGGTGGGTCGACAAGCACAACGCCCACCACGCCCACCCGAACGACCTGACCTCCGACCCCGACATGCACCCCGGCGCGCTGGTGTTCGACGCGGGCCAGGCGCTGCGCAGGAGGGGACTGGCGGGCTGGCTGACCCGGCACCAGGCGTGGCTGTTCTTCCCGCTCCTGAGTCTCGAGGCGATGAACCTGCACGTGTCCAGCGTGCGAGCGCTGATGCGGCCGGGGGCCCGCCACCGCGGGCTGGAGTGTGCGCTCCTCGTGGTGCATGTCGCGGCTTACCTAGCGCTCCTGGTGACCGCATTGACCTGGCAGCAGGCCCTCGTGTTCGCCGCCGTGCACCAGGCCCTGTTCGGCATCTACCTGGGGTGCTCGTTCGCGCCCAACCACAAGGGGATGCCCGTCCTCGAAGCCGACCAGGCGGCAGACCCGCTGCTGCGGCAGGTGCTCACCTCCCGCAACGTGCGGGGTGGGATCTTCGTCGACTACGCGCTCGGCGGGCTGAACTACCAGATCGAGCACCATCTGTTTCCGAGCATGCCGCGGCCGAACCTGCGGCACGCACAGGTCGTGGTCCGCCGCTTCTGCGAGGACCGGTCGGTCAGCTACGAGGAGACCACCGCCCGCGCGTCGTACGCCTGCGCGCTCCGCCATCTGCATGCGGTGGGCGCCGACCTTCGCACCGCACGGCGACGGACCTGAAGACCGGTCATCTCCGCAAGCAGCCTGACGCGGTTTCAACAGCGCTACTGACCATTCGCGGTTCGAATCGCTCAGGAAGCCTGAGGGTGCGAACCCACGCAACACCGGCGGACCCACGGTGGACAGGCGTCGAAAGCTACGTCGACTCCGGGGCTGGCCCGGTTCGGGTGGCGAAGGACGCCCATACCGACTTGGAGCCGTCTCCGTCGGTGTTGGTGCCCCACTCGCGGCTCAGCTGCTCCACGAGCAGCAGCCCGCGGCCGCTCATGTCCATCGCCTGGGGCACCGCTTTGACCGGGACCGAGGTGGAGTCATCTCGGACGGCCAGCAGCACGGTGCCGCCACTCGCCGACAGGGTCACGGTGAACGGTGTGCGGGCGTGTACCATCGCGTTCGTCGCGAGCTCACTCGCGACCAGCCGGATGTCCTCCTCGAGATACCGCAGGTCGTGCTCGACGAGGTGCAGGCGGATGAAGTCACGGACGCTCGATGCGCTCACCGGCTCAGCCACGAGCACGGCCTCATGCGACCAGTCAGATATCCGATCCATTCCGCCTCCTAAGCTGGACACGTTCGGGCCGGGACACGGGCTGGATCTGGCGAATGCCAAGGCGCTGTTCTCACAACCTACGCCGCGCACCCAATCAGCAGGTGAATCGCTCTTGGTGCACGAGTCGCAACCCGCGATCTCCCCTGGTCACCCTCTGAAGTCAAGCTCACTCAAACCGGGACGTCGGAGAGCAGGCAGAGGTCGCCGTTCGAGTGCACTACAACCGCGTCGCCAGTGACGACGTGCCCGGTTCGCCTGGTGCAGCGATCCGTCCCGCCCGCGTCAACCCTCAATCGACCGCGAACCACACTCGTTTCCCGGGCTGCCCATCGCGACGTGGGTCAACCCCCCAACTGCTCGCCAAGGTCGCTACGATCCGCAAGCCAGCGCCACCCTCCATCAGCGGCTGCCACTCAACAATCAGGGGCATATCAGGGCTCTCGTCGTGAACCTCGACTCGCACGCTTCCGCCGTCGCAGGTAACAACCAGGACCACCGAGCCTGAGCCATGCCGGACGGCATTCGAAACGAGCTCGCTGACTAGGAGGCGGGCGACCTCCACCTTCTTCCTCGGCATGCCCCGACAGGCATCTCGAACATGCCGGCGCGCGAGAGCAGCTGCCGTCGGATCTGACGGCAGCACCCACGTATTCGCTGAGCCGGCACCCAACTTCCCGGACTCCAGGTTTTCGGTGGGAACCACCCGCCGCGTGCGACGGCTCGTGGCGACGATTCCCGGGCGCAGTCTCCCACCATCGTCCCCGGGACGAACGGGACCCCGGTGGTCACCGCGGAATCTACCCCTCCCCGCGAACCATGAAACGCGTGCGCACCCAGAGGAAGTTCAACCCTCCAGGTGGAGTCGCGAAGTCAGGAGGTGGCGCGAAGGCGCGTCGCACCCGCCGCCTGCAGCTTTCGCTGGTCGGCCGCCTTCACGCGTCTCGAGGGTCTGACACGGCCGGATGAGGAAGTGCCGAGCCAACTGAGACAGGTGCGTCGGTCCTCGAGCAGGTCAGTCGACGCAGAGACAGAAGGGATGGCCCGCAGGGTCGAGGAACACCCTGAAGGACGTACCCGGCTGATGCTCATGCTTGGTCGCACCCAGATCGAGCACGGCCGCCTCGGCGGCGTCGAGGTCGTCGACCATCACGTCGAGATGCATCTGTTGGGGGACTACCTGGCCGGGCCAT
>DASVBF010000123.1:0-26054 GCA_036375975.1 Nocardioidaceae bacterium | reverse complement strand
AGCCGCAGCGCGTGGCCCATCGCCAGGGACAGGGTGACGCAGGCGAGGGCGGCGATGGTGGCCACGACCAGGCTGTTCACCAGGTACTCCACGAACCGCGCGTCGAGGAGGCTGCCGGGGTCCTTCACGACGTCCCCCACCGCCCATGCCAGCAGGCGCAGCACCGGAAGCAGGAAGCCGGCACCGAGGGCCAGGACCGACAGCACCGTCGCTCCCCAGCCGCGCCACCCGGTCAGCAGGCGGGGCTCGAGACCCTGCCCGCGCCCCTTCTGGTGGTAGCGGGCCCGCCCGCGCATCAGCCGCTCTCCGACGAGGACGGCTACCGCGAAGAACAGCACCAGGGCCGACATCTGGGTGGCGGAGGGGAAGTCGAAGGTGCCCTTCCACACGAGGTAGACCCCGACGGAGACGGTCTTGACCCCGAAGTACTGCACGGTCGCGAAGTCGGTGAGGACCTCCATCATCACGAGGGCGAGGCCCGCCGCGATCGAGGGCCGGGCGAGCGGGAGGAGCACCCTCCAGAACGCCCGTGCCCGGCTCGCTCCCAAGGTCCGGGCGGCGTCGTAGGTGCCACGAGCCTGGTCGACGAGCGCTGCACGCACGAGGAGGTACACATAGGGGTAGAGCGTCAGCGACATCACCACGATCGCGCCGGGGAGCGACCGCACGTCCGGAGTCCACATGTCCGGCCCGAAGATCGACCGGAGGCCCGTCTGGAGGGGTCCCGAGACGTCGAAGGTCGAGAGGAACACGAAGCCGAGGATGTACGCCGGCATCGCCAGCGGCAGCACGAGCAGCCAGACCAGCACGTCCCGGAAGGGGAACCGGTAGGCCGTCACCAGCCACGCCATGCCTCCGCCGACGACAAGGGTGCCGGCGGCGACTCCCGCCATGAGCGCCAGGGTGGTGACGACCATGCCCCCGAGACCTCTCGGTAGCGCCACAGAGCCCGACGAGGCGACGGCGTTGACCACCACGGCGAGCACCGGAGTGGCGACGAGGACCGCGCTGACGAGGACGAGCAGCGACCACGCCGGGCGACCGGTACTGGTCGGCCGGCGTGGCCTTCGCGTGCGCGAGCCGGGCGGGTCCGCGAGGACCGTCTCGGTCACTTGTAGCCGGCCTCCGCGAGCAGGTCCGTCGCCTCGGCGTTCAGCGTGCCGTACGCCTGGGGGTCCAGTGGCATCCGCTCGAACTTCCCGAACTTCGCGATCAGGGGCTCCGGCTGCACGTCCGGGTTCACGGGGTACTCGTGGTTGCCGTCGACGAAGTCGCTCTGGCCTTTCGTCCCGAGCCATTCGATGAGCCTCTGCGCCTGCTTCGGGTTGTCGGAGGACTTGACCACACCCGCACCCGAGATGTTGACGTGGGTCCCGGCCCCCTGCTGGCTCGCCCAGTAGAGCTTCACGCCGAGGTTCGGCTTCTCCTTCAGCTCACGGGCGTAGTAGTAGTGGTTGACCAGGGCCACGTCGCACGCCCCGGAGTCGACCGCCTCGAGCAGAAGGATGTCGTTGCTCATGATGTCGACGTCGTTCGCCACCCAGCCCTTGACGATCTCCAAGGTCTTGTCACGGCCGTAGAGGTCGATGAGGCTGGCGACCAGTGACTGCGTGTAGGCCTCGGTCTCGTCCCGCATGCACAGGCGCCCCTTCCACTTCGGGTCGGCCAACGCGGCGTAGGTGTTCTTGGGGTCGAACTCCGACGGGTCCACCTTGTCGGGGTTGTACGCCACGGTGCGGGCCCGCAGCGCCAGACCGAACCACCGGCCCTGCGGGTCACGCAGGTCGGCCGGGACCGCTGCGTCGAGCCGGGAGGACCTCAGCGGCGCGAGCTCCCCCTCCTTCGCTGCGTTCCAGAGGTTGCCGGCGTCGACGGTCATGTAGATGTCCGCCGGGGTGCTGTCCCCCTCGGCCTTGAGTCGCTGGAGCAGCTCGGCATCGTCGCCGTACAGGAAGTCGACGGTGATGCCGGTCTGATCGGTGAACTCGTTGAACGCCTCTTCGAGCTCGTAGTGCCGGGCGGTGTAGACCTGCAGGTCGGCATCCTTCTCTCCGATGCCGAGCACGCCGCAGCCGGAGAGGGCCAGGGCGAGGGCAGCGGCTGCACCGGAGACGGCAAGAGGGGACCGTCGACGCATCAGGGGTTGCTCCTCAGGATGGCTGGGGACCAGGAACTTCTAAGGTAAGCCTAACCTGGCTTTTCCCCGACACGGCACGAGGCCCTCGTCACACGGTTTCAGGTCCAACGACTCTTGGGCCCGCGTCTCCCGCGCGCCACCGTGAAAATACGGGGCTATGACGCCACGCATCCAGGGAGAGTGTCATGGACGAGCGGGAAGGATTCGACGCACAGCAGGACGCCAAGCACGAGGTTGCAGGCAAGGTCGACCGGTCCACGCGCGAGCGCATGTGGGACGGGCTCACCAAGTACCTTGCAGCGGAGGCCCAGCACGCACGTAAGTCGGCGCCGGAGAAGAAGGAACGCAAGCGCGGGGGCCAGTGATGGCCGCCGGTACGCAGGCGCCAGCCGGCCCGTCCTGGGCTACTGCGCGCCGTCAGCTCGATGGCCTTCCCGGCGGCCGCGGGCTGAACATCGCCCACGAGGCTGTGGACAGGCACGTCCTGCACGGGCAGGGCGCCACCACGGCGCTGCGGTGCATCGGCGTTGACGAGACGGTCACCGAGGTGACCTACGCCGAGCTTGCCCGGCTCACCTCCGCGTTCGCCCGGGCGCTCGACCTGCTCGACGTGAAGCCAGGGGATTCGGTGTTCTCGCTCCTCGGCCGAGGTCCTGACATCTATGTCACCGCACTGGGCACGTTGAAGCACGCCTCGGTCTTCTGTCCGCTGTTCACGGCGTTCGGTCCCGAGCCGGTCCGGCAGCGGCTCCAGCTCGGCCACGGGCGTGTGCTCGTGACGACCGCCGACCTCTACTCCCGTCGGGTCGAGGCGATCAGGGAAGACCTCCCCGAGCTCGAGCACGTGCTGCTGGTCGATGCCGGACCCGGGGACGTGCCGGGCACGCTGTCGTTGCCTCGGCTGCTCGACCGGGCTGCGGGTCCCTACGAGATCCCGGCCACCGACCCGGAGACGCCCGCGCTGCTGCACTTCACCAGCGGTACGACGGGCACCCCCAAGGGCGCCCTTCACGTGCACGAGGCCGTGGTGGCACATCACGCCACCGCCGCGAGCGCCCTGGGGCTCCGTCCGACGGACGTGTTCTGGTGCACGGCGGACCCCGGCTGGGTCACCGGCACGTCGTACGGGATCATCGCGCCGCTGACGCACCGGGTGACCGTGGTCAGCGACGCGGGCGAGTTCTCGGCGCGCCGGTGGTACCGGATCCTCGAGGAGCAGCAGGTCACGGTCTGGTACACCGCGCCGACCGCCCTCCGCATGCTGATGCGCGCCGGCGGGGGGCTGGTCAAGGACTACGACCTCTCGTCGCTTCGGCACATCGGCAGTGTCGGAGAGCCGCTGAACCCCGAGGTCGTCGTGTGGGCTCAGGAGACCTTCCAGCGTCCGGTCCTCGACAACTGGTGGCAGACCGAGACCGGCGCGATCATGATCAGCAACCGCCCCGACGTCCCGGTCCGCCCCGGGTCGATGGGGCTCCCCCTCCCGGGAGTCGAGGCGGCCGTCCTGGCCCGAGACGAGCAGGGGCAGGTCATCGTCGAGGACTGCGAGGTGACCGAGCTCGGCGCGGGCGGGACCGGCGAGCTCGCCTTGAGGCCCGGCTGGCCCTCGATGTTCCGCACCTACCTCGGGGAGCAGCCGCGCTACGAGCGTTGCTTCGTCGGTGGGTGGTACCTCACCGGGGACCTGGCCCGGCGCGACGAGGACGGCTACTACTGGTTCGTCGGTCGCGGGGACGACGTGATCAAGTCGGCCGGCCACCTGATCGGGCCCTTCGAGGTGGAGAGCGCCTTGATGGAGCATCCGGCCGTCGCGGAGGCCGGCGTCATCGGCAAGCCGGACCCGGTCGCGGGCGAGATCGTCAAGGCCTTCGTGACCCTCCACGACGGTGTTGAGCCGAGCGACCAGCTGCGTCGAGAGCTGATCGCCTTCGGTCGCCGGCGCCTCGGGTCCGTCGCTCCGCGCGAGATCGTCTTCGACCAGCACCTCCCCCACACGCGCAGCGGCAAGGTCATGCGACGACTGCTGAAGGCACGCGAGCTGGGGCTGCCCGAGGGAGACCTGTCGACCCTGGAGCGTGACTGATGAGCAAGCGGCAAGCGATAGCGGCAAGGCCGTCGGCGGCGGCCCCGACACGGGCGGCTCACCGCCTGGGCCTGCTGCGGGAGATGACGACGATCCGCCTTTTCGAGGAGCGCTGCATTGAGCTGTACAGCGCCGAGAAGATCCGCGGCTTCCTCCACGTCGCGATCGGCGAGGAGGCTGTGGCGGCCGGGGTGATGCAGAACCTGCTGCCGGAGGACGCCGTCGTCTCGACCTACCGGGAGCACGGCCACGCCATCGCCCGCGGGATGCCGAAGGACGTGGTGATGGCGGAGATGCTGGGCCGGCTGACGGGGTGCAGCCGCGGCCGCGGCGGCTCCATGCACTTGTTCGACGCCGGGCTGCGCTTCTACGGCGGCAACGCCATCGTCGGTGGCGGCCTGCCCCTCGCCATCGGCGTCGCACTCGCCGACAAGATGACTGGCCGGCGCGGCGTGACCGCCTGCTTCTTCGGAGACGGAGCCTTCGCGGAGGGGGAGTTCCACGAGTGCGCCAACCTCGCCGCACTGTGGCGGCTCCCCGTGCTCTTCGTCTGCGAGAACAACCTTTATGCCATGGGCACTGCCCTTGCCCGCACCCATGCCCAGACAGACCTGGCGCTGCGCGCCGCGTCCTACGGCCTCGCCTCGTGGCCCGTGGACGGCATGGACGTCCTCGCGGTCGAGGAGGCGACCGGCCGTGCTCTGGACAGGGTGCGGAACGGGGGCGGGCCCTGCTTCCTCGAGATGCGCACCTACCGCTTCCGCGCGCACTCGATGTTCGACCCCGAGCTATACCGCGACAAGGCCGAGGTGGCCGAGTGGCGCAAGCGCGACCCGATCGAGCTCCTCGCCACGCGGATGAAGCAGGACGACGAGCTGACCGACTCCGACCGTGAGGCGATGAGGGCCCAGGTCGAAGCCGAGATCGACCAGGCTGCCCAGGCTGCGGAGGGCGCGCCCCTCGAACCGGTCGAAGAGCTGACCCGGTTCGTCTACACCGAGGGAACCGGAGGGGTGAGATGACCACGACAACCACCCCCGCGGCGGTCGGCACGATCCAGACCACGTATCGGGAGGCGCTGCGTGAGGCGATCCGCGAGGCCCTTCGGGAGGACGAGCGCGTCTTCCTGATGGGCGAGGACGTCGGCAGGTACGGCGGCTGCTTCGCCGTGAGTCTGGGTCTGCTCGCCGAGTTCGGGCCGGAGCGGATCCGGGACACCCCGCTCTCCGAGTCGGCCTTCGTCGGCGCGGGGATCGGCGCCGCCATCGCCGGCATGCGGCCGATCGTCGAGATCATGACCGTGAACTTCAGCCTCCTGGCGCTCGACCAGATCCTCAACAACGCAGCGACGCTCCTTCACATGTCCGGCGGGCAGGTTCACGTGCCGCTCGTGATCCGGATGACCACCGGCGCCGGCCGTCAGCTGGCCGCGCAGCACTCCCACAGCCTCGAGGGCTGGTACGCCCACATCCCTGGGCTGAAGATCGTCGCTCCCGGAACCCTCGAAGACGCCCGCGGCATGCTGTGGACCGCGCTGGAGGACCCTGACCCGGTGCTGGTCTTCGAGCACAGCTCGCTCTACAACATGAGCGGGACGCTTCCGGCCGACGCCGGTCATCGGGACATCCAGCGGGCCGCCGTACGACGGTCAGGGTCAGACGTGACCCTGGTCAGCTACGGCGGCTCGCTGCCCAAGACCCTGCAGGCGGCGGAGAGCCTGGCGGCCGACGGCATCGACGCCGAGGTGGTAGACCTCCGCGTGCTGCGGCCACTCGACGACGAGACGATCATGGGATCGGTACGTCGCACCCACCGCCTCGTCATCGTCGACGAGGGCTGGCGAACCGGGAGTCTCTCGGCCGAAATCAGCGCCCGGGTCACCGAACAGTGCTTCTTCGAGCTCGACAGCCCGATCGAGAGGGTGTGCTCGGAGGAGGTGCCGATCCCGTACTCGAAGCACCTCGAGCAGGCCGCCCTCCCCCAGCCCGAGAAGATCGTCGCGGCAGCCCGGAGGGTGGTGGGCTGAGTGACCGAGTTCAAGATGCCCTCTCTCGGGGCTGACATGGACTTCGGCACGCTCTCGGAGTGGCTCGTTCACGAGGGCGACACGGTGCACCGCGGCGACCCGATGGCCGTCATCGACACGGAGAAGTCGGCGATCGAGGTCGAGTCCTTCGACGACGGAGTCGTGGAGACGTTCCTCGTCGAGCCCGGCACCCGGGTCCCTGTGGGTACCCCCCTGGCGACCCTGGCGCCGCTCGGGGCCACCGCCCCCGCGCAACGAGTCCCCGCACCACGAGTTCCCGAGCCAGCCTCCCCCAAGGCGGGCGCCGCCCCTCCCTTGCGCCACCATGCGGCGGAGCTGGGCGTGGACATCACCGAGGTGACCGGCACCGGTCCGCACGGGGGTGTGACGCGCGCGGACGTGGACAGGGCTGCCGCTGCGATGCGGGAGGAGGCGACGAGAGCGTCTGCCGCCGTCGCGCTGGAGACACCGACGCCGGAAGCGGTGCCCGCGGCCCCATCGACAGCCCGGGTCTCGCCGTACGCGCGCCGTCTGGCCAAGGAGCTCGGCGTCGACCTCGCGGTCATCACCGGCACAGGCCCGGGCGGCTCGGTGCGCGCGGACGACGTGGCCGCCGCGTCGCAGCCCCCCGCAACGGAAACCGCGGAGACCCCGGTCCTCGAAGCCGAGCAGGCGGCGGCTCCTGCCGCGGCGCCCCCGGCAACGGCGACCCCGGAGCGGACCGCCCGGGCCACGATCGCTGCGCTCATGTCCCGTGCGAAGCGGGAGATCCCGCACTACTACGTGGCGACGACGGTGGACCTCGCCGCCACCACCGAGTGGCTGCGACGGACGAACAAGGAACGCCCCGTCAGCGAGAGGCTCGTGCCCGCCGCCGTCATCCTCAAGGCCACCGCGCTCACGGCACGCGAGCATCCAGAGCTCAACGGCTTCTGGGTCGACGACAGGTTCGTCCCGGGTGACGACGTCCACCTCGGGGTGGCAGTGAGCGTCCGGGGTGGCGCACTGGTCGCCCCCGCCATCCACCACACCGCGGACCTGGACCTCACCGAGCTCATGGCGACACTGCGCGACCTCGTCAAGCGCGCTCGCGCCGGACGACTGCGCAGGGCCGAGATGGCAGACCCGACCCTGACCGTCACCGACCTCGGCGACCAGGGCGTGGAGGAGGTCATCGGCGTGATCTACCCGCCGCAGGTCGCCCTGCTCGGCGTCGGCCGGGTCGTCGAGCGCCCCTGGGCAGTCGAGCGAATGGTCGGCGTCCGACCCACCGTGCGGCTTACCCTGTCCGGGGACCACCGCGCGACAGACGGAGCGACCGGGGCGCGGTTCCTCAACACACTCGAGCGTCTTCTGCAGCACCCGGAGGAGCTATGAGCCTCACACCCGACGAGGCACGCGGCATGGTGGCCCGCGCAGTGCGCAACATCGTCCCCGACGCGGACGTGGAGACCCTCGCCCCCGAGACAGACCTGCGACGTACCTTCGAGCTGGACTCACTCGACTTCCTGAGCTTCGTCGAGCTCCTCGTCACCGACAGCGGAGTGCGCATCGACGAGGACGACTACCCGGAGCTCACGACAACAGCGGGGTGCACCGACCTGCTCGTACGCCGCAGCGCCTGAGGCCGGGATGAGCTCCGCGCCGCCCGCTCCAGCGCAAAGACCGGAGCTGCCCCGCCTCATCGTGGTCCTGCTCGGACTCGCCGCGGCCTTCCTCGTCATCTCGGGCCTCCGCGCCCTGTCCGAGATCGTCGGCCCGGTGTTCCTCGCCCTCGTCCTCGTGGTCGCCACCCTGCCGATGCGGAACGTCATGGTGCGACGTGGCCTCCCAGGCTGGCTGTCCAGTGGCATCGCGATCGTGGTGATCTACCTCGGGCTCCTCGGCTTCACCGTGGCCATGACCTGGTCGGTCACCCAGTTCGCGACGCTGCTACCGACGTACGAGGCCGAGGCGACCCGCATGGTCGACTCCGCTGTCGCGTGGCTCTCGAGGCAGGGCTTCGGCGAGGCGCAGCTGGAGGACATGGCGAGCGGCCTCGACCTGAGCCGTCTCGTCTCCGTGGCCGGCAACGTCGCGACCGGGCTCCTCGCGGTGCTCTCCAGCCTCTTCCTGGTCGTCACGCTGGTGCTGTTCATGGCCGCGGACTCGACCAGGTTCTCCGCCAAGCTCCGGCAGATCCCGCACAGCCACGAGACGCTGATCGACGCCATCACGGACTTCGGCGTCGCGACCCGTCGCTACTTGGTCGTCTCGACCGTGTTCGGCCTGATCGTGGCCCTGCTCGACACGATCGCCCTCGCCTGGCTCGGCCTCCCCGTCGCGCTGCTGTGGGGCCTCCTGGCGTTCATCACCAACTACATCCCGAACATCGGCTTCGTCATCGGCGTGATCCCGCCGGCGGTGATCGGCCTGCTCGAGGGTGGACCGAAGCTGATGATCTCGGTGATCGTGATCTACAGCGTCCTCAACGTGGTGATCCAGAGCGTGATCCAGCCCAAGATCGTCGGCGACGCCGTCGGCCTTTCCAGCACCATCACGATGGTGTCGCTGGTGTTCTGGGCCTACACCCTCGGGGCGATCGGTGCGCTGCTGGCTGTGCCGCTCACGCTGTTCGTCAAGGCTCTGCTCATCGACGCCGACCCCCGGTCGCAGTGGCTCATCCCGCTGATGTCGGGTGCTGCCCCGGGGGAGCCTGCGCGGAAGGGCGCTCGGGGCGCGCCGAAGGTACGGCGAGGGCGGAAGGCACGAGCAGCAGGGGGACGAGAAGCAGCGCGTTGAGCACGCCCACCTCGTTCGCCAGGAACCCGAGCGCGGGAGGACCGGCCAGGAAGGCCATGTACCCGATCGTGGACACCACGCTCACCCGGGCCGCGGCGTGCGCCGGGTCGTCTGCCGCAGCGCTCATGCCCACGGGGAAGCCGAGTGAGGCTCCCAGTCCCCAGAGCACGATGCCGAATGCCGCGAGCGCCGGGACCTGGCCGAGCACGACCAGCACGACGCCCACCCCGGCGACGGCCATGCTCGCCCATAGCACCGGAAGCCGGCCGTAGCGGTCGAGGAGGACCGTCCCCGCCACACGTCCGGTCGTCATGGCGGCGACGAACAGGGCGAACCCGCTCGCGCCGATCCAGGCCGGCACGTCGTACCCGTCCACCAATGCGACGGCCAACCAGTCGTTCGCGACGCCTTCGGTGAGCGCCATGGCGAGCACCATCACGCCGATCGCCACGGTGCGGGGCTCGGTCCAGGCACGCCAGGCGCTCCGGCGCCCGGTCTCCTCAACCGGCGCTCTCTCAGCACCCGCCGGGAGGAAGCCTCGTACGGCGGGCAGGGTCGCAGCGACGACGAGGACCGCGGCGGGGCCGAGGTGCCAGGCCACAGGCACCTCGAGGGCCGCGGCGGCGGCGCCCACGGCTGCCCCGGCGACCGTGCCGAGGCTGAACGCCGCGTGGAACCTCGGCATGATCGTGCGAGCCAACCGCTCCTCGACTTCCGCGCCCTCGACGTTCATCGCGACGTCCCAGGTGCCGGACCCGTAGCCGAGCAGCAACAGACCGACGGCCGTCACCCACGGGTCCACGAGGACACCTGCGCCCAGGCCCGCTACGGCAAGGCCCACGCCGTCCACCACGGAGGCCGCGGCGACCACGCGCGCCGCGCCCAGACGATGCACCCAGCCACCTGCCGTCGGGAGTGCCACGAGGGATCCGACGGACAGGGCGAGCAGCAGCGTCCCGAGGCTGGCGGGACTCAGCCCGAGCGTGGCCCGGGACTCCGGGATGCGCGACACCCAGCTCGCGAAGGCGAACCCGTTGAGGGCGAAGACGACCGCGACGCCGTTCCGGGCGCGAACAAGCGAGACGTCGAGGGTGCGCACGACATCCCATTCTGCGCGTCGAGGTCAGGTCATGACGAGCTCGGGGGTCACCCCCGGCCCACCAACCGCTCCTCGGCCTTGGGCGAGTGGCGAGGATGCTGGGGGGCGATCTCGACGGGACACCTTCCCTCGCGGATGAGCATCCGGGCCAGGGAGCCGAGGTAGACGCCCAGCGGAGCCCCGTGCCCTCGGCGACCGACCACGATCAGGTCGGCGCCCTGGGTCGAGTCGAGGAGTGCGGCTCCGGCGTACTCGTGGCGCAGGTCCACGTCGACCTCGACCGTCGGGAACGCCTCACGGAAAGGCGCGAGCGTCTTGTCCATCTCCTCGCGCGCCGACGTCAGCCACTCCTGCTCGGCAAGGCGTGAGTAGGCCACGTCGTCGTACGCCGTCGGCAGCCGCCACGCGTGCATGACGACCAGCTTCGAGTTCCGCCACAAGGCCTCCTGGAATCCCAGGGCGAGGGCGTCGTGGGATGCCTCTGAGGCGTCGATGCCGACCACGATCCGGCCGTTCGTGCCGCCCTCCGGCCAGCAGTCCGGCACGCTCACGACGGGACAGTGCGCCCTGGCGGCGACCCCCGTGGTGGTCGAGTGAGTGAGGACCCGACCGGCACCGGTGCGCCTTCGATGACCCAGCACGACCAGGGAGGCGTGCTCGCCGGCATCCAGGATCACCCCGACCCGGCTGCCCGCCTTCACCGACGTGCTGACGTCGACGTCCCCGTCGAGCTGGAGCGCGAGTCTCTCCGCGTCGTTCACCAGACGCTGCCCCACCTCCGCGAACGACTCGACGCTGTACAGCGGCAGCATCGCCGCCATCGGGGCGGTCTCGTGGACAGCATGGACCAGGAGGATCCCGGCGTTCCGACGCCGGGCCTCGATCACTGCGAAACGAACCGCTCGGTCGCTCTGCGCGCTGCCGTCGATGCCTACGACGACGCGCCGTTCCTTGTCCTCGGGCATGTTCGACCTCCTGTTCCACCCAGTGTCAGCCTTACGCGCCGAAAAGAGGCCCTCGAGTGCCTACCGCCACCCGGTCGAGGGGACGTTCGACCCTGTTTGGACAGGTATGACGAGCGCGAGTATTACGGCAACGGGAGACCCCGAAGCAGGAGGTGGGCCGCAATGCTCGTACGTGACGTGATGACCTCGCCCGCGATCACAGTGGCACCGAGCACGCCGCTCAAGGAGGGGCTGAAGCTGCTCGACAAGTACCAGGTCACCTCCCTGCCCGTCGTGGCCTCCGACGGTCATCTCCTCGGGATCGTCAGCGAGGCGGACCTGCTGCAGGACGCCGTGCGTCACGACGAGCGCACCCACATGATCCCGCAGGAACACGTGCACACTCCCGCCCGGATGGTTGAGGACGTGATGTCCACGCTCTCGATGACGGTCTCTCCCGAAAGCGACCTCTGCGACGCAGTGGAGATGATGACCGGCACGGCGGTCAAGAGCCTGCCCGTCATCGAGAAGGGACGAGTGGTCGGCGTCATCAGCCGGAGCGACATCGTGCACCTGCTGGCCCGGAGCGACGAGCAGATCTGCTGCGAGATCGACGACCTCCTACGGAGCGCCGACCTGGACTACGTGGTCGACGTCGAGGACGGGCAGGCGATTCTCGACGGGTCGCAGGATCCCCACAAGCGGCGGGTCGCGGAGGTCATCGCCGGATCGGTGCAGGGTGTCCTGACCGTGCGCTTCCGCGACTGATCCAGGGGATTCAGCAGCTGACCTGCTGAAATCCACCATCGCGCGACGCCACGGGACTCGGCTGCGGGCAGCAGCCGTTCGGCAGCCCGACCGCGTGTGGAGGGCACTCAGGCGATCTCTTCGTAGGCCTCCGGGTCGTCCCAGAACGAGTAGCGCTGCTTGGCAGCTGCTTCCCTGGCAAGAACCGCCCCCAGAGTCAGGCCCTTCCTCAAGATGGGCGGCGGAGTCGGTGCCTGCGGGTCGTCATCATGCACCCAACCGTCGATCTCCTCCTCGGTGGCGTCAGGATACGAGGCCCGATAGTCGGCCTTCTGCTGCTCGATCTCCCGCCGGCTGGCGAAGGCGTCGTCGGTCTGTCTGCGCTCGTGCGCCAGGAACTGAAGAGCCTCTCGGATTTCAGCAACCGAGAACTCAAAGTCCCAGATTTCCCCGACACCCCACCTGTCATCGACAGGCTGCTCCGCGTTCTCCACCGGGTGGGCGAGGCCGGAGCCCGTACGGAAGATGACGCCGTCCGTCGAGCGGCTCAAGCCGAAGCCCGGCGCGTGCTTGGCTTTGTGATGCCCGTTGCAGCCCGGCCCCAGGTTGTCGGTGCTCGTGGCTCCCCGCGGCCACGACGTCCGGTGGTCGAGCTCGCACTCGGTCGCCGGCATGGTGCAGACCGGCCCGAAGCAGGTGTTGGCCGAACCGACCACCTGTCTCCAGATGGGGCCGGTGGGCTTGTACGACTTGGTGGAGAGCTCGACACACTCGCGAGCGGGATCCGTCAACATGCGGTACCACGTCGAATCAGGATCCTGGGCGAGCCGGCGCACGAGCCCCGCGGGGACCGGCTCGCCACCGGAGAGCACGCCTGGCGAGTCCGACAGGCCCATCAGGGTCTGGATCGGCACCGTCACGTTGATGACCGGACGCGCCCACCTCTGGGTCGGCCACTGCGTAACGGAGTCCAGGGGGTCACCAGTCGGGGAGGTGTCCGGATCCTCGAACTCGCCGGTGGAGGCACCGAGGGTCAGCCGTCCCAGCAGGAGGTCCACCGCCAGGTCGGCCCGCAGCTGCTCCAACGTCCGTGGGTCGCCTTCCCGGCGCATCGCCTTCGCCATCAGGAGCAACCGATAGTCGACCGCCTTGAGCGACACGGCGTCGTGCGAGAGCGACAGCTCGCCTAGGCCGTCACCGGTCGAGCTGGTGTGGACGCCCCGTCGCTCGAACCCCCGTCGGTGTCGCTCCTCGGCGTCTCCTGATCTCAGCTTCTTGATCAGGTAGTTGACGCGGTTGCCGATCTGGCGGCAGGTCTTCATGACGAGCGGAGGGCCGGCTCCGGGCTCGTCCGTCCCTTCTCGGGCCTTCCGGAGGGCGTCGAGGTGCCGCAGCAGCCAGGAGCTTATCGCCTCCGAGAACTTCTCGAGGGCCTCGGCGTCGGACAACTGGGTCTCGGCGGCGTCCGAGATCAACCGCGCGCGGAACATGTCGAGCTGCCCCGAGAGAACCAGGCCCCAGACTCGCGGAAAGTGGGCGATCAGATAGCGGGCCGAGCGCACCTCTTGGCGGACCCGACCCTCTGTGGCTCCCAGCAACGGCGCGACCTCGACGGCGGTCTCCGAAAGCGGAGTCATCGTGAAATGCGGGTCCGCCGCCCTGCGAGCCTCATGGTCGCCGGCGCGCCGCTCGTAGAACGCGACGACGCCTGCGAGACGTAGACCGTCGGCTTCGTTGGCGCGACGCTGCGCCGCCTCCACCGCGCGCAGGAGGTCGTTGTCCTCGAGCATGCCCAGCCAGCCGTGGGGTGCGGTCGCCTCTGCGATCGAGGCCGTCCCAGCAACTGTCGTCGGCTCGCTCAGCGCGGTTGTCGTCATGCGGACTCCGGATTGCCATATCGAACATTTGTTCTAATCTACAGCTCTCCGCCGACAGTTTCGCGAGAGGCCAACAAGTCCGCGCTCCCGCAGGCAAGCCCAATCCTCGGGCGGAACAGCTGCGGGACAGCAGGCGTTGCAGGAGTCACGATGGCCGAGCATTCCGATCACCCCGACCCGCGAGCGCTGTTGCAGAGGCAGCGCCATGAGACCGAGCAGCGACTGGCCGCCCTGACCGGCAGCTTCGGAGACATCGTCGATGCCTCGAGGTCCTCGAACGCCGATGACGAGCACGATCCGGAGGGCGCCACGATCGCGTTCGAGCGTTCACAGGTGGCGGCCCTCATCGCCCAGGCGCGAGAACACCTCGCCGAGCTCGATGCAGCGGAAGCACGTGCCGCGGACGGCAGCTACGGCCTTTGTGAGGCCTGCGGGGACCGGATCACCCCCGAGCGACTGGAGGCGCGTCCCGTCGCCCGGACCTGCGTCAGCTGCGCCGGCCGGCGCTGAGGCGGACGGGCCGCTCCGGTCGTGGGACAGGGCCGTGGCCCGGCTCAGGTCGCGCAACCCGTGGGACCGCAGACCTCGCCTCCGTCGGCGGGCACCATCGTCAGCGGACGGTTTTCGGACCAGGTCCGCTCCAGCACCTGCAGCAGCTGCTCGCTCGGCTGCGCGCCGGAAACGCCGTACTTCCGGTCGAACACGAAAAACGGCACGGCCGTGATCCCGAGCTCGGAAGCCTCAGCCTCGTCCTGGCGTACGGCAGAGGCGAAACGCCCCTCGGCGAGCGCCCGCTCCGCCTCGCCCGCGTCGAGCCCGACCTCCTCGGCGAGGCCGACCAGGGTCGCGGGGTCACCGAGGACGACCCCTTCGGTGAAGTACGCCCGGAGGAGCCGCTCCTTCATGGCGTCCTGAAGACCGTGCTCCAGGGCGAGATGGATCAGCTGGTGCGCGCCGAACGTGTTGGCGGCCACCGCCTTCTCGAAGTGGTACTCCAGCCCGACGCCGGCGGCGGCCTGCGTCATCTGGTCGAGCATCAGCTCCGACCGGGCGGTGCTGATCGAGTACTTGCGCGCGAGCCGATCCGCGTAGCGGGACTGCTCTGCAGTCTCGGCCGAGACTGCTCCAGGGTCGAGCTCGAAGCTCTTCCACTCGACCTCGACCTGGTCACGATGAGCGAACCGGGCGAGGGCGGCCTCGAACCGCCGCTTCCCCACGTAGCACCAGGGGCAGGCGATGTCGGACCAGATCTCGACCTTCACGTGGCATCTTCTCGTCGGTTTTGGGTGGTACCCCTCCAAACCGGAGGGAGGCTGGGGCTATTCCCCGAGGCGCTCGACCACGCCGCGGACGAAGGCCGCCTGGCCCACATGCTGCATGTCGTCCTCCACGACGCTGACCAGCCGGACAGCCCGCGTGACGGGCGGGTCCCAGGACCGGTCGATGACCTCGTCGTAGTCGTCGTCGCCCAGCCCGTCGACGTACTCCACCGTCCGCGCATGGACGGCATCGTGGTAGCCGAGCAGAAGGTCCTCCGGTACGTCGACCGCCGCGACGTCCTCGGAGCTCATGCCGTAGCCGTGGGCGTGGCGGCCGAACGGGAGCCCGAACCGGCCCACCCAGTCCTCGCGGTGCCACACCTGTTCCGTTCCCGCCAGCCCGGCGATGTGGTCGTCCTGGATGCGGGTCAGGTGCCAGACCAGCCAGGCGATGGTGTTGGCGTCCGGGTCGACCCGGTGAGTCAGCTGCTTCTGCCCCAGGCCCTCGACCGCGCCGTGCACTGCCTCCTTCACGCGTCCGAACGCATCGACAAGAAGCGCGTTGGCCACCGACATGCGACCTCCTCCACGGGTTGTAGGCACGGAATATCAGTTCACGAGTATGCCCTCATGGGTGTAGACCTGAAGGGGTCGAGCGTCCGCAGGGCGCCCGCCACCGGCCGTGACCGATGAGTTCTGCCAGCCATGGAGGTCCAAGTCCCGCAAGGTTCGACACCGAATCCCCAGGAGCCCCGCCATGAGCCGCATGATCTTCGTGAACCTCCCCGTCTCGGACCTCCAGCGTTCGGTCGCCTTCTGGAAGGGGCTGGGCTTCGAGTTCAACCCCGAGTTCACCGACGACAAGGCCGCCTGCCTGATCGTGAGCGACCACGCCTGCGTGATGCTGCTGACAGAGAGCTTCTTCTCGGAGTTCACGAACAAGCAGGTGGCCGACGCGACCCGGCAGACCGAGGCGATCTTGGCGCTCTCGGCGGAGAGCCGAGAGGAGGTCGACCGGCTCGCCGACGGGGCCATCGCGACCGGGGGCGCACCGTCGAACGACACTCAGGACGAGGAATTCATGTACTCCAGAAGCTTCGAGGATCCGGACGGCCACCTCTGGGAGGTCCTCTACATGGATCCCGCCGCCCTCGAACAGCAGCCCGTAGCGAAGCAGGCCTGAGCCGATGGCGACCGTCGACAGGCCTACCGTCCACCCGGAGCGACGCCCCCTGCCGGAAGCAGCGGACGTGTCCGCGCTCGACCGGTACCGTCCCGAGCTCCTCGCCCACTGCTACCGGATGCTCGGCTCCGTCCACGACGCCGAAGACCTGGTGCAGGAGACCTACCTGCGCGCCTGGAAGTCCCAAGCGACTTTCGAGGGCCGCTCCTCGATGCGGACCTGGCTCTACCGGATCGCCACGAACGCCTGCCTCACAGCGCTCGAGAGCCGGGGGCGCCGACCCCTCCCGACGGGTCTGGGACAGGAGGCCTCGGACCCTTACGGCACCCTCGTGCAGCAGCCGGAGGTTCCCTGGCTCGAGCCCGTGCCCGACGCACTCGTCTCCGACCTTCCCGACGACCCGGCATCCGTGGTGACGTCGCGGGAGAGCATCCGGCTGGCCTTCATCGCGGCGCTCCAGAACCTCCCTCCGCGCCAACGTGCGGTGCTGGTGCTCCGGGAGGTCCTGGCCTGGCGCGCGTCCGAGGTCGCCGAAGCCCTCGGCACGAGTACCGCCGCGGTCAACAGCATGCTGCAGAGGGCACGCGCCCAGCTCGAGCAGGCAAGCCTCGACCGGGACGAGATCATCGAACCGGACGACCCGCAGCGTAAGGCGCTGCTCGACAGGTACGTCTCCGCGTTCGAGAACTACGACGTCGATGCCATCGTGAGCATGTTCACCGAGGACGCGATCTGGGAGATGCCTCCCTTCACCGGTTGGTACCAGGGCGCTCGGACGATCGGAAACCTCATCTCCAGCCAGTGCCCGGCCAGCGGACCGGCCGACATGCGCATGCTGCGCGCGGACGCCAACGGCCAGCCGGCGTTCGCGCTGTACATGCGCGATGCGGACGGCGTGCACCGTTCCTTCCAGATCCAGGTGCTGACGCTGAAGGACGGACGCGTGTCCCACGTCGGGTGCTTCTTCGACACAGGTCTGTTCCGTGCTTTCGGCCTCCCGGACGTGTATCCAGGGTGAGCACCCAACCGGCCTCGGCACGGTCCCCTTGGGGCGGTGTCGAGCTTCTCGAACGCGCCATCGGCTACGCGCGAGGGAGCCTCGCGCTGGTCACGCCTGCGCTGCTCTCCGCTCCAACGCCCTGCGTGGAGTGGGACCTCGAGACGCTGCTGGCCCACATGCACGACTCCCTGACGTCGCTGCACGAGGCTGGGTCGGTACGACGGGTGCGGCTGACCGTGCCGGCAACTGCCCCGGTCGACCTGGTCGAGGCACTGCGCGCTCGGGCCTGCCAGCTCCTCGCGGACTGGAGCACGCAGACCCGCGCCCAGGATGTCCTGGTCGAGGGGCGGCCGATCACGCCGCGCGTGCTCACGAGCGCGGGCGCGCTCGAGGTCACCGTTCACGGGTGGGATGTCGCCGCGGCCTGTGGAGCTCACCGGCCGATCCCCGACCGCCTCGCGGCCGACCTGTTGCGCGTCGCGCCGTGGCTCGTCTGCGATGCCGACCGGCCAGGCCGGTTCGCAGCGCCCCTGACCCCGCCGCCTCGGCCGTCTCCCGGCGACGAGCTCCTTGCCTTCCTGGGTCGTCACACGTGAGCGGGTGCCGTGGACAACACCGGGGCCCGGACCGTGCTGGTCCGGGCCCCGGTGTCACCAGCCAGCTCGCCGCCCACCTGGTCCGACACGAAGGGGCGACTTGGCCGGGACGTCCAGATCAGCGAAACATCGCCAGGACCAGCGGCAGCAGCAGTGCCGTGGCGAGCGCGTTCAAGGCCATCGCGAGCCCCGAGAAGGCGCCTTCGGTCGGGTGGTCCTCGAGGGCCCGCGACGTGCCGATGCCGTGCGAGGCTGCGCCGAGCGCGAGTCCGCGGACCCGAATGTCGCGGAAACGGAGGAGCGAGAGTACGCCGGGGCCGGCGACCGCTCCGAGGACGCCGGCCAGGATCGTGAAGACCGCCGTGAGCGCGGGGACTCCCCCGACCGACTCGGAGAGGGCGATCGACACGGGAGTCGTCGCCGCCTTCGGCGCCATCGACAGGGCCAGCTGCTCGTCGGCGCCCAGCCCTCGCGCGACGCCGTAGGCCACCCCGATCGAGACCGCGGAGCCGACCAGGATCCCCACCAGGATGGGCAAGGCGGCCTCGCGGACCAGCCGCGCCTCGTAGTACAGCGGCAGCGCCAGCGCCACCGTGGCGGGACCGAGCAGGAAGGCGATGTAGCTCCCGCCCACCATGTAGTCGCTGTAGTCCACCCCCAGCAGCTGCAACGTCGCGCCGGTCAGCACGATGGCGACCAGCACGGGGTTGAGGAGTGCGTGCTTGCCGGACCACTCCCACAGCCTCCTGGCCAGCTCGTAGGCGACCAGGGTCAGCGTGACCCCGAAGAGCGGTGAACCGACCAGCCAGCTCCAGGCCTCACCGAGATGAAGGGTCACCGGGCGATCCGCCGGGCGCCGGTGAGCCGGAGCAGGAGAGCCACCGTTCCCGCCGTGACGAGCAGTCCTGCGAGCCACGACAGAGCGAGAGCGGCCGCGGCCGGAAGGAGTGACGCCCTCAGGACCGTGAGGTATGCCACGACTCCGACGCCCGCAGGGATGTAGAGAAGCGGGAGGTGGCGCAGCAGGGTCATCGGGGCGCGTACGAGACCCGACCTCGACCTCGGCCGGAGGAACAGCAGCAGGGCGAACATGAGCACCATGCCGAGCAGAGGCCCTGGCAGCGGGACGCCGAGCGTGCGAACGACGAGCTCGCCCACGAGCTGGCATGCCAGCAGGGCGATGAGGCCGATGACCATGCGGGCTCCTCTCTCTCAGGGCAGCGAGAAGTCTCTCGCACCGCGCGGAACGGTGAGCCAGGCCCCCACCCGCGAGCCTCCGGGCAAGCGAAGCCATTGCGACCTAGGTTCGAGGTGTGAATGCCGAGAGCAACCGCGGGACACGTCTGCCACGAGTGTCGGGCGTCGTGCTCGGAGCGCCGGACGCCGGCGAGCTGGCCACCTTCTACGAGCACCTCCTGGGCTGGAAACGCACGTGGGACCAGCCGGGCTGGGTGATGCTGGCGCACCCCGGGGACGGGCCCGCGCTGTCCTTCCAGACCGAGCCGGACCACGTGCCCCCGACCTGGCCGTCGCAACCCGGCGAGCAGCAGATGCAGGTCCATCTCGACATCGAGGTCGACGACCTCGACGACGCGGGGTCACGGGCGCTGGCGAACGGGGCACATCTCGCGGACTACCAGCCGCAGCGCGACGTGCGGGTCTACCTCGACCCCGCGGGCCACCCCTTCTGCCTGTGGGTGCGGGACTAGCGGCTCAGCGGCGAGCCGCCTCCGCACGCTGCTTGATGCCGAGCAGCATCCTGCGCATCATCGGGAAGTCGCCGAGCTCCAGCAGAACGACACCGGCCAGTGCCGAAACCGGCTTCGTCCAGTCGTAGAGGGCGTGCACCCGCGTCACGAGCCGTGTCCTACCGTCACCGAGGTCGGTCAGCACCCAGGACCACGTGCTGTCGGACTTGGCCCACAGCAGCCACTCCTTCTCGACGAAGCCGGCCACCTTGAACGCACTGGCGTCCGTCGGCGTGGGCGACATCGGCACCCGCTGTCCGACCTCGAGCGTCTGGAGCTCGGGCCGGACCTCGCGCAGGCTGGGCCGGGCGAGGTTGTCCAGGAGGTCGTCGCTGTACCACCCGGCCCGCCCGAACCCCGCTTGCACCAGCCAGGGCCACACAGCCTCCCGCGGCGCGTCGATCGTCACCGCCCGTGTGGGGTTGAACTGGGCGCCCTCGACGAGGTGGTCCCCCGGCATGGGCGAGGACACCTCCGCGTCCGTGGCACCCCACCGGAGGTGCCAGGCCCGGTAGAGCGGGGCGGTCGCGAAAAGGGGCAGATCCGCGACCACCTGGGCCAGCTGTACGAGGAGGCCTCGCGACCTCATGCGCGCTCCCGGCACGGGCCCATCCTGCCTCCGCGGCTCGTCATCCACATCCCCCGCAACGGGGACTTTCGGCCCCGTCGGCGGCACCATCGGCCCTGTCCGCCGTCGTGGCTGTCGAGCAGGGTGGGAGTAATCACGAGATGAGGGGCTGGGCCACACGGAGGCGCTCCGAGGGGTCGGTCACCAGATCGCGGAGGTGTCTCATGTCAACGACGGCGGCCGCCGGCTCATCGGACACGGGAGCCAGTGTGCTCCCCGGTGCCGGTGAGGACGGCTTCTTCGGCATCCGCTTCGAGTCCATCGGCGGCCTCGGGGCGCACCTGGCCGGGAAGATCCTGGCCGAAGCGGGCGTGCTGCGACAGGGCCTGAACGGCGCCCACTTCTCGTCGTACGGCTCCGAGAAGAAGGGCACGCCGGTGAAGTCCTTCGTGCGCTTCTGCCCGGGCGACCACGAGGTCCGCACGAGCAGTCCGGTCGAGAACCCGCAGGTGGTCGCTGTCTTCCACGAGGCCCTGGCGCACTCGATCGACGTCGCGGCGGGGCTCAGCGCCGACGGCACGGTGATCGTGAACAGTCGATCCACGCCCGCTGAGGTCCGGGAGTCCCTCGGGCTTCGTTCGGGCACGGTGGCGGTCCTCGACGCGCTCGGCATCGCGCTCGAGGAGAAGACCCGCGTGAACACCGCAATGCTCGGCGCAGTCGCCCGCATCTGCCCGTTCCTCGACCCCGACGCGATCAAGGAGACGATCCGCGGGAGCCTGTCGGCCCGCTACGCCCACCTGGTCGAGGCGAACCTCCGGACGTTCGACCGCGGCTACGCGGAGCTTCGGCTCGAGACCTGGCCCGCCGAACCGGGCGCCCCTGACCGTCCCGTTCAACGTGCGACGCCCGCGTTCGGCTACCTCGACGCGCCGATCGGCGGAACCATCCTGGACTCCGGCAACAGCGTCCTGAAGAACCTGAGCACGTCCCGGCAGGGCTTCCTGCCCGCCTACGACGTCGAGTCGTGCGCCCACTGCGGGATCTGCGACATCGTCTGTCCCGACCTGTGCTTCGTGTGGTCCGACGACGGCGAGGGTGAGCCCGCCGTGCGGCTGCTCGGCATCGACTACAACTACTGCAAGGGCTGCCTCAAGTGCGTCGACGCGTGTCCGACCGGCTCGCTGACCGAGCTCCGCGAGGAGCCGGGCTGGGCCGACGAGCACCGTGTCCCGCTCTTCCCGTGGCTCGAGGACCAGAGGAGCTCCGACTCATGACCATCACTTCCCCTAGGGTGAGCGCCGCTCCCGCCGAGAGCGTCGCCCCGAACCAGGTGGTCGGCTTCCGCACCGGCAACGAGATGGCCGCCATCTCGGCCAAGCAGATCCGCTTCCACCTCATGGGCTACTACCCGATCACTCCCTCGACGGAGATCGCGGAGCTCCTCGACGAGATGAAGGCTGCCGGCGAGCACGACATCGTGATGGTGCCGGCGGACGGCGAGCACGGTGCGGCCGGTATCTGCTACGGCGCCGCGACCGGCGGTGGCCGGGTGTTCAACGCGACCAGTGCCCAGGGGCTGCTCTACGCGCTGGAGGAGCTTCCGGTGCAGTCCGGCACCCGGTACCCGATGCTGCTCGACCTCGCCACCCGCGCGGTGAGCGGACCGCTGGACATCCGCGGCGACCACTCCGACGTCTACTACGCGCTCAACACGGGCTGGCTGATCTTCATGGCGCGCGACCCTCAGGCGGTCTACGACATGAACCTGATCGCGATGCGTGTGGCGGAGCGTGCCGACGTGCGGCTGCCCGCGATCGTGGCGTTCGACGGCTTCTTCACCAGCCACCAGAAGCGCCGGGTCTCGACCTTCGAGGACGACGCTACGGTGCAGGGCTGGCTTGGCCCGGTGCCTGAGGCAGTGACGGCGCTCGACCCGCGGCACCCCGTGACGATCGGGCCGTACATGAACGACCCCGACCTGATCAACAACAAGTACCAGCTCGAGCGGGCGATGGACGCCGCCGAGGCGGTGCTGCCGGAGATCTTCGCGGAGTACGAGGCACTGAGTGGCCGGCGCTACGACCCCGTCGACCTGTACCGCATGGACGACGCCGAGGTCGCCCTCTTCCTGCTCAACTCGGCGGCGGAGACCGCGAAGGACGTTGCCGACACGCTGCGGGCGCAGGGGATCCGCGTCGGTGTGATCAGCCCCAACGTGATCCGCCCGTTCCCCGCGGCTGCGATCCGCGACGCGCTGCGTAACGTGAAGGCCGTCGTGCTCGGTGAGCGCTCCGGCTCCTTCGGCGGCCACGGCTCGAACCTCACCCACGAGGTGAAGTCGGCACTGAAGGACGACCCGGAGAACCAGACCCTGTGCCTCAGCCGGGTGTACGGCCTCGGAGGGCGCGACTTCTACGCCGAGGACGCGGAGGCGTTCTTCCGGCTGGCACTGGACGCCGTCGAGCGTGGGGCGGTGGAGGTCCCGTTCGACTACTACGGTGTGGAGCCTGGTGACCCCACGAAGCAGCGGCCACGCCGAGGCGCACCGGCGCTCACCCGCGAGGAGACCACCAGCGGCCTGCTGCAGATCCAGCCGCGTCCGGACGGCGGACTCGACGTGGAGGCGCCGCCGTACTGGCAGCTCGCGTCCAAGCCGAAGCGGGTCCTGCCCGGCCACGGCGCCTGCCCGGGGTGCGGCGTGTTCCCCGCGCTGGACCAGTTCCTGCGCGGCATCGAGGGTGACGTCGTGGTCCTCTACCAGACGGGGTGCGCGATGGTGACCTCCACCGGCTACCCGTACACCTCGCACCGCATCACCTACGTGCACAACCTGTTCCAGAACGGCGCCGCCACGCTGAGCGGGCTCGTCGAGATGTTCAAGGAGCGCGTACGCCGGGGCGAGCTGCCGGTCGGGGAGGACATCACCTTCGTGATGGTCACCGGCGACGGAGGCATGGACATCGGGATGGGCGCTGCCATCGGGTCCGCGCTCCGCAACCACGGGATGATCATCCTCGAGTACGACAACCAGGGCTACATGAACACCGGCAGCCAGCTGAGCTACTCGACGCCCCTCGGCCACCTGACGTCCACCAGCCATGTGGGACCCGCAGAGCTGGGCAAGGCCTTCCACCACAAGGACACGCCCCAGATCATGGCGGCGACCAACATCCCGTACGTGTTCACGGGCGTCGAGGGCTTCCCAGACGACCTGGTGGCGAAGGCCGCCAAGGCTCAGTGGTACGCGAAGAACAAGGGCATGGCGTACGGCAAGGTGCTCATCTCCTGCCCGCTGAACTGGAAGACCGAGGACCGAGTCGGCGTCGACATCGTCCAGGCAGCTGTCGACTCCTGCTTCTTCCCGCTCTACGAGATCGAGCAGGGCATCACCCACATCACCTACAACCCGGAGCCCATCGGGCGGCGCGTGTCCGTCGGCGACTGGCTCAAGCTGATGGGCAAGACGAAGCACCTCGGCAAGACCGCCAACGAGGAGACCCTCGCGGCCATCCAGACCGAGGTGGACCGCCGCTGGCTCCGGCTCAAGGCCAAGGACGAGCACCCGCTCCTGTGAGGACGACCATGGACACCACCGCACGGATCATCGAGAAGCGCGACCTGACGGACGTCACGAAGCTGTTCGTCGTCCACGCCCCGCTGGTGGCGCGCAACGCGGCACCCGGCCAGTTCGTGATCATCCGGGTCACCGAGACCGGGGAGCGGATCCCGATCAGCATCACCGACTTCAGCCGCGACGAGGGGACGATCACCATTGTCGTCCAGCAGGTGGGTCGTACGAGCGCTCTCGTCTGCGCGCTGGAGGTCGGCGAGACCTTCCTCGACTTCGCGGGCCCGCTCGGGCTGGAGGTGCCGCTGCCCTTCGAGGGACACGCGGTGCTGGTCGGCGGCGGCTTCGGCACCGGGGCGGTGTTCCCGCTGGCCCGGGAGCTCCGCCGGCGCGGCGTACGGGTCTCCTCCATCGTCGGGGCCCGTACCCGCGAGCTGGTGATCCTGGACGACCTGCTGGCGACGGAGAGCGATGAGGTGCACGTGTGCACCAACGACGGCTCGCTGGGCTACCGCGGCTTCGTCACCGGCCGCCTCGAGGAGCTGGCGGACGCGGGCGCGGGCTTCACCCACTGCTTCGCGGTCGGCCCGATGCCGATGATGCGCGCCGTGGCCGACACGACCCGGCGACGGGGCCTACCCGCCATGGTGTCCCTCGACCCGCTGATGGTCGACGGGACCGGTATGTGCGGCGGCTGCCGGGTCAGCGTGGGCAGCAAGTCGCTGTTCGCCTGCGTGCACGGCCCGTTCTTCGACGCGCACGAGGTGGACTTCGACGAGGCGGACGCCCGTCTCATGACCTACAAGAAGCAAGAGGACCTGGCCTGCGAGATGGCGGGACTGGGGAGGTAAGCGCCATGCCCATCGTGTATCCGCACAAGACCGAGATGCCGTGCCGGGACCCGGAGCAGCGTCGCCACAGCTGGGACGAGGTCGCCGAGGGCTACACCGTGGAGCGCGCAATCGCGGAGGCCCGCCGGTGCCTCAACTGTCAGGACCCCGTGTGCGAGCAGGGCTGCCCCGTCAACGTGCCCATCCGCGACTTCGTGCGCAACGTCGCTGTGGGTGACTTCGCGGGGGCCGCGGCGACGATCCGCCGCCGCAACCTGCTCCCCGCGATCTGTGGCCGGGTCTGCCCGGTCGAGCACCAGTGTGAGTCGCGCTGCATCCTCCTCGGTCGCCAGGAGCCGGTCGGCATCGGACGGCTGGAGCGCTTCGTGGCCGACTGGGAGCGCGAGCACGGCAGCGGCGGGGAGACGACCGCGCCTGACCTGTGGCGGGACCAGAAGATCGCGATCATCGGCTCCGGGCCGGCCGGTCTGACCGTCGCCAGCGACCTGGCCCAGCTCGGCTACCCCGTGACCATCTTCGAGGCGCTGCACGCATACGGCGGCGTCCTCCGGTACGGCATCCCGCAGTACCGCCTGCCGAAGGAGATCGTCGACGAGGACGTCGCGCACCTCACCGCGCTCGGTGTGGAGTTCGTGCGCAACGTGATCATCGGCAAGACCGTCACCATCGACCAGCTCTTCGACGAGCTCGGCTACTCGGCGGTCTTCGTCGGTACCGGCGCGGGCTCGCCGGTGTTCCTGAACATCCCCGGGGAGAACCTCAAGGGCATCTACTCGGCCAACGAGTTCCTCACCCGGGTCAACCTGATGCGCGCGTACTCCTTCCCCGAGTACGACACCCCCATCCAGCGGCCGAGGCGGGCCGCGGTGATCGGAGCCGGCGACACCGCGATGGACGCGGTGAGATGCTCCATCCGGCTCGGCGCCGACGAGGCCCACATCGTGTACCGCCGCTCCGAGCAGGAGAAGGGCGCACGCGCGGAGGACTACGAGCGGGCCCGCGACGAGGGAGTGATCTTCGACTGGCTCACCCTCCCGAAGCGGTTCATCGGCGACGAGAACGGGTGGGTCACGGGTCTGGAGTGCATCCGCACCGAGCTCGGCGAGCCCGACGCCTCCGGGCGGCGTCGTCCGGTGCCGGTCCCCGGCTCGGAGTTCACGATGGACACCGACCTGGTGGTCATCGCCCTCGGCACGAACCCGAACCCGCTGGTCCCGCAGACCACCTACGGGCTCGAGGTCGACGGCCACGGCTGCATCGTGGCCGACCCCGCGACAGGGGCGACGAGCCGGCCGGGCGTGTACGCCGGAGGCGACATCGTGACGGGCGCCGCGACGGTGATCCTGGCCATGGGTGCGGGACGCCGGGCGGCGACCGCGATCCACGAGCACCTGCAGGAGGAGGCCACGGCGAAGCAGCCGACCTGACCCGGGAGGCAGTCGATCAGATCTCCTCGGGGAACATCTGGATCGCGCCGGACGGGCACTCCGCCACGCAGATGCCGCAGCCCTTGCAGTAGTCGAGGTCGATCAGGTACTTCTCCCCCGGCTGCCCGAGCTTGATCACCGCGTTGTCGGGGCAGAC
>DASVBF010000094.1:0-9630 GCA_036375975.1 Nocardioidaceae bacterium | reverse complement strand
TCCTTGGGCTGCCTGCGGACCTTGATCGGGCCGAGGGTGACGTTCTCGAGGATCGTCTTGTGAGCGAAGAGGTTGAACGACTGGAAGACCATGCCGACCTCGGCCCGCAGCTTCGCCAGGTCCTTGCCCTCATCGGGAAGCGGCTCGCCGTCGAGCGTGATGCCGCCCTTGTCGATGGTCTCCAGCCGGTTGATCGCGCGGCAGAGCGTCGACTTGCCGGAGCCGGAGGGGCCGATGACGACGACCACCTCACCGCGGTTGATGGTGAGGTTGATGTCTTGGAGGACGTGGAGGTCGCCGAACCACTTGTCGACGTGGTCGAGCACGACCAGGGCGTCCGACGGGACGGATCGGAACTCGGGGGACGATGGCTGCGCGGCAGTCATGCCCTGCACCGTAGCGACTGACCGGTACCAGTGCCTACACAGATGGGCGCTCCTACCGTTTCAATACGGTTACGGCTGGGAACCCAAGCGCGTCACCGACGAAAGGGAAGCACGTGGCACGGAAGAACCCGGTGGGCAAGCTCGCCGAGACCGCTCTGAGCACGTTGAAGGACCCCAAGGCGGCCGCCGGAAAGGTGGTGGACCAGGCCAAGGGCACGGTGGCGCTCGGCAAGCTCGTCGCTGACACGGCGGGCGCCGCCATCGGCAAGGCGGCGGGTGAGGCTGCCGGCAGGTTGGCGGGTCGGAAGCCGAGGGTCCCAGGCGTGCCCACCCAGCGTCCGGCCCAGAGGGCAGGCTGGGTCACCCCACCGGCAGCAAAGCCCGAAGGTCGCCCCGCAGCACCGCCGGTCACGCGACCCGGCGACCTGCGGGCAGTCCCGGACGTCAACGAGCCCGCACACCCGGAGGCGGCGGGCTCGGCGAAGAAGCACGGCGACGTGCTCGCCCGTGAGACGCCCGCGAAGGAGGCGCCTGCGGCGAAGCCGGCCACCAAGAAGACACCCGTCGCCAAGAAGACACCCGTCGCCAAGAAGACACCCGTCGCCAAGAAGACAGCGGCCAAGAAGACAGCGGCCAAGAAGCCGCCCGCCGCCAAGGAAGCAACGGCCAAGAAGACAACGGCCAAGAAGGTCACGGCGTCGCCCACCGACGTCGCGGAGGTAGTCGAGGCTGCGGTGGCGGAGGACCCGGCGAAGACGGCCGCGAAGCCCGCGAAGAAGACCCCGGCGAAGAAGGCCCCGGCTGCCAAGAAGGCTCCCGCGAAGAAGGCTGCTGCGAAGACAAGCCCCGGCGGGAAGCTGCCCGCGAAGAAGGCGGCTCCCCCGAAGACCGCAGCGGAGGTCGCCGAGAACGAGGGAGACGACGTGCGCGCGCCGTCCGGGACCCCGGCGTTCTCCGAGGGTGCCAACCCCTCGACCGGCGACACCGACCTTACGCAGCCTGGCACGGCGCCGCTCGCCGACGAGTCGGTCGCGAAGGCCGTCACGAGTGAGACGGAGCAGCTGCGGAAGGCAGCCGAGCAGAACCCGGAGGAGTAGCGAGCACGGCGCGCCGCCCCGAAGCGCGACCGTCCAGACACCCAGCGGTCACCTGCAACAGGTTCTAGTGACGTCGCTATCCTGCGGCGCATGGACATCACAGGTGCAAGCGCAGTCGTCACAGGCGGGGCCTCGGGGATCGGCGCGGCGGTCGCCCGCCTCCTCGCCGCGCGCGGAGCGAAGGTCGTCGTGGCAGACCTCCAGGAGGACAAGGGCAGGCAGGTCGCCGACGAGATCGGTGGACGTTTCGCCCGCGTCGACGTCACGAAGACCGACGAGATCATCGGCGCGATCGAGCTCGCCGAGGAGCTCGGCCCGCTCCGCGTCCTCGTGAACTCCGCCGGGATCGGCTGGGCGCAGCGCACGATCGGCAAGGACGGAACCTACGAGTCGGCCGCCAACCTCGACGCCTTCAAGAAGGTCGTCGCGATCAACCTCTTCGGGACCTTCGACTGCATTCGGATCGCCGCCACCGCGATGAGCCGGACCGAGCCGCTCGACGACTCGGGCGAGCGCGGCGCGATCGTCAACCTCGCCTCGGTCGCCGCGTTCGACGGGCAGATCGGCCAGGCCAGCTACTCGGCGTCCAAGGGCGGGGTGGTCGGTATGACCCTGCCGATCGCGCGCGACCTCTCCGCGGTCGGCATCCGGGTCAACACGGTCGCGCCTGGCCTCATCGACACGCCGATCTACGGCGAGGGCGAGGCCAGCGAGCAGTTCAAGGCGAATCTCGAGAAGGGCGTCCTCTTCCCCAAGCGCCTTGGCCGGCCCGAGGAGCTCGCGTCCATGGTCGTCGAGGCCGCGACGAACAGCTACCTCAACGCCGAGACGATCCGCGTCGACGGCGGCATCCGGATGCAGCCGAAGTAGCGGCGCCACCTCGACGGTCCGTTCAGCCGGCCGTCGTGACGAAGACCGGGTTGGTCAGCGCGACCATCGTGGTCCCTAGCGAGTCGCGCGTGGGATCGGTCGGCACCTCGTCGGGCGAGCTCGCGGGTCGTCGTACCTCTGCCCTGACGAAGGGCACCGCGGCGGCCGGCAGCTCCTGCTCCAGGACCACGGCCCCGCGACCGCCGGCGGGGGCCGAGGCGACGGGCCCGGCCGGGCCGATGAGGGTAGCGACGCAGCCGGGCACCCCGGTGGCCCGCAGCCGCACCTGCACCGTGTCGGACGGGGCGGCCGCGAGGTGGCCGCCGCACGTCGCGGTTCCGGAGGGGCCGGTCACGCGCAGGGACAGGTGTACGTCCGAGGACTCCGCGACCCAGGCGCGACCGGCCTTGAGGGCTCGGACGATCGCGCCGCTGCCCAAGGTGTCGGCGAGTACGACGGTCTGCGGGAGCCCGACGGGCTGGTCCGGCCGGTGCGAGTCGGAGTTGCCGACCGCCGGCAGGAACCGTCCCGCGACGATCAGGTCGTGCCAGCGGGCGAGCGTGCCCTCGTCGTCCTCCGTCCACGGGCCGTTCCACACCTCGACGGCGTCCGCGTCGTCCCAGGAGCCGAACGTCCAGCCGGTCGTCGGGATCGGCACGGACGGGTGGGCCACGATCGCGAGGCCTCCCAGCCGGCGAACCTGGTCGGTGAACCGGGGGAGCTCGCCGTCGGTGACCCGGTAGCGCCAGTCGACCCACGCCCCGGCCGGCAGGCCCACGGCCAGCCAGTGGCCGTCGCGCGTGGTCACCTCCTCGCCGTTCACGACTAGGAAGTCGTCCGGTGTCTCGTGGCCCCACACGAGGCCCGCCGAGCTCGTGTTGTGCTCGGTGGAGGCGAAGAAGTCGAGCCCGGCGGCTCGGGCGGCGGCCACCATCTGGCGGGGCGTCCTCGTGCCGTCGGAGTGGACGGTGTGCAGGTGCATGTCGCCGCGGTACCACCGTCGTCCCGTCCCGGGGACGGCCCGGGGCGCCGGCGCCGGCTCGAAGCGTGGGCCGGGCCTCCCGAAGTGCAGAGTGACACGCAGGGTCCACTCGACGCCGGGCGGGACGATCGCGACGGGCCCGAGGATGACGTGCCAGAGCCCCGGCGTCATGGGTCCGGGCACGTAGCCGGGGGTGGCGGAGGACCGGGAGATGTGGAACCTCCTCCGGGCGCCGCCGGACCAGCCTCGGAAGCCGGCCGCGTCTCCGAGCTCGTGGCCCGACGGGTCGAACATGCCGATGTCGATCACGTTCGCGCTCATGCCGAGCGGTGTCGGGGTCGACCCGTAGTCGTAGGACACCTCGATCTCGCGCACCCCCCGCGGGACGTGCACGGGGACGTAGTGCCAGTCCGGGGTGCCGACCCCGGTGAATCTCCCGGACCAGGTGCGGGTCCGGCTGGTCGTGGCGACGGCGGGCTCGAACATCTGGGGCGCCGAGGTGCTCACGACGCCTGAGGCCAGCGCCCCGGCGAGGCCGGCCGTCCTGGCCGTCGTACGCAGGAAGTCCCGCCGGTCGGCGTCCATCGACCCGCCGGGAGCGGGGGAGTGGTGCTCGCACATGCCGGAGCAACGATTCCGCCCGGGGGCAGGTCACGCCGTACCCTGGGGGCGCTATGTCTTCTCTCCGCACTTACGAGGTCCGCACCTACGGGTGCCAGATGAACGTCCACGACTCGGAGCGGCTCACAGGGCTCCTCGAGGACGCCGGCTACGTTCCCTTCGACGGACAGGCCGGCAGCGCGGACGTCGTGGTCTTCAACACCTGTGCCGTGCGGGAGAACGCCGACAACAAGCTCTACGGCAACCTCGGCCACCTCGCGCCGATCAAGGCCAGGAACCCCGGCATGCAGATCGCCGTGGGCGGCTGCCTCGCCCAGAAGGACCGGGGCGAGATCACGCGTCGAGCACCGTGGGTGGACGTCGTCTTCGGGACCCACAACATCGGCTCGCTCCCGGTGCTGCTCGAGCGGGCACGCGTCCAAGAGGAGGCGCAGGTCGAGATCCTGGAGTCGCTGGAGGTCTTCCCGTCCACGCTGCCGACCAAGCGGGAGTCCGCGTACGCCGCCTGGGTGTCGATCTCGGTGGGGTGCAACAACACCTGCACCTTTTGCATCGTGCCGAGCCTCCGCGGCAAGGAGAAGGACCGCCGGCCGGGCGAGATCCTCGCCGAGGTCGAGGCGCTGGTCGCCGAGGGCGTCACCGAGGTCACCCTGCTGGGGCAGAACGTGAACTCCTACGGCGTGGAGTTCGGCGACCGGTACGCCTTCGGCAAGCTGCTCCGCGCGTGCGGCGAGGTCGAGGGGCTGGAGCGGGTGCGCTTCACCAGCCCGCACCCGGCCGCGTTCACCGACGATGTGATCGACGCGATGGCCGAGACCCCCAACGTGATGCCCAGCCTGCACATGCCGCTGCAGTCGGGATCGGACAAGGTGCTCAAGGACATGCGTCGGTCCTACCGACAGGAGCGGTTCCTCGGCATCCTCGAGCGGGTGCGCCAGGCGATCCCGGACGCGGCGATCACCACCGACATCATCGTGGGATTCCCCGGCGAGACCGAGGAGGACTTCCTCGAGACGATGAAGGTCGTCGAGCGGGCGCGGTTCTCGGGAGCCTTCACGTTCCAGTACTCCAAGCGTCCGGGCACTCCGGCCGCTGTCCTCGAGGACCAGGTGCCGCGAGAGGTGGTGCAGGAACGCTACGAGCGGCTGGTGGCCCTCGTGAACGACATCGCCTGGCAGGAGAACAAGAAGCTCGTCGGACGCACGGTGGAGCTCCTCGTCGCCGAGGGGGAGGGTCGCAAGGACGAGCAGACCCACCGGCTCACCGGTCGGGCCCGCGACAACCGGCTCGTGCACTTCACCGCCGTCGACGCGGAGGGCCGCCCCGTCGACGTACGCCCTGGCGACATGGTCGAGGTGGAGGTGACCTACGGGGCGCCGCACCACCTGGTGTCGGACGCTCCGGTGAGGTCGGTACGCCGGACGCGGGCCGGCGACGCCTGGGAGACGCGGAACACCGACCAGGGCGGGTCCGGGGGAGTGCTCCTGGGTCTGCCGACGGTCGGCGTTCCGGAGCCGCTTCCCGCGGCAGGCGGCTGCTCGGTCAGCTGAACGAGTCGAGCAGGACGGTGCACGCCTGCTCGCAGTTGCGGCACCACTGAGCGCACACCTCGCAGTGGTCGTGCATCGGGGCGTGCTCCTCGCACTCCTTGGCGCACGCGTCGCAGGCGGTCGCGGCGGCCAGCAGCACGGCGCGGGCGACGTCGACGTTCCAGCCGGTCTGGCGCGTCAGCACCCGCGCGGCGGCGTCGCACACGTCGGCGCAGTCGAGGTTGGAACCGATGCAGTCGGTCAGGTCGCTGACCATCTTCTCGCTGAGGCACGCGTCGGCACAGGACGTGCATGCCTGGGCACACTCGAGGCAAGCGTCGATGCACGCTGCGAGCATCTCCTGGTCCAGCGTGATGTCGAGCGGGTGCGTGTCGAGCATCTGGGTGGTGGCGCTCATCTCTGCCTCCTGAGCCTGGCTACCGGGCAATCGGGTCGGCTGCCCGTCTGCGGTCAGTCCGAGGACTGTCCGGGGGTCCCCCCGGAGTGACCGGGGTTCTTGTTGCTCAACCGGTGGGAGGGCACGTCGTCCGGGTGCTCCTCGACGTCGGTTGACTGCTCCTCGACGTCGTGTGCCGGCCTGGTCGTCGGCGTCGACCCGTGGGTCCGGCCCTTCGCCGTGCCGACCGTCCCGGTGTCGAGATCGCCGAGGCCTGCGGTGCCGGTCTCGTCGGCCGGGCCGGTGCGCTCGCTGCTGATGCCCATGTCGCCCTCGAGCCCAGCGGAGGAGGCCGCGTTCGGGTTAGCGGCCTCCGCCTCCTCCTGGGCCAGCTCGAGGTCGTGGGGCGTGCGCTCGGGCTCGCCGGTCGTGGGGTTGTACGTGGTTCCGGTCTCTGGCGACTCGTCCTCGCCGCTGACGTGGTACTCCTCCGGGTTGATGCTCATCGTGCCTCCTCCGGTCGGTCACGCGGTCGTGCGGTCGAACCCTTCAGCCGTCACTCGCTGCCGGAGTCGTCCGAGGGCTCCCGCTGCGAGCTCTGCGCGTTGTCCTCGTCCGTCAGCAGCGTCGCCTCCTCGTCGGAGGGCTGCGGCTCGCTGACGGGACGGTCCGCTCGCCTCACCTCCTGCGGCTCACCCGGCTGGTTAGGCGTGCCCGGTCCTCCGGGGGTCACTGCGCCCGACGGTGCGTCGCTGCGCAGCGGGCCGCCGGGAGGGCTCGGCAAGTCCAGGTCTCCGGATCCCTGAGGGTTCGCGGGGCCGCGCTTCGTGGTCTCGTTGTCCTCAGACGCGCTTCCACTGCCGTTCTCCTTCGATGCTGCCATGCCGGGCGCGTACCCGACAGACCCCGCGGCAAACTGGAACAACGACCGGTTTGGGACACTCTCAGCCATGAGCCACGACGCCGACCAACCTCCTGTCGCCGCCGTGGTGGGGCCCACCGCCGCGGGGAAGACGAGCCTCTCCCTCGACCTTGCCGAGGCCCTGGGCGGGGAGATCGTCAACACCGACTCGATGCAGATCTACCGCGGCATGAACGTCGGCACGGCGAAGCTCCCCGTCGCGGAGCGTCGAGGCATCCCGCACCACCTTCTCGACCTGCTCGAGGTGACGGAGCCGGCGACCGTGGCGGAGTTCCAGAGCTGGGCACGGACGGTGATTGCCGACTGCCGCAGCCGCGGGGTGACGCCTGTGCTCGTCGGCGGGTCGGCGCTCTACACCCGTGCGATCCTCGACCGGTTCGAGTTTCCGGGAACTGACCCCGCTCTTCGCCACCAGCTCGAGCAGGAGCTCGCCGAGGTGGGGCCAGAGGCGATGCACCGCCGCCTCACGGCCGTGGACGCCGACGCCGCGGCGCGGATCATCCCTACCAACGGGCGCCGGATCGTTCGGGCGCTCGAGGTCATCGCGATCACGGGACGGCCGTTCAGCGCGACCCTGCCGGAGCTGCGTTACGAGGTCACGAACGCCCACCAGATCGGGGTGGACATCCCGCGCCCGGTCCTCGACGAGCGGATCGCGCAGCGCGTGGAGCGGATGTGGGAGGCCGGGTTCGTCGACGAGGTCCGCCGGCTCGCCGACCACGGCCTTCGGGAGGGGCGTACGGCGAACCGCGCACTCGGCTACCAGCAGGTTCTCGCCTTCCTCGACGGGACGATCAGCGAGGAGGAGGCCAAGGCGCAGACGATCGCGGGCACCCGGAGGTTCGCCCGGCGCCAGGACAGCTGGTTCCGGAAGGACCCGCGGATCACCTGGGTGGCCTGGGACGACCCCGACCGTGTGGCCAAGGCGGTCGCGGCGACCCGTCAGCCTGCGGGCTGAGACGCGGAGAGCTCGCGGGCCTTACCTCCGGGCGACTCGGGGTGATAGGGAGGAACTCACGTCCTTATCGGAGGGAAAAGCATGGTCTGTCATGTTTCACGCCGCGCACTGGCCCTTGGCCTCGCGGCAGGCATTGCCGTCGGAGGTGCCTCGCTCGGCGTATCGGCGCCTGCGGGAGCCGAGCCGCGCTACCCGGTCAAGACACCCACGAGTGTGGGTTACGGCGGAGCCGTGACCTCGGTCGACCCCGAGGCGTCCAAGGTCGGGCTGCAGGTCCTGAAACGGGGCGGCAACGCCGTCGACGCCGCTGTCGCCACAGCCGCGGCCCTCGGGGTCACCGAGCCCTACAGCGCCGGCCTCGGGGGCGGCGGCTACTTCGTCTACTACGACGCCAAGTCGGGCGAGGTGCGCACCATCGACGGACGGGAGACCGCGCCCGAGACGATGCCGCACGACGCGTTCATCGACCCGGCGACCAAGGAGCCGTACCGCTTCACCCCGGAGCTCGTGACCAGCGGCGTCTCGGTCGGTGTCCCCGGAACGCCCGCGACGTGGGAGAGCGCGCTGGACCGGTGGGGCACCTTCTCGCTCGGCGAAGCACTGAGCCCCGCGGCCCGACTGGCCAGCCGCGGCTTCGTGGTCGACCAGACGTTCCGGCAGCAGACGCTCGACAACCAGAAGCGGTTCGAGGCCTACACGACCACTCCGAAGCTCTTCCTCCCCGGCGGCGACGCCCCCAAGGTCGGCTCCGTCTTCGACAACCCGGCCCTCGCGAAGACCTACCGCATGCTGGGCCGCCGCGGCATGGACGCCTTCTACAACGGCGCGCTGGCCGACCAGATCGCACGGGTGGTGCAGCACCCGCCGAAGAGTCCTGACACGGACCTGCCGGTGATGCCCGGCTACATGACCTCGGAGGATCTCGCGAACTACGAGGCGAAGCGTCAGTCGCCGACCCACGTGTCCTACCGGGGCAACGACGTCTACGGCATGGCGCCCTCCTCGTCGGGCGGTTCGACGGTCGGGGAGTCGCTGAACATCATGGAGCGGTTCGGGCTCGACAAGACGTCGATGCCCGACGACGCGCGGGCTCTGCACCACTACCTCGAGGCCACTGCCCTGGCCTTCGCCGACCGGGGTGCGTACCTCGGTGACGAGGCCTACGTCGACGTACCGCTGGAGGACCTGCTCTCGGACGACTACGCCGCCGAGAGGGCCTGCACCATCGACAGCGACCACGCGATGGACAAACCCACCCCGGCGGGTGACGTGAGCGACTACGACGGGCGGTGTGACGACGCCCCCGCGGCGAGCACCTCCGCGGAGGACCACGAGAACGTAGAGACGACGAACCTCACGGTCGCCGACCGGTGGGGCAACGTCGTGGAGTACACCCTCACCATCGAGCAGACCGGCGGGTCGGGGATGCTCGTCCCCGGCCGTGGCTTCCTGCTCAACAACGAGCTGACGGACTTCTCCCTGAAGTACGACGCGAACGACCCGAACCGGATCGAGGGCGGCAAGCGGCCCCGATCGTCGATGTCGCCGACGATCGTGCTGCGCGACGGGAAGCCGTTCGTGGCGCTCGGCTCACCCGGCGGCTCGACGATCATCACCACGGTCACGCAGATGCTGTTCAACCGCGTCGACCGCGGGATGAGCATCGAGGAGGCCCTCGCGGCGCCGCGGGCGTCGCAGCGCAACACCTCCGCGGTGGTCGCGGAGCCGGAGTTCATCGATGCCTACGGGCCACGCCTCGAGGCCTACGGCCACAAGATCGTCCCCTCGGGCGACTCCTTCACCAGCGCCGCGGAGATCGGCGCCGCGACGGCGATCGAGTTCGGCCAGGACGGCCTGCTCACCGCCGT
>DASVBF010000083.1:0-9919 GCA_036375975.1 Nocardioidaceae bacterium | reverse complement strand
CGCTACTCCTGGCGCGACATCGAGATGCTCCGCGAGGTCGCGGAGCTGACCTCGGCCGGCATCGGGCTCGAGGGCGTGAAGCGGATCCTCGAGCTCGAGAACCAGGTCGACGCCCTGCGGCGCCGGGTGGCCGAGCTCGAGGACGAGCTCACCGCGACGCAGTACGCCCTTCACAAGACGCTCACCGAGGCCACCGCGCAGAACCTTCCCGCGGTGCCGTCCACCGGTCACGCGGTGACCATCTGGCGTCGCGGCCGCCTCTGACCTAGCAGGGCCACCTGCCCGATCTCCGGGAGCATGACCCGGTTTCGCCATAGCCGTGCGGCTCTGTCACGCATTAGCGTGGAAGAAACCGCATCTCGGGGCCCACGTTGCATAGGGGGTGTCGCGATGCGACGTCGAGCTCTGGTCGTGACCGCTGCCGTCTTCGCCCTGGGGGTTCCGGCGGGTCTGGCGGACGCGGCGCCCGACGGCTCGGGCCCGAGGGCAGGCCGGTCCTCCGAGGTGCCCGGGCCGGCCGCGGGGGACCAGGACCACGATCACGTGTCCGACGACTTCGAGTCGCGCCTTCGCACCGCGGGACCTGCGGAACGGCTGGCCGTCATCGTCACCGGCTTCGGTCCCGACAGGGCCCGTCGAGCGGTCGGGGCTTTCCGGCTCGCGCACGACCTGCCACTGATCGACGGCTTCGCCGCGACCATGACCGCGGCTCAGGCGCGCGGCCTGCTCCGTGTCCCGGGGCTACGGCGGGTCGAGGCGGACGGCCCCGTGCACGCGCTCGACGAGGCCACGAACGCCGACTACGGCGCCACGGCCACGCGCGAGGCCCACCCCGGCTACGACGGCAGCGGTGTCGGCATCTGCGTCATCGACACGGGCGTCGACCCCAACCACGAGCAGATCTCCCCGCGGCAGGTGACGTTCGTGGACTACGTCAACGGGCGGGCCGCGGCCTACGACGACCAGGGCCACGGCACGCACGTGGCGAGCATCGCCGCCGGCGACGGCACCGGTGGCGCCGACGCGGCGAGGTTCGTCGGGGTCGCTCCCGCGGCCGACCTGTACGCCGCGAAGGTGCTCGACTCGACCGGGTACGGCGTGGACAGCGACATCGTCGCCGCCGTGCAGTGGTGCGCGAGCAAGGGCGACGCGGTCGACGTGATCTCCATGTCCATCGGCGGCGGAGCCGGCGACGGCACCGACGCCTCCAGCCTCGCGATCGACAACGCAGTCGCCGGAGGGGACGTCGCCGTCATCGCGGGCGGGAACAGCGGTGACGAGCCGGGCACCATCAACGCGCCGGGCCTGGCCGCCCAGGCGATCACCGTCGGAGCGGCCTCGGACTACTCCGCGCCGGTAGGCACCGACTACCACGACGACGGGATCTGGCTGGCGGCGTTCTCGAGCCGCGGCCCGGTGCGTCAGCCGGACGGCACCCTGCGGGTCGAGCCGGAAGTCACCGCCCCAGGCGTCAGCGTGCGCGCCGCCCAGGCGAACACGGCCGGCGGTTACATCACGCAGAGTGGCACGTCCATGGCGACGCCCTTCGTGGCGGGGGCCGTGGCTCTCGCCCTCGACGCTGCACCGGCCGCAACGCCCGCGCAGATCCGCTCCGCCCTCGTGGGCACGGCGGTCGACGTCGGGGCCGCCGGGCCGGACAACGAGTGGGGTGCCGGTCTCATCGACGTGCAGGCCTTCGTCGACGCCGTCGTCGGCGACCAGGTGACACGGACGCCCTTCCCGGCGCGTCAACGGGTGACCGGCGCCGTTCCGAACGGCGGTTCGGCGAGCTTCCCCGTCACGATCGGAGCGGCCGACCTCGGTGTCCCGCTCGCCGTCACCCTCACGGTCGACGGGCAGGCGGTCTGCTACTGGGGCTGCCTGGTCAAGGAGTGGTCGCCCGACCTCGACCTGCGGCTCACCGATCCCGCCGGCGTCGAGGTGGCGCGAAGCGAGTGTGCGCTGAGCGGGCTCTCCTGCGGCATCGGCCGGCAGGAGACCATCGGGTTCACCCCGACGACAGCTGGGACCTACACGCTCCACGTCGACGCGTTCACGGGCTCGCCCAACAACGGGCAGGGCGGGTCGTTCTCGGCGGACGTCTTCCACGGTCCCCTCGCCGGGGCCGCGCCCCCGCCGCCCGCGTCCAACCAGCCTCCGGTCGTCGAAGCGGGCGCCGACCAGGCGCTCAAGGTGGCGCGCAAGGCGAAGAAGGCCACCTTCACGCTCGACGGCTCGCAGAGCTACGACCCCGACGGCACCATCGCGTCGTGGAGGTGGACCCAGGGCAGTACGGTCGTGGGCACGACGTCCAAGGTCACCTTGAGCCGCGGACCGGGGACCTACGTCTTCTCGCTCACCGCGACCGACGACGACGGGGCGACCGGCTCGGACTCCACGACCGTCACCGTGACCCGGTAGGACCCTGTGTGATCTTGTCGACGAGCGGGGAAAATGGTCAGAGTTGAGTGGAACAGACTCAACTCTGGGGACGTTGGAAGTGACAGTGGTGTGAGGCGCTGAGCGCCCCGCACCGCTCCATGAATCCGACCGACCCGGTTCGACAGAAGGACCTTTGCATGGACGCATCGAAGTTCACCACCCGCAGCCAGGAGGCCATCAGCACCGCGATCTCCACCGCGGCCTCGTCAGGCAACGCCCAGGTCGAGGCGGTGCACCTCCTCGCCGCGCTGCTGGCCCAGCCCGAGGGCATCGCCCGGCCGCTGTTCGAGGCAGCCGGCGTGCAGCCTCAGGCCGTGGTCGCCGGTGTGGAGGCCGAGCTGAAGAAGCTCCCGGCCGTCTCCGGCTCGACGGTCGGCGCGCCGTCGTACTCCAGGGCTGCCCTGCAGATCCTGACCAAGGCAGGCGACATCGCGGCGGAGATGAAGGACGAGTACGTCTCCACCGAGCACCTCCTGATCGCGGCGGCGACGGTCGACTCGCCCGTCCAGAGGGTGCTCGTGCAGGCCGGCGCGACGCCCGAGGCGCTTCGCGGCGCGCTGCAGAGTGTGCGCGGCAACCGCCGGGTCACGAGCCAGGACCCGGAGTCGACCTACCAGGCCCTGGAGAAGTACGCCGTCGACCTCACCGGACGTGCCGCCGAGGGAAAGCTCGACCCCGTCATCGGTCGTGACTCCGAGATCCGCCGGGTCGTCCAGGTGCTCTCCCGGCGCACCAAGAACAACCCCGTGCTCATCGGTGAACCCGGCGTCGGCAAGACCGCGGTCGTCGAGGGCCTGGCGCAGCGGGTCGTCGACGGCGACGTGCCGGACTCGCTCAAGGGCAGGCGGGTGCTCAGCCTGGACCTCGCGGCGATGGTCGCGGGCGCCAAGTACCGCGGCGAGTTCGAGGAGCGACTCAAGGCGGTCCTCGAGGAGATCAAGCAGTCCGAGGGCCAGATCATCACGTTCATCGACGAGCTCCACACCGTCGTCGGCGCGGGTGCCGGCGGTGACTCGGCCATGGACGCCGGCAACATGCTCAAGCCGATGCTGGCCCGCGGCGAGCTGCGGATGATCGGCGCGACCACGCTGGACGAGTACCGCGAGCGCATCGAGAAGGACCCGGCGCTCGAGCGCCGCTTCCAGCAGGTCTTCGTGGGTGAGCCCTCGGTGGAGGACACCGTCGCCATCCTGCGCGGCCTCCAGGAGAAGTACGAAGCGCACCACGGCGTGAAGATCACCGACCAGGCGCTCGTCGCCGCGGCGATGCTCTCGGACCGCTACATCACCGGTCGCCAGCTGCCCGACAAGGCGATCGACCTGGTGGACGAGGCGGCCTCCCGGCTGCGCATGGAGATCGAGTCCAGCCCGGTCGAAGTCGACCAGCTCCGTCGCCAGGTCGACCGGATGAAGATGGAGGAGCTCGCCCTCGAGCGCGAGACCGACGAGGCCTCCAAGGACCGGCTCGAGAAGCTCCGGGCCGAGATGGCCGACCGGGAGGAGGAGCTCAGGGGTCTCGAGGCCCGCTGGGAGCGCGAGAAGGCGGCCCTCGAAGGGTCCGGCGAGCTGCGCAAGCAGATCGACCAGCTGCGCAGCGAGGCGGACCGGTTCCAGCGCGAAGGCGACCTGGCCAAGGCCAGCGAGATCCTCTACGGCCGGATCCCCGAGCTGGAGAAGCAGATCCAGCAGGCCGAAGCGGTGGAAACGGAGGTGTCCGAGACCCCGATGGTCCGCGAGGCCGTCGGGCCGGAGGAGATCGCCGAGGTCGTCGAAGCCTGGACCGGCATCCCGACCGGCCGGCTGCTCGAGGGCGAGACCGCGAAGCTGCTCCGGATGGAGGGGTTCATCGGCGAGCGGCTGATCGGCCAGGAGTCAGCGGTCAAGGCCGTGTCCGACGCCGTGCGACGGTCGCGGGCAGGCATCTCCGACCCGAACCGGCCGACCGGCTCGTTCCTCTTCCTCGGACCCACCGGCGTGGGCAAGACCGAGCTGGCGAAGTCGCTCGCGGACTTCCTCTTCGACGACGAGCGGGCGATCGTGCGGATCGACATGAGCGAGTACTCCGAGAAGCACAGCGTCGCGAGACTCGTGGGCGCCCCTCCCGGCTACGTGGGCTACGAGGAGGGCGGCCAGCTCACCGAGGCGGTGCGCCGGCGGCCGTACTCCGTCGTGCTCCTCGACGAGGTGGAGAAGGCCCACCCCGAGGTGTTCGACATCCTGCTCCAGGTGCTCGACGACGGCCGGCTGACCGACGGCCAGGGACGCACGGTCGACTTCCGCAACACGCTGCTCATCCTCACCTCGAACCTCGGGTCCCACTACCTGGTGGACCCGACGATGGACGAGGACAAGAAGCGCGAGTCGGTCATGGCCGTGGTTCGGCAGTCGTTCAAGCCGGAGTTCCTGAACCGCCTCGACGAGATCGTCATGTTCGACTCGCTCACGACAGAGCAGCTCTCGCACATCGTCGACCTCCAGGTCGCGGACCTGAACAAGCGGCTCGCCGTGCGCCGCATCCACGTCACCGTGACGTCGGCCGCCCACGACTGGCTGTCCCTCGCCGGCTACGACCCGGCGTACGGCGCCAGGCCGCTGCGTCGGCTCGTCCAGACCGCGGTCGGCGACCCGCTGGCCCGCATGCTGCTGTCGGGCGAGGTCCTCGACGGCAGCGAGGTCGTGGTGGACGTGGACCCGGCCGGCGAGGGGCTCAGCCTGCGGGTGGCAGAGCCCGCTGCGTGAGCTCCGGACCAGTCCGTCAGACCGCCCCCCGGTGGACCCTCCGCCGGGGGGCGGGCGCGCATGATGCAATGGCCTCATGACTGACAAGAGCGAGAGCGAACGTCCCGGCCAGGTCACCCTCGCCGGCTGGGTCGCGCTAGTCGCCTCCGCGTTGATGGTGCTGAGTGTGTTCGAGGCGGTCTCCATCGTGCACACGGTGGACTTCCGCGACGGGGTCAGGGAGTTCCTGGCCACGCCGACAGGCAAGGGCCTGTCCCTCGACCCCCGCCAGTTCGTGGACTTCCTGCGCGGGGTCATGCTCTTCACCGGCGCGGCCGCTGCCGCTGCCACGGTGTTCGCTGTCTTCGTGCTCCAGCGTCACAACGCCGCCCGGCTCGGCTTCACCCTCGCCGCAGTCGCGATCATGCTGAGCACACCGACGTTCGCCGAGTTCCTCCCGGCGACGACGTCGGCCGGCTTCCTTCCCGTCCTGATCGCCTTCCCGGCGATCCTGCTGTGGACCAAGCCTGCGCGGGACTGGTTCGCGGGGCTGCCTCCCGCTCCGGTGGGTCAGCGGGCCCGTTCGGGTGACCGGTCGAACAGTGCCGCCTACGTCGCCAACCGCACGCACCACCGGCTGGAGGGCCGTCTCCTGTCGTCGGAGAACCGTCCCCCGAACGGCGAGAAGGATGGTGAGGACACTGCCCCGTGGCCGCGGATGCCGGAGGACGCCTCGCCCCGGCCGGTCCCCCCGCCGACCTACGGCTTCGGCACCCCGCCGGGCGCGGCGCCGCAGTACCCGGGACAGTCGGGCCAGGGCGGACAGCCCGGCCCGTCCGGCGGTCAGCAGCCGTCCGGCCCCTACGGCACACCTCCGGCGCCTGGTGCTGGCTCGCCCCAGCCGGACCCCGAATCCCCCTCGGCGCCCCAAGGCAGCCAGCCGCCGTACGGACAGCCACCGTATGGACAGCCGCCGTACGGACCGCCGACCGGCTGGCAGCCTCCGTACGGACCGCAGTACGGGCCGACTTACGGGCAGCAGCAGAGCCCCTACGGCGGCTACCCGCCGCAGTATCCACAACAGCCGTACTACGGCGCGCGACCGACCGACCCGGACCGGCGTCCCACGACCGTCATCGTCGCGGCCGTGGTCACCTGGGTGTTCTCCGCACTGGCCATTCTCGGGGTCATCGTCAGCGCCTTCCAGCTCCCGGGCTACCGCGACGAGCTGGCGCGCCAGATGGCGAGCAACCCGAGCCTGCAGGGGAGCGGCTTCACGGTCGACAACCTGCTCGTCATCGTCGGGGTGATGCTCGTCGTCATGGCCCTCTGGGCGGTAGCGGCCATCGTTTTCGCCTGGTTCACCATCCGGCGGCTCGCCTGGGCACGCATCGCGCTCGTGGTCTCTGCGGCCGTGACGGCCGTCTTCTCGCTCTTCGGCGCCATCCAGAACCCCCTCCTGCTCCTCGGCGCTCTCGCTGCGGGGGCGGTGGTCGCGCTGCTGTTCACGGGTGGCGCGAACCGGTGGTACGCCCGCACCCCCTACCAGAGCTACCCGGGCGGGTTCCAGCCGTACTACGGTCAGCAGGCGCCGCAGCAGTACGGCGGCTACCCGGCGCAGGGCGGCTACCCGGCACAGGGCGGCTACCCGGCGCAGGGAGGTCAGCCCGGGCAGCAGCCACCGCCGCAGTACGGCGGCCGCCCGACCCCTCCGCAGCAGTACGGCACCTACCCGGGGCAGCCGGAGCAGGAGCCTCCGGAGCCGCAGCAGCCGCCGCCCCAGCAGCCGCCGACCCAGCAGACGCCGGAGGATCCCCGCCCGGACCGGGGGCGCCGCGACAAGGACGAGCCCCCGCCGAACGTCTGGTGACCGCGCGGCCCGTGGGGGCCTGTCAGGCGTACAGGTCCGACGTCACGAGGCGACGCACACCCTCGTCGAGCACCTCCTGGCCCTTGCAGAACGCCCAGCGCACCTTGTGCCGACCCTCCTCGGCGTCGTCGTAGAACACCTGCGAGGGGATGGCGACGACTCCCGCCCTCTCGGGCAGGGTCCGGCAGAACTCCAGGCCGTCGCGGTAGCCGTAGCGGCGCACGTCCGTGGTCACGAAGTAGGTGCCCTCGGGCACGTACACGTCCATGTCGAGCCGTCGCAAACCCTCGCACAGGCTGTCGCGCTTGACCTGAAGCTCCTTGGCGAGCGCGACGTAGAAGTCGGCCTCCGCGTCCAGCGCGTGCGCGACGGCCGGCTGCAGCGGCGCCCCTGAGCTGAACGTCAGCCACTGCTTCGCCGCGTCGACGGCGCGGACCAGCGGCGGGGGCCCGGTCGCCCAGCCGATCTTCCAGCCGGTGAACGAGAAGGCCTTCCCCGCGCTCGACAGGGAGAGGGTTCGCTCGAACATTCCCGGCAGGGTGGCCAGGGGGACGTGCTCGTGGTCGTCGTACACGAGGTGCTCGTAGACCTCGTCGGTGATGACCACCAGGTCGTGCTCGCGCGCGACGTCGGCGACGGCCTCCAGCTCCTCTCGGGTCAGGACGGTGCCGGTCGGGTTGTGCGGGGAGTTCAGGAGCAGCACCGTCGTCTTCGCGGTCACCGCCGCCCTCAGCTCCTCGACATCGAGCCGGAATCCCGGGGCCCGGAGGGTCACCGGTCGCCGAACCCCGCCGGCCATCTGGATGACCGCGGTGTAGGAGTCGTAAAACGGCTCGAGGACGACCACCTCGTCGCCGGGGTTGACCAGGGCCAGCAGTGACGCGGCGATCCCCTCGGTCGCGCCTGTCGTCTGGAGCACCTGGCTGTCCGGGTCGAGCTCGAGGCCGTAGTGCCGCTGCTGATGCGCCGCGACGGCCGCCCGGAGCTCCGGCGTCCCGATGCCGGGGGCGTACTGGTTCCGACCGCCACGCAACGCCTCGACCGCCTTCTCCACGACCGACTCGGGTCCGTGCCGGTCCGGGAACCCCTGGCCGAGGTTGATGGCTCCTGTGCGCACGGCGAGCGCGGACATCTCCGAGAAGATGGTGCCCGGAATCCCTCGTAGCCGGTCGGCCATGCGATGGTCTGGGTCGGTTGGTGACATACCTGCGACTGTAATGGCCGACGTCAGGGATGATGGTCGGGTGAGCCAGGACACCGGCGCCGACGCGCCTTCGACCCAGGTCGAGAACCGCCGCACGCCGACGCCCCGTGGTGGCCGGCGGGCGGCGCGCAAGCGCAGCGGCCGGGGAGCGAGCTTCTGGGTCGGCATCGTGCTCGTGCTCGGCGGGCTCAGCATGCTCGGCTACGTCGCCTGGCAGTTCTACGGCACGAACATCGTCTCCCGGCAGACGCAGCAACACATCGTTCGGGACCTCACGAAGGACTGGGCGGCCGCGCCGCGGACCACGATCGGGCAGAGGGCCCCTGCGGAGCAGCAGGTCCCCGTCGGCCACGCCTCGGGGATCATCCGCATCCCGGCTTTCGGACGTGACTACGCGGTTCCGGTGCTCGAGGGGGTCGGGGACCAGGAGCTCGCGTCGGGCTTCGGCCACTTCACCGAGTCGGCCGACCCCGGCCAACGCGGGAACTACGCGCTCGCCGCCCACCGAGTCACCCATGGCGAGCCACTGCGCGGGATGCCGAACCTCAGACCCGGTGACAAGGTGATCGTCGAGACCCGCAACGCGGTCTACACCTACGTGCTCGACACCAACCCCAACGACCTCGTCGTGACCTTCCACGACATCTGGGTCGTGGACCCGCTGCCTCACAACCCCGACGGCGGAGTGCAACCCGCCCAGGAGCCCGGTCAGCGGCTGATCACGCTCACGACCTGCTCGGAGCTGTTCCACACCGACAACCGCATGATCGCCTTCGGCCATCTGGTCGACACCCAGAGGAAGCCCGCGGGCGCCGCTGGCTAGAGTCGCTGACCATGAGCGACCCCACCCTCGCCCGCGACGTCGATGCCTGCTGCCGTATCACCGGGACGTTCACCCTCCGGTCCGGCCAGGTCTCATCGGAGTACTTCGACAAGTACCTGTTCGAGTCGGACCCGAAGCTGCTGGCCCGCGTGGTCGACCGGATGCTCGAGCTGGTGCCGGACGAGACCGAGCTGCTCGGTGGCCTGGAGCTCGGTGGAGTCCCGATCGCGACGGTCCTCAGCAGCCGCACGGGAGTGCCTGCGCTCTTCGTGCGCAAGAAGGCCAAGGAGTACGGCACGTGCAAGCTCGCCGAGGGCCCGGACGTAGCCGGGCGGCGCGTGACCCTGGTCGAGGACGTCATCACGACCGGTGGTGCGGTTCGCGACGCGACTCGTGCACTGCGGACTGCCGGAGCCATCGTGGAGGTCGTGGTCTGCGCCATCGACCGCAGCCCGGAGGGGGACAACCCGCTCGCCGACGTCGGCCTCGAGGTGCGGCCCGTCCTCACCAAGTCGCAGCTCGACGCTGCGTCAGCGACCTCTCTCTGAGCCGGCACCGGAGGGCCACGGCACGGGTCACCGAGCCGGGCTTGGCCGGCAGCACCCGGGTCGTCCCGAGTCGGGTCGGTCGGCGCCCGGGGCGCGGGACCTTCGATCCTCGGCGGCTCCCCGGAAGGTCCCTCGCCGGCGAGGACTGCCGGCTCTCCCCGAGGGCCGGGCCCCTGCCCGAGCATGGAAGCAGGTGGTGAGAGAGATGCAGATCTACGACACGTCGACAGACCAGTCAAGAGAGCACATGGCCCGGCTCGAGCGCGCCCGCGTCGAAGCCCGGGCCGCCACGCCGGGTCACGGCCAGGAGCTGAC
>DASVBF010000302.1:0-2928 GCA_036375975.1 Nocardioidaceae bacterium | reverse complement strand
TGTGCCGAGATCCCCGTGATGCCTCGAAGACCGACGTATGCGAGATGAAGCCCGGGAGAACCCGCCAGCGGTTCAGACGTAAGCGATGAGAGCCGAGGTCGCAGGCGACAGGCCGGCCCGACGACCGGCGTGCCATGTCGCCCCACTGATCCAGTATCACGGCACACTCTTACTAACGCTGATTCGGTCACACCAAATCGCGCCTTGTACGGCTCGTCTAGCGACGCCCCCTCGCGTCGCTACCAGGCGCCACCCCGGCGCTCGTAACGTCGTGCTATGGAAGGAGCCCAATGCGACGCAGCCACTTCTCGCTAGTTGCCGGAGCAGCGTCGGTTGCCTTGGCGGCCGGGGGAAGCACCGCGGCCGCTGCTGCGGTCGTGACGCCCTCGGACCGGGCGCTGACGGTCGTGGCCAAGAAGCCCGACGTCAGGATTGTCGACCTGGCGCCCAAGGGGCCGAGCCACGGGGACATCCGTGCCTACAACTTCGCCCTCTACAGCGCCACTCAATCACGTCAGATAGGGCGCCTCGACGGATACTGCGTGCTCACCGATCCCATCGGGCCGCGGGGTCAGGTCGTCGTCGAGTGCCTTAACACGTTCAGCCTGCCTGGCGGGGAGATCACGACTCAGTCCCTCTTGCCCCTGTGGGGGCCACCCTCGACGGGTGAGAATGCGTCGTCGTCCGGCGACGTCGTGCGTCTGTGGTGCTCAGAGCCCGTAACTCAGTCGGACGTGGGAGCCTGAGGCACCCCCGAGTGCGGCCACGAGCGCGTGATTCAGATTCGTTGTCGACAGGCTCCTCCGGGCGACGCCGGTCCGCTGGAGGGAGGGGCGGGAGATGGATGTGGTGGTCGAGCGCTGCGCCGGAATCGACGTCGGCAAGAAGACGGTGGCGGTGACCGTCCGCACCCCGGACGGTCGGGGCGGGCGGCGGCAGCAGACGCGCACCTTCGGCACGGTCACCGGGCAGGTGCTCGCGCTGCGGGACTGGCTGGTCGGCGAGCGGGTGACGGTGGCCGCGATGGAGGCGACCAGCGACTACTGGAAGCCGGTGTTCTACCTGCTCGAAGACGCCACCGACTGCTGGCTGCTCAACGCGCACCACCTCAAGGCGGTGCCCGGGCGCAAGACCGACGTGCGGGACTCCGAGTGGATCGCTCAGCTGGTCGAGCACGGCCTGGTCCAGCCGAGTTTCGTCCCCCCACCGCCGATCCGGGAGCTGCGGGACCTGACCCGCTACCGCAAGACGGTGATCGAGGAACGCACCCGGGAGGTGCAGCGGCTGGAGAAGGTGCTCGAAGACGCCGGGATCAAGCTCGGGTCGGTGGCGTCCAGCATCGTCGGGGCCTCCGGGCGGGCCATGCTCGCGGCGCTCATCGCCGGCGAACGCGACGCCACCGTGCTCGCCGACCTCGCCCAGCGTCGGCTGCGCAAGAAGATCCCCGAGCTGCGGGAGGCGCTGCTCGGCCGGTTCGGCACCCACCACGCGCTACTGGTCCGCGAGATGCTCGCCCGCATCGACGCGGCCGACGCCACCGCCGCCCGGTTGTCCGTGGAGATCGACAACCGGCTCGCGCCCTTTCGGGACCGGCTCGACCTCCTGATGACCATCCCCGGTGTGGCCCGCCGCACCGCCGAGGTCATCCTCGCCGAGACCGGTGGGGACATGCGCGTGTTCGGCTCCGCCGACAAGCTGGCCTCGTGGGCCGGGATGTGCCCAGGCAACAACGAGTCGGCCGGCAAGCATCGCTCCGGGCGCACCCGCAAGGGCTCGAAGTGGCTGCGCTCGGCGCTGGTCGAATCCGCCTACGCCGCCGCGCGGACGAAGGACACCTATCTGGCCGCCCAGTTCTGGCGCCTCGCCGGCCGGCGAGGCAGACCACGGGCGGCGGTCGCGGTCGGCCATTCCATCCTTGTCGTCGCCTACCACGTGCTCGACCGGCAGCAGCCCTACACCGACCTCGGCGGGGACTACTTCGTCAGCCGGCTCTCGACGCAAGCACACGCTCGCCGGCTGGTCGCGCAACTCGAACACCTCGGCCTCCGCGTAACCGTCCAACCCGTCGATCCCGAGGCCGCTTGATCGGCCGTTCGGTCGGGTTATTCACGATTCAGACGCAAACCGAGTGGTCGAGGAACGCGGTGACCAGGTCGGCGGTGAGGTCGGCGACGTCGAGCGCCCACGGCGGGATGCCGGTCCGGTCGTGCGCGAAGACGAGGAGCAGCCGGTAGGTGTCGCGGTGCCCGGCGACGGTGTGCGGGCTGGCGCGCAGGGCGGTGAGCCGGTCGAGGAAGAAGCCTTCGAGCACCGGGGCGAGCGCGGTCATCGCCGGTCTCCGGTCGGATCGGGCAGCCGGTCGGCGAGCACGGCCATCAGTTCGGGAACGGCCTGCAGGTACCAGTAGGTGGCGGCCGGGTTCACGTGCCCCAGGTAGGTGGACAGGATCGGCAGGTGCCGTTGCACGTCGACGCCTTCGGCGTGCCAGTCGCGCAGGGTGGCGACGGTGAAGCTGTGGCGCAGGTCGTGCAGCCGGGGGGCGCGCCGGCCCGGCGGCACGGTGATCCCGACGTCGACGAGCAGGTGCTGGAAGGTCACGCCGACCGCGGTGAGCCGCTGCCCGCTCGCACTGATCAGGAAGCTGTCGCTGGCCGGGTGCGGGCACAGCCGGTCGCGCCGTCGGGCGTAGTCGCGCAACGCGGCGCTGGTGGTCGGGTGCAGCGGAATCCGCCGGGTCTTGCCGTACTTGGTGCGGCGCACCAGCAGCCGCCGCTCGGTCAGGTCGACGTCGTCGCGGTCGACCCGCACCGCTTCCATCGTGCGCAGCCCGGTGGCGGCCATCAACCCGATGAGCGTGGTGAAGCTGGCCGCGCGCAGCGGCGGCGACAACCGGGCGGCCGCGGCCATCAACGCCCGCACCTCGACGGT
>DASVBF010000301.1:0-8595 GCA_036375975.1 Nocardioidaceae bacterium | reverse complement strand
GCGGCGTCGATCGGGGTGCCCATCGACCCGTCACCGTCGACGACCTTGGCGAAGAGGGCGGCCTTGCGAGCCTTGAGCTCCATGACCTTCTCCTCGATGGTGTTCGCGGCGACCAGCCGGTAGACCATCACTGGCTGCTGCTGGCCGATCCGGTGCGTGCGGTCAACGGCTTGCGCCTCGACGGCGGGGTTCCACCACGGGTCGAGGACGAAGACGTAGTCGGCCTCGGTCAGGGTCAGCCCCACTCCCCCCGCCTTGAGGCTGATCAGGAACACCGCCGCATCGCCGCTCTTGAACTCCCCGATGACCTCGCCCCGTCTCCGCGTCGTGCCGTCTAGGTAGGTCGAGTCGATCCCTTCGCGGTCGAGCCTGGCACGAACCCGTCGGAGGAACGACGTGAACTGGCTGAAGACCAGAGCCCGATGGCCCTCCGCCCTCAGCTCGAGGAGGTGGTCGACCAGGACGTCGGCCTTGGCCGACCCGACACCGTCGTACACGTCGTCGACCAGCGCTGCGTCGAGGCTGAGCTGGCGCAGGCGCGTGAGGGAGCGGAAGATCGCGATCCGGTGCCTGTCGAAGTCCTCGACCAGACCGAGAACGGTCTGCCGCTCGCGCTGCAGGTGGGTCTCGTAGATGCGGCGGTGCCGAGGTGTGAGCCTGACCTCGAGCACCTGCTCCTGCTTCGGCGGAAGGTCGCCGGCGACGAGCTCCTTGGTCCGGCGGAGCAGGAACGGCCTGATCCGCCGGCGGAAGCGGTCCAGTACCTGCGTGTCGCCGAGACGTTCGACCGGGTTGGCGACCTGCTCGACGAAGCGTCGGGGGTAGGGGTACAGCCCCGGGGCGACGATCGAGAGCAAGGACCAGAGGTCCATGAGGCGGTTCTCCATGGGCGTCCCGGTGAGGCAGAGTCGGAAGGGTACGTCGAGCCGCCGCACGCACTGGTAGGTCTTGCCGTTGTGGTTCTTGACCGTCTGGGCCTCGTCGAGCACCAGGCCACCCCAGGCCAGTCCGGCGTAGGAGTCGACCTCCAGCCGCACGAGGGTGTACGAGGTGATGACGACGTCAGCCGTCTGGAACAGAGAGGCGATCGTCGTGCCTCGCCGCGAGTGCGACTCGGTCACCGTCTCGACAGCGAGCCCGGGTGCGAAGGTCGCCGCCTCGTGCGCCCACGTCGACACCACGCTCGTCGGCGCGACCACGAGGAACGGCCCGGCGCCTCGCTCGCGGGCATGGGCAACCAGTGCGAGCGTCTGGAGCGTCTTGCCGAGGCCCATGTCGTCGGCGAGGATGCCGCCGAGCCCGGCCTGCCAGAGGAAGGCCAGCCAGCGGAACCCGTCGCGCTGGTAGTGCCGCAGCTCGGCCTTCAGCCCCGGCGGTTCGACGTCGGGAAGCGACTCGAGACCGCGCAGCGCCTGAGCCGCCCGCACCCACCGGTCGGCCTGCGCATCGACGATGCCGACCTCGGCGAGCTCGTCCCACAGACCGAGGTCGTGGTGGTTGACCCGCACGCCGTCACGCGGCTGTTCCTGGAGCTCGCCGGCCGCCGCGACCAGCTCGCCCAGGCGCTCGAACTCCGGGTGGCGGGTGCTGATGTGGACTCCGTTCTTCATGATGATCCGCGGCAGGCCCCGCGTGAGCGCATCGAGGAGGTGGGCGAGGGCGACGAACTGTCCGTCGACGCTGATCACGACCTCGAGATCGAGCCAGTCGGTCCGCCCGACGTCGCTCTGCGCATCGGTGCGCTCGGGCGCCGTGAACCGGATCACGGGCGCCTCGCGGGCCTCGCGATAGGTCGGCCGGACCCCGGTCTCCTCGATCTCGACCAGGTCACTGCCCTCGAGGCCGGGTAGGACGTCCTCGGCGAACGCGATCGCGTCGCTGTGCCGGAAGGTGACCTCCGCGAGGATCCCGGCCTCGCGGCGATGGCTGCCGTATAGGCGGTACACCTGGTCGTCGCTCAGCGAGCTCTCGAACGCCGCGAACAGCTCCTGCTCTCTATCGGGGCGGCGCACCCCTCGGAGCCCGCGCGTCGCGTCGAGCCGGTAGATCCGGTCGTCCCCCCCGACCCGGTAGCGCCAGGACCAGGTCAGGTCGACCTCGTCGACGCCCTTCCAGTCCAGCGCCAGGAACAGTCGGGGCTCGGCCCTCTCGGGCACCGGGACGGACCCGTCCGAGGAGATGACCTCGACGTGACGCTGCAGGCGAGGAAGGTACTCCGCCACGAGGTCGCTGTGATGCTCCGCCGGCACGACGAGCTCCTCGCTCATCCCCAGGAGCCGGCGCACCTCGGAGCCGGCAGGCCGCCCGAGGCGGGCGAGCGTGACCGCCCACGTCCGCGCACCCGGGCCAGGAGTCCACAGCGCCACGCCGTGACCGGCGTCGCCGAGGACCTCGACCGCGTCGGCGGAGTACCACGTCTCGCCGACGGCGACGCCGAGCCGGAGGTGGGCGTCGCGTTCCGGCGGGGCGTTCACGTCGAGCGTGAAGCGCACCGGCTCCGGTAAGAGGGTCACCTCCTCGATCCCGGCGCCGGGCACGAGCTGGAGGCCGACTGCGGAGCATCGGTCGAGCAGGCTCCACAACGACGAGCCGAAGCTGCTCAGGACGAGATGCGACTCTGCGCCGCCGAAGTACAGGTTGCGCTGAGCCGCCCGGTAGGCCGCGAACATCTCAGCGAGCAGGGCCGCCTGCTCGGGCGGGAACTCTCGCGCCCGGGGATCGGCGTACTGGAGGCCCTGCCAGGAGATGCCGGAGCGGACCCAGTTGTCACGGGCACCTCGCCGGAGCGGGCGCAGGCGCAGGCTGCTCCGGCGAGGACCGGTCTCCGCTTTCCAGGCTCGTGCCCGGGTCCTGTGGTCGAGCTCGACCTGGATCGCCAGCGGCTTGGTCACGTTCGGCCTCTCGGCCGCGGAGTCGAGCTCGTCGAGGACCGAGCTCAGCTTGCGTTCCCAGTGCCTGTCGCCGGCTCCGCCGCCGACCTGCTCCTCCGCCTGTCTGGCGCGGACGGTGAGCAGCAGCGCCACCATGTGCTTGCAGCCCTCCCCCACCGGACAGCCGCAGCGGCCGTAGGTCCACACCCCGCGCCCGCCGTCGCCGACGCTGACGTGGCAGCCGTAGACCTCACCGAGCGAACCCTCGACATTGCCACGGATGTCGAGGTCGCCGTCCTCGTCCAGGCGGTGGACACACGAGAGGACCTTCCCACGCTCGATGTAGTCGACTGCCCTCTCGTACGTCGCCGAGCCGAACCTTCGTCGCAGGTCCGCCTCGTCGAGGTGCAGGGCCAGGTCAACCACCCCCTGAGCCTAGTGGCGCACCCGGCCACCGCAGCCGATCCTCCCTCTGGTCCTGGGGACGCGACACCTTCGTGGTGCGTGCACGAGGATGGGGACCCACGAGAGTCGGTACGACCGGAGGTAGGCGGGATGAGCCTGGGCGGCGACGAGTACGTCCTCGAGCGGGGTGGCTACAAGGCCGTCGTCACGGAGGTCGGTGGGGGCCTGCGGGTGCTCGTGCACGAGGACCGCGACCTGATTCTCGGCTACGCCCAGGACCAGGTCCGGCCCCGCTCCCGAGGTGCGCTCCTGGCGCCGTGGCCCAACCGGGTGGTCGACGGAAGGTACCCCTTCGACGGCGAGGCGTACCAGCTCGACATCAACGAGGTGGCGCGCGGTCACGCCCTGCACGGACTGGTCAGCTGGGCACGATTCGATCTCCTCGACTCCGACAGCAGCTCGGTCGTGCTCGGCCACCACCTCGTCCCGAGACCCGGCTACCCGTTCTGCCTCCAGGTGGTCGCACGGTACGCGCTCGGGGAGACGGGTCTCACCTGTGCGGTCTCGGCCAGGAATGTCGGCGAGCAGCGGTTGCCCTACGGCTTGGGGTCACACCCGTACCTGCTCGGCGGCGACGGCAGGGTCGACGAGTGGACGCTCGAGCTGCCCGCCGAGCAGGTGCTCGAGGTGACCGTCGACCGTCTGGTCCCGACCGGCCTCCATGCCGTTGCCGGCACAGAGCGCGACTTCCGGACCGCCCGGCGCATCGGGACCGCCGAGGTCGACCACGCGTTCACGGGGCTCACTCCGGACGGGTACGGACGCGTCCGGGCACGGGTCCTGGGTGCGGACGGCCGCGGCGCCGAGTGTGAGTGGGACTCGGTAAGCCTGCCGTGGGTGCAGGTCCACACCGCCGACCTGCCCGACCCGGACCAGTCGCGACTCGGGCTCGCGCTGGAGCCGATGACCTGCCCGCCGGACGCCTTCAACTCCGGAAAGGACCTGGTGGTCCTGGGCCCCGGCGAGCAGCACACGGCGGAGTGGACGCTGCGGGCTGTCACCGGTTGAGTCACGACCCCCGCCGGGCGGTCAAGCTGCCAGCCGACGGGCGTGGGCGACGGACTGCATGGCGTCCCGGATGCTGCCCCGACACGTGACTGATCGCGACGAAAGTGTGAAACGCGACGCTCTAGCGGCGTGCCGGAATGCAAAAGCCCCTCGCGAGACCCGCGTCACGGTTGACGGGGTCCCGCCCGCCGTCGAGAGTCCCAGGCATGGCGATCATCGACAGGCAGCGGCTGACCCTCCTCACCGAGCGGGAGCGCAAGAGCTACACCGCGGACCATCCGACGTCGCAGCGCCACTTCGAGGAGGCCGCGCATCTCTTCGGTCGGGTGCCGATGACCTGGATGGCCATGTGGAGCGGCGGCTTCCCCCTGTACCTGGACCGGGCGTCCGGCAACCGGGTCGTCGACGTCGACGGTCGTGAGTACGTCGACTTCGCCCTCGGCGACACCGGGGCGATGGCCGGGCACAGCCCCCGCCCGACCGTGGAGGCGGTCATGGAGCGGATGGACAGGCTGGGCGGGATCACCACCATGCTGCCCACCCCCGACGCCGAGTGGGTCGGCGCCGAGCTCAGCCGCCGGTTCGGGCTCCCCCTCTGGTCGTTCACGCTCACGGCGACGGACGCCAACCGGTGGGCGATCCGCCTCGCGCGCCTGGCCACGGGACGCGCGAAGGTCCTCACCTTCGCCTACTGCTACCACGGTTCGGTGGACGAGGCCTTCGCCGTGCCCGGCCCGGGCGGCACGGCGGTCGCGCGCCCAGGCCTCGTCGGCGCACCCGTGCCCCTCGAGACGACCACCCGCGTGGCTGAGTTCAACGACCTCGCGGACGTCGAGGCGCAGCTCGTCCACGGCGACGTGGCAGCGATCCTCACCGAGCCGGCGCTGACAAACATCGGCATCGTCCTTCCCGAGCCCGGATTCCTCGACGGCCTGCGCGAGCTCGCGACGCGGTACGGCGCCCTCCTCATGATCGACGAGACGCACACATTCTCCGCGGGCCCTGGCGGCGTGACCAGGCTGCTGGACCTGGAACCCGACATCTTCGTGATCGGGAAGAGCATCGGGGGCGGGATCCCGAGCGGCGCCTACGGCATCACCACCGAGGTCGCCGACATGGTCCGGGCCCACCCCGAGGCGGACCTGGTCGACGTCGGTGGCGTCGGAGGCACACTGGCCGGGAACGCGCTGTCTGTGGCGGCGATGCGTGCCACGCTCGAGCACGTGCTCACCGACGACGCCTTCGCCCACATGACACATCTGGCCGGCGAGTTCACCGACGGGGTGCAGCAGACCATCGACGAGACGGAGATGCCCTGGTCGGTGAGCCAGCTCGGCGCCCGGTCGGAGTACCGGTTCGCTGCTCCCGCGCCCCGCAACGGCAGCGCGTCCGCCGCCGTTGCCGACCCGGAGCTCGACGAGTACCTCCACCTGTACCTGGCCAACCGCGGTGTGCTGATCACGCCGTTCCACAACATGGCACTCATGTGTCCTGCAACCAGGGCCGACGACGTCGACCTCCACACACGGCTGTTCGCCGAGGCGGTCAGGGAGCTGGTCCAGCGGTGACCGACGTACTCCCACTGCCGGAGGCATACTCGCTCACCGGCAGGGTCGCGCTGGTCACCGGCGCGGGTTCGCCCGACGGGATCGGCTTCGCGACCGCTCGGCTGCTGGGGCGTCTCGGCGCGGCCGTCGCCGTGACAGCGACCACCGAACGCGCACACACGCGGGCTGCCGAGCTCCAGGGCGAGGGCGTGTCCGCCCTGGGAGTCGTGGCCGACCTGACCGAGGAGTCCGAGGTGATGCGAGCCGTTGCGGAGGTCAGGCTCGCGCTCGGCGTTCCCAGCGTCCTGGTCAACAACGCCGGGATGACCAGCGTCTCGGTGCCGGCGCCGGCGTTCGGGTCGCCCGGCGGGGCCGACACCAGGTCGGAGTCGGACACCGCCGCCGGCCTCTCCTCGGACCAGTGGCGCCAAGCACTTGCCCGCAACCTCGACACGGCGTTCCTCTGCACCCGAGAGGTCCTCCACGGCATGCGGGACCTGGGCTGGGGGCGGATCGTGATGGTCGCATCGGTCACCGGACCGGTGATGGCGATGCGGGGGGAGGCCGCGTACGCCGCCGCGAAGGCAGGTGTCGTCGGCCTGGCACGCTCGGTGGCGCTCGACTTCGCCGCACACGGCGTGACGGCCAACGCGGTTGCCCCGGGATGGATCGAGACGGCGAGCCAGACCGCTGAGGAGGCGCGACAGGGTCGTCTCTCCCCTACGGGCCGGAGCGGTACGCCGACCGAGGTGGCTTCAGCGATCGCGTTCCTGTGCAGCCCCGCCGCGTCCTACGTGACCGGGCAGTGCCTGGTCGTGGACGGCGGCAACCACATCGCCGAGGAGCGGGCATGAACATCGACACCCCGGCGCTCGTGGTCGACCTCGACCGGCTGCGGTCCAACGTCGAGACGATGGGTCGGACCGTGCGCTCGCGGGGGCTCCGGCTCAGGCCGCACGCCAAGACGCACAAGTGTCTCGAGATCGCCGCCCTGCAGCGCGAGGCCGGTGCCGACGGGTTGACGGTCGCCACTCTGTCCGAGGCGGAGGTGTTCGCGGCAGCAGGTTTCACCGACCTGTTGGTCGCCTACCCGCTGTTCCCTGTCGGAGCGAAGGCCGAGCGGCTCCGGCGGCTGCTCGACACAGCGGAGGTGACCGTCGGAGTGGACAACGCCGCGGGCGCGACCGCCGTCGCCGACGCCGCCGCCGGACGTCGTGTCCCGGTCGTCATCGAGGTGGACAGCGGCCAGCACCGGACGGGGGTCGGACCCTCGCAGGTCGTGCGCCTCGCCGAGCATTGTCACGCTCTCGGCCTGGATGTCTCCGGGGTGTTCACGCACGGCGGTCACTGCTACGGCTCACCCGAGGCTCCGGAGGAGGCCGCGTCTGACGAGGGCGACGCGCTGGCCGAGGCCCACGACGCCTTGCGGGAGGCCGGCTTCGACATCACGCTCGTCAGCGCCGGCTCGACCCCCACCACGGGCCGGCCACGTCCACCGCAGGTTACCGAGGAGCGGCCCGGATCGTACGTCTTCTACGACCGGCAACAGCTTGCGCTCGGCGCCTGCGCGCCGGAGCAGGTCGCGCTGTCCGTGGCCGCCACCGTCGTCAGCTCAGGGCCCGACCGCTTCGTGGTCGACGCCGGGTCGAAGGCCTTGGCGATGGACCGTCCGAGCTGGCTGGTCGGACACGGGGCCGTCTGGTCTCACGCCGGAGCCACGGTGAGCCGCCTGTCCGAGCACCACGGGGTGGTCGAGAGCGGACCTGGGGCGCCTGCGGTCGGAGAGGTGGTCTTCGTGACGCCGAACCACGCGTGCAATGTCGTGAACCTCTTCGACGAGTACGTCATCGTGCAGGCTGGTGACGTCGTGGACAGGTGGAGGGTCGCGGCCCGCGGAAGGAATGTCTAACCGCCGTGCTCACGTGCGTGGGTCGTCAGCGGGTCAGCACGTCGAGCAGCGCCCTCGCATAGGCCTTCTCCGCGTCGATGTCGATGTGCCGCTGCGACCGGCCGTCCTCCTCGAGGACGACGACGAAGCCGTCCGGGACCGCCTCCAGCCTGGCGAAACGCGCACCGAGCAGGGCACGCAGCTGGCTCTCGTTCGGCAGCCAGATCACCTCGTCCTGGGGAATGCTGTCCAGCGCCCACTCCGTCGTGCCGTTGAACCGGACGAGGGCCCCGGTCTCGAGCGGCTGGGTCTCGATCGTCATCTCGCTGATGACGAACACCTTGTCGTCGAGCCCCTGAATAGGGATGGCGAAGCGGTCGCCCGACCGCGGCGACCACTCCAGGCCCGCGTCCCGGAGCCTGGCGGCGAGTTCCAGACTGATCACCCGTCCATTCTTACGTGACCTGTTCGTGGCATGGCGCTCGTGCGTACGAGGGCTCGAATGACCTCTGCGAGTCCGGCGGGCCGGCCGCCGGCCTTGGGGTTGAAGCACGAGCGAGCGGGACGACTCCTTGGTCTGGGCGGGGTCTGCTCTCAGAGACGCCGAGGTGGCGCTCCATGGACCGGGTCAGCGGTGGCTGCCGAGCGACCGGCTGCGTGCCTCGAGGCCGTGAAAGCCGTACGGGTAGTCGGCAGGCTGTGGGTCGCTGGCGGAGTCGAGCCGCCGGGTGTGCTCCTCGGAGAGGTGCAGCCCTGCAGCGCCGAGGTTGTCCTCGAGCTGCTCGAGCGTCCTGGCCCCGATGATCACCGAGGTCAC
>DASVBF010000056.1:0-14192 GCA_036375975.1 Nocardioidaceae bacterium | reverse complement strand
CGTCCCCCACCCGCCCGGCTTCGGCCGCCACAGACCGAACCGGCCGCCGGTCGCGCGCAACAGCGCGCGATGGCCATGCCAGAAGCCCACCATGAACCAGCGTGGCGGAAGCCGCGCAGGCCGACTACGCGCCACCGCTGCCCGCGCCTCACGATCACTGGACATGACCACAGCGTGACCCTTGCGGGACGGTCCCCGCTAGGGGTGGTCGGGGCGGCTAGACGAGTTGCTCGAAGGACGACGTGAAGTGGCGCAGGGCCTTCGGCTCCTTGACGATCCGGTAACCCGGGAGCTCGTCCGCGCGTGAGGCCACCAGCTCACAGACCTCGATCACGTAGTCGATGTGGCTCTGGGTGTAGGTGCGCCGCGGGATCGCGAGCCGGACCAAGTCCATGGAGGCGGGCACCTCGAGGCCGTCCGGCTGTCTGCCGAACATCACCGTGCCGATCTCGCAGGAACGGATTCCGCCCATCTCGTAGAGCGCGACCGCCACGGACTGCCCCGGGTACTCCAACGGGTCGAGGTGGGCGGCCAGCGCTCGAGCGTCGATGTAGACGGCGTGCCCGCCGAAAGGGCTCAGGACGGGGATGTTTCGCTTCTGCAGTGCCTCCCCCAGATACGCCGTCGACCGGATCCGGTACCTCAGGTAGTCGTGCTGCACGACCTCTTTCAGCCCCTGGGCCAACGCTTCCAGGTCCCGGCCCGCGAGACCGCCGTACGTCGGAAAGCCCTCGGTGAGGATCAGCGTGTTGCGACACTCCCCGGCAAGGTCGTCGTCGTTCATGGCAAGCCAGCCACCGATGTTGCCCATCGGGTCCTTCTTGGCGCTCATCGTCATCCCGTCCGCCAGGGCGGCCATGTCACGCACGATATCGGCGACATCCCGGTCGCCTTGGCCCTCCTCGCGCTCACGGATGAACCAGGCGTTCTCGGCGAAGCGACATGCGTCGAGGAACAACGGCTTTCCGTAGCGGTCACACAGCTCGCGGACGCCACCCAGGTTGGCCATCGAGACGGGCTGCCCGCCGCCGCTGTTGTTCGTGACCGTGACGAAGACGCACGGTACGTCGTCGGCGCGGCTCGCCAGCAGCTCCTCGAGCGCCACCAGGTCCATGTTGCCCTTGAAGGGGTGCCGGGACGATGGGTCACGGCCCTCGGCGATGACCAGGTCGGTGGCCAGCGCACCGGTCGCCTCGACGTTCGCCCGCGTCGTGTCGAAGTGGGTGTTGTTCGGGACGACCTTGCCTGGGCCGCCGATCACCGAGAAGAGGATCTTCTCCGCCGCCCGACCCTGGTGGACAGGGATGACGTGCTCGAACGGGAACAGCTCCCGGACCGCGTCGGCGAACAGGTAGTACGACGGCGACCCGGCGTACGACTCGTCGCCGTGCTGGATCGCCGCCCACTGGTCCCTGCTCATGGCACCGGTGCCCGAGTCGGTGAGCAGGTCGACGAGGACGTGCTCGGCGCGCACCTGGAAGAGGTTGAACGCGGCCTCCCTGAGGTGCTCGCGACGCTCGGCGCGGGTGCTCATCCTCAGCGGCTCGACCGAGTGGATCCGGAACGGCTCGATGATCGTTCGGAAGGCGGGCTCGTCCATGCCACAAGCGTCGCGCCGACCGACCCGGCGCGGAATGGCCGACGCGAATGGATCCAAGGCTCGTACGTTTCGTTCATACTGCATTTCGAGCGCGTGACTTGTGAACGAAAGGTACCTGCATGGATCGGGTTGACTGGCACATCCTCGAGGAGCTGCAGGCCGACGCACGGCTCTCCTTCAACGAGCTCTCGCGGCGCGTCAAGCTCTCCGCGCCAGCCGTCGCTGAGCGCGTCCGGAGGCTCGAGACTGCCGGCGTCATCAGCGGGTACCACGCGCGCGTGGACCCCGCGCACGTCGGCAGACCGGTCCAGGCCGTCGTCGTGATGGACTGCTATGGCCCCACCTGCATTCTGCGCGACCCCGAGGTCGTCACCTGGCCGGAGATCCGCGAGTTCTACCGGGTGACCGGTCGGGGCTGCTCCGTACTCGTCGTGGCCGTGCCCTCGATCCAGCACTTCGAGGAGCTCATCGACCGACTCGCCGGGTACGGCCGGCCGAGCAGCAGCATGGTGCTCGCGGACCTGCTGCCCTGGGGCCCGGTGACCCCGGCCGGAACCCCTTGACCGTCCTCAGCCTTCGGCGTCACTCCCCACGAGCGGCTGGAGGAACCCCGGCCAGCGCGCAGTTCAGCCAGGGAGAACGTCCAGCCTCTTGTCCTCCCAGCGCATGAAGCCGGCGATCGCCCCGATGACTGGCCGGGTCAGCGGTCCCGGGGGCATCGGGGGAACGCGGCGGTTGACGAAGAACGTGTCGGTCAGGTCAGTGTCCCGCTCGAGGACGAGGTCCTTGATGGTCTGCCCGTTGAGGTGCGTCGTGGACACGCCGTGCCCGACGCAGCCCAACGAGTAGACCCAGTCCCGCCCGCCGACATAGCCGAGCGCCGGGAACAGGTCGATGGTGGCCGACACCGGGCCGCCCCAGGCGTGAGTGAACCTGACCTCGCCGAGGGCGGGGAAGGTGGCAGTCAGATCGGCCCGCAGCTTGGCGAAGATGGTCTCGTCACGATCCTTCGCCATGCTGTCGCCGTCCCAGACACCGACGTCGCGGCCCCCGAAGACGATCCGGTTGTCGGCGGTGAGCCGGTAGTAGTGCACCAGATCGCGGAAGTCCTCGATGCCCTCCCGGCCGGCCCAGCCGACCGCCCCCAGCTGGGTGTCCGTGAGCGGCTCGGTCAGCACGATGTAGGTCCACACCGGCACCTGTTTGGAGCGCAACCCCGGAAACTGGTGCGACCACGCGTTCGTGGCGAACACGACCTTGGCGGCCCGCACCCGCCCGCGTGGTGTGGTCAGCATCGTCGAGCTGCCGGTCCGGGACACCTCCAGGACAGGCGTCTCCTCGAAGACCTCGATGCCGGCAGACTCGATGACCCGCTTCCACGACCAGGCGAGCTTGGCGGGGTTGAGGATGCCGCAGTTGGGCTCCCACCACCCGTCGCCGACGTACAGCGGGCTCTCGACCCGCTCGGCCAGCGCGTCGGCGTCGATCCGTTCGACGCCCTTGATCCCTAGCTCGTCGGCGAGCGCGAGCTCCTTGTCCAGCCGGCGGGCGTGCGCGGTGGACGTCGCGACGGTGAGCAGGCCGGGGTGCTCGTAGTCGCAGTCGAGGTCGAGTTCGCGGACCAGGTCTCGGACGAGGGACACGGCGCGGTCCGCGTACGCGTGTGCCTCGACCGCGCTCTGCCGCCCGAAGCGCAGCTTGGTGATGCTGTTCAGCATCCCGATCTTGGTCATCGAGAAACCTGCGTTGCGGCCGCTGGCACCGAAGCCCACCACGTCGGCCTCGAGGACGGCGATCCGCAGGCCGGGCTCCGCCCGATGCAGGAAGTAGGCGGTGGACAGGCCGGTGAACCCGGCCCCGATCACCGCGACGTCGACGTCGACGCTGTCCAGCAACGGCAGGCCGGGCTCGTAGTCCCGGGTGGTCAGCCAGAAGCTCTTGTCCTTGTACGTCGCCATGACGCTCACCGCCTTTCCCGGTGACTCGAAACTATGCGGGACCCAGGAGGCGCACCAGGGACCGATGACCCCTACTCCGGGTTGCGAGGACAACCGGCAGGTGCCGGCTCATCCGGAGATCTTGCGGTGATAGGTGACCATGGCGAGGGCGTAGGCGACGCCGAGGACGCCGAGGCACCAGACGAGGGCGGCCCAGATGCCGGTGCCGACTGGCTGCTGTGTGAACAGGTCGCGGATCGTGTTGACGATGGAGGTCACCGGCTGGTTCTCGGCGAAGGCGCGCACCGGGCCGGGCATGGTGTCGGTGGGCACGAATGCCGAGCTGATGAACGGCAGGAAGATGATCGGGTAGGCGAACGCGCTCGCGCCGTCCGCGGACTTCGCGGAGAGACCTGGGATCACGGCGATCCACGTCAACGCCAGGGTGAACAGGATCAGGATGCCGGCGACCGCGAGCCACGCCAGCACTCCCGCCGCCGAGCGGAAGCCCATGAGGAGGGCGACGAGCACGACGACCACGAGCGAGATCAGATTGGCGACCACCGAGGTCAGCACGTGCGCCCACAGGACGGACGACCGTGCGATCGGCATGGACTGGAATCGCTCGAAGATGCCGCTCTGCATATCAAGGAACAGCCGGAATGCGGTGTAGGAGATGCCCGAGGCAATCGTGATGAGCAGAATGCCGGGCAACAGGTAGTTCACATACGAATCCGACCCGGAGTCGATCGCGCCGCCGAAGACGTAGACGAACAGCAGCATGAAGGCGATCGGCATGATCGTCGTCGTGATGATGGTGTCCATGCTGCGCGTGATGTGACGCAGAGATCGTCCCAGCAGGATGGCGGTGTCGCCGAAGAATTGCGTGGTCATGGTTGTTCCTTGTCGTCACCGACGATAGTGAGGAAGACGTCCTCCAGGGTCGGCTGCTTCTCGACGTATTCGACCTTGGCGGCCGGGAGCAGCTGCTTGAGCTCGGCCAGGGTGCCGTTGACGATGATCCGCCCCTCGTGGAGGATCGCGATCCGGTCGGCGAGCTGTTCGGCCTCGTCCAGGTACTGCGTCGTGAGCAGCACCGTCGTGCCCTGCTCGGCGAGCTGCTTCACGGTCTGCCACACCTCGATGCGCGCTTGGGGGTCGAGCCCGGTCGTCGGCTCGTCCAGGAAGATGATCCGCGGATTCCCGATGAGACTCATCGCGATGTCGAGGCGGCGGCGCATGCCACCCGAGTACGTCGACACCTTCCGCTCCGCCGCGTCTGTGAGCGAGAAACGCGCCAGCAGGTCATCCGCGATCGTGCCCGGGTCCTTGAGATGTCGCAGGCGGGCCACCAGCACGAGGTTCTCGCGACCAGTGAGGATCTCGTCCACGGCCGCGAACTGTCCGGTCAGGCTGATGGACTTCCTCACGTTTGCCGGCTCCGTGGCGCCGTCGAAGCCGTCGACGATCACCGTCCCCCCGTCGGGCCTGAGCAGCGTCGACAGGATCTTCACGATCGTGGTCTTGCCCGCCCCGTTGGAGCCGAGCAGGGCGAAGATGCTGCCCCGCGTCACGTCGAACTCCACGCCGCGCAGCACCTCCACCTTCTTGTACGACTTCTCCAGACCCTTCACGTGGATCGCAGGGCTCTGGACCTGGTTGGCTGTCATCCGGACATCCCTTCGTTCCCGGTGTCTTCTCCGGCGGCGCGCTCGATGGCGCTGGTCAGCCGTTCTCGCTCCTTGTTGATCCACTGCCCCTCGGAGTAGTTCCTGACGAACTCCTCAGCGAACCCCACCGGGTCCTCTCCGACGATCGCCCGGATTGGGGTTCGGTTCGCTGCGCTCTGCTCGAAGAGATCGACAAGGTCCTCCAGCATCGACACCAACACGTCCCCCTTAGCTATCGCCCCGAAATAGAGCAGGTAGCGCTCCAGCGCTTCGATCGCCTCGCGATAGGGCGCAGGGAGTCGCTTCGTGCGAGCCTTGTACTGCCGGTAGCGCCGCTTTTGCGCGATCCACCCGATGGCCATGTCTAGCTACCTCCTTCGCGGAGCCGTTCAAGCCGTTCTGCAAGGAAGCTCCAGGTCCTCCAGAACTCGTCGAGATATGCCTGTCCCTGAGCATTGAGGGAGTACACCTTGCGCGGCGGCCCCTTCTCGGAGGGGACCTTCTCCACGTCGACGAGGCCGCGCTGCTCGATCCTGATGAGCAGCGCATAGATGGTGCCTTCGGCGATGTCGGAGAAGCCCTTCTCCCGCAGCCACGCCGTGATCTCGTAGCCGTAGGCGGGCCGGCCGGAGAGGATCGCGAGCACGATGCCCTCCAGCGTCCCCTTGAGCATCTCCGTCACCTGCTTGCCCATGGACTGCCTTCTGCTACTCAGTGATGTTGACTACCAGTAGATAGTAACACTGAATAGTCGGGTGCAGGTCAGGATCGCAAGGGAGATAGGTGCGGGCTTCGGTCAGGCTGGACGGCCAGGCCGGACGGGCGCGTCATACCGGCCCGACGGGTGCGCGAACCGGAAGCGAGCCAGACCCGAATGCGAACGAGTCAACCCGCGTCGGCGAGCAGGAACGCCTGGTCGTCCCTCTCCTCGCCCTGCCTGCGGCGTACCAGGCGGCACACTTCTCGCAGGCCGACAGCCTCGAGTTGGGACGCGACTTGATCCGCCGTGTAGAGGTGGCGCTCGAGCTGGATCTCGTGACCGAACTGGCGATATGCCGCAGACACGTCGCGCGTACCTTCGCCACACTGGAAACCGACGAGCACATGGCCAGCGGGGCTCAGAACCCGGGCGACCTCCGCAAAGATGCGCGCCTGGCCCGCGGGAGGCATGTGGATCATCGAGTACCAGAGCATCACGCCTGCGAACTCGTCGTCCGGAAACGGGAGATCGGTGAGCGAGGCCACGGTGAACACCAGGCCAGGGTGGTCGCGTCGCGCCATGGCGATCATGGTCGGAGAGAGGTCGATCCCCTCGACCAGACATCCACGCTCGGCGAGGTACCGGCTCATCCTTCCCGTGCCGCACCCCGCGTCGAGAACGCGTGCCTCGTCGCCCGACGTCACCGCTTCAGCGAAAGCGTCGACCATGGCGAGGTCGAGTCGAGCTTCCGCACGGGTGTCCGGAAGACGGTTGGCGTAGTCTTCGGCAACCGTGTTGTAGGCGCGGCGGACACTGCCGAGGCCGAGCGGATCTTCAGGCGACGACATCACGAGCCGAATAATCGCATGAGCCAGCGGCGGGCCATGAGTGTGGAGCCTCACTGGGCGACGTGGCGGTCCGACTTCTCGGCGATGAGCTGGATGAGGTTTCCACACGTGTCGTCGAAGACGGCGACAACGGCAGGGCCGATGTCAGTGGGCGGTTGAGTGAACACCACGCCTTTGCCGGTCAGCCGTGCGTACTCGGCCTCGACGTCGTCGACGGCGAACTGCGCAAGCGGAATGCCGTCCTCGACGAGTGCATCCCGATAGGGCTCGACCGCCGGATGGCCGGCCGGCTCCAGCAGCAGCTCGGGGCCGTCGGGAGACTCAGGTGAGACGACAGTGAGCCAGGAGTCATCGCCGACGGGTACGTCCCGGCGCTTCTCGAAGCCGAGGACATCGACGTAGAAGGCGAGTGCTGCCCGCTGGTCGTCGACGTACACGCTCGTCAGGTTGATCCTCATGGATCCGTCCTTCCTGCAATGGGCCACCGCCGGGTGATCTCCGACAGCGGCTCGGGGTTGAAGTAGTGGAACTTGGAGCGACCACGCCGCTCCGTCACGACCAGCCCAGCCGCCTCCAGTACGCCGAGGTGCTGGGAGATTGCTTGACGCGTCAGGCTGAGACCGTGCCGTGTCGTGAGCAGTGAGCAGATTTCGAAGAGGGTCTTGCCGTCACTCGTCGCGAGTTCGTCGAGGACCAGGCGCCTCGTCTCGTCGTCCAGAGCCCTGAACACGTCGACCACGACCTCCACGATAGGTAAGCAGGTACTTGCATATCAAGGGTAAGTGTCCACTTGCCTGTCATGGGAGATCTCGTGACCGTCCGCCGGGGCGAGAAGGGAGCGCCAGGGGAAGTGCCTCCTCCGGAAGGCGGGGCTCGTCGCAGCGTGAACCACGCCGGATGTTCCGCTGCGGCCAGTCAGTGTCGGACCGGATACCTCAGGTGCAGCACACGGTCGCCTTGGACCACGACGTCGGCGTCCTCGAGCATGTGCTGACCATCCACATGGCCGAAGTACCGCTTGCCTGAGCCGAACACCACGGGCACGACGTCCATGGCCACGACATCGACCAGGCCGAGCGCGAGCGCCTGGCCGGCCACGTTGCCGGCGGAGAGTGCGACCACCCCGCTACCGGCGAGCCCCCGTGCAACCTCGATCGCCTCCCGGACGTCGTCGACGAAGGGAACGTCGGCTTCCGGGTGCCAGCCGACCGGCCTCGGCCGATGTGACACGACGACGAGGTGCTCACACGCGGGCGGCTTCGCCTCCCAGCCGTTTGTGAGGTCAAACAGGTGCCGTCCCACAACCGCGCAGCGGATGCTGTCCCAGAACGCTTTGACATAGCCGGCCGAACGGTCGCTGATGGACATGCTGGGATGCACCGAGTCTTTGGTGGCGTCGAACAGCGATTCGTCTCCGTTGAAGTACCAGTCGAACAGCGGCCCGACTTGATCGTCGTCGTCGGCGATGAAGCCGTCGACCGACACCACTGCATGCATCACGACTGTGCTCATCCATGCCCTCCTGGAGTCCGGCAAGCCGCTGAGAGCGGGGGGAGACACCCAAACTAGCTCTGCACAGCAGCCGATGTGCGGGTCCGGGTGCGATGGCTCGCGCTTACCCGTCAGTTCTGCTGTCTGCTTGACCCGGGGCTGGATGTCTTCACGAGGACGAAGACGATGAAGAAGGGCTCAACGGAGAGATGGTCGTATGTGTCCGGGAAGCGGTCCTTCATCGATTCGGCAGGCAAGGGTTCGACTAGGCGTTCGATGAGAAAACCGGCCTCGCGAAACTCCGCACACCAGGTTGTCAGCGGCGCTCGACGGAAGCGGACCTTCCAACCCGCGTTCCAGGTGTCGTCGATCATCTCGTCTGTGAAGTAGCTTCCGCCGACCTGCCGCCAGTCGGCGACGGGATGAACGGTGGAGACCACCAGTCGCCCGCCCGGTCTGAGGACTCGATGGACCTCGCGAAGCGCGGGGACTGGGTCGTCGAGGTGATGAAGCACCAGCGCCATGACCGCCCGGTCGATGGACTCGTGGCTGAGCCATTCCAGAGGATGCCGAACATCGTGGACCCTAAGGTCTGCGGCGCCGCCCACTCGCTGCCTCGCATGCTGAACCAACGTGGCGCTGCTATCGAACCCAATGACATGGGCCCCGCGTTCCGCAAGTTCTGCGGCGTACAAGCCCGACCCGCAGCCGATGTCCAGGATTCGGCAACCCGCGACGTCCCCGAGAAGACCCAGCACCGCCGGACGGTCGTAGTGGGCGTTGTACGCACTATGTTCTGCGTGAGCTGCGAAGGATTCGGCGAAGTCGTCGTACATGCTCACCGAGGCAACCCTAGCCGTGCGGCATGACGAGTGGCCGGCACTGGGCCGCGTCAGAGTCTCGCAGACATGCCGCGAACGGTGAAAGCCCGGAACGGTCCCGATGTGAGCGCGTCAGTACGATCGGCCTTTTCGCGACGGAAGAACGGATGAATGTTGGCGGGCATCGCGTCATGAGCACGAACTGGTGGGAGTGGCATGACGCATACGCCAGGCCGGGCTCCGACTTGAGCCATCGGCTCGCAACAGTCAGCGCCCAGATCGAGCGCCGCCTGGACGCCACCGCACCGGACCCGGTGCGCGTAGTCAGCGCCTGTGCGGGCGACGGGCGCGACCTGCTCGGCGTCCTCTCCAGGCGTACGGACGCCGACCGGGTCACCGCTCTCTTGGTTGAGAATGACGCCGGATTGGCCGCCCGCGCCCGCGAGGCCGCCGACGCGCTAACCGCCACTGTCGAGGTCCGCCAGGCTGACGCTGCCAAGAGCGAGGTCTACGCTCACGCGGCGCCGGCCGACCTGGTGCTGCTCTGCGGCATCTTCGGCAATATCAGCGATGCCGACGTACGGGCCACGGTGGAGGCCGCGTCCCAACTCTGCGCTCCGGGGGCCGAGGTCGTGTGGACCCGCCACCGTCACGACGCAGATCTCACGCCGTCCATCCGAAGCTGGTTCGCAGACGCAGGCTTCGAGGAGGTCGCCTTCGTCGCCCCGGAGAGGGAGCACTGGTGCGTGGGCGTCCATAAGCTCGTCGCCGCGCCTCGCCCTCTCGAGCTCGGCCGCCACTGGTTCACGTTCTTCCGGTGACCCGAAGACAGGTTCCCACGGAGGCCCCTGAGGCGGCGAGATGACTCACAAGGTCGGCTATGACGCGTTGAGGGAGGCTCGGAGGCGAAGCCGTGGTTCACTCATCCGTCCGCGTCCTCCTCATCGCGGACTCGGATCGCCATTCCCAGCGTCGTTCCCCGTCGTGGAACTCCCCGGTCGGCGTCAGGTGGCAGGCACGCGCCACTGCTTCGGAGGCAGCATGGTCAGGATGCACATGGGCGGTCACCCACGGCGCGCCGGCCTCGACCAGGGCATGAACCATGGCAGCGGCAGCCTCAGAACCGTATCCCTGTCCCTGGTGGTCGGCGCCGATGATCCAGGCCACCTCGGCTCGACCGCCCTCCTGCATGAGGGTCGCCTGCACCGTGCCGACCGCAGCCCCATCGCCGCCCTTCAGCCGGACGATCCAGTTGAGCCATTCCTGCTCGCGGTCGGGCGAGTGCCCCACCACCAGTTCCGAGTACCGCCTGTGCAGGGTGTCCAGGGTCGGCGGCTCACCGCCGACGTAGCCGTACAGTTCGGGGCTCGACAGGACGGCCACCATCTCTTCGGCATCGCTCACGCGCAGCGGTCTGAGGACGACCCGGTCTGCAACGATGGGATCGGGCAGCCGTTCGGCCATGTTCACCTCGCAACCGTAGACGCGGACGCAAACGGCTCCCACGCGTCCACGCGCGCAGGAACGTCCGCAGCGGCCTGAGCGGACGACTAGGCGCGTGCTCAGGCTTCGGCCAGCGCTTGGACGATCACGTCCGCGATACGCTCAGGCACCTCGTTGGGGAGGAAGAAGACCTGCCCCGGCACCGTCACGACCCGAACACGAGGACACGCCTCGAGTACAGCCCGCTCGTGTGGGGTCAGCCCGCCATCGCCCTTCTCGGCGTGCACCACCCACGCTGGCGTGCCCGCTTCGCAGAGCCGCCGCGCGGGGTCGTCGTCACGGCGTAGCCAACGCAGGTACGCCTGCAACCCACGACGCATATCGCGTGTGTTGTTCCGCGCGAAGTCCGCCCGCAGTTGCGCCTGACGCTCGGGCGGTACCGCTGCACGCTTGACCATGGACGGGGCGCCCTTCTTGAGAACAGCGAACGGCAGCGTCCCCAGGATGGAGCCGAGTCGGATGATGGCTCTGAAGAACCCCGGCTCGTCCGCCGCAGACAGGCTGACCCCCAGCAGCACAACGGGACCATCGAATGCCCCCGAGACCACCATCTCGTACGCCACCGTGGCGCCCATGCTGAAGCCGACGACCACATCGGCCCCAACGCTCTTGGCAAGCTCGGCGGTGATCCGCGCATACTCCTCGACGCTGAAGTCTTGCGGCGCCGGTGCGCCGGCATGCCCGGGCATCGTGACCGCGACCAACCGAGTGCCTGCCAACGCGGACTGGGCCATCACTTCTGCATACGAACGAGCGCTGCACATCCCGCCGGGAAGCAGGAGCGCGGTCCGCTCGGCGCCCGCTGGACCAGCCTCGACAATCTCCCATCGGATGTCCACAGTGCGCACGCTAGAGCGTCACAATCCGCCCTGTCATGAGTCGTTCGCCCCACCGCACACCAAGTCCGAGGCTCAGCTTCCGGACCTCGCGGCCGCGGCTGTACGACGGCGTCGACGGTTCGCACAGTTGGACCATCCCCTCCCTGTGGCTGGCTTCCATTGCGAGTCATTGGGCGGGCGGAGAGCCTCCGGGCGCAACCCCTGAACGTCCGTAGGTCCCCGCGTTTAGCTGCCTGGCGAGAGGGGGATTCTCCGCAAGCAGATGCGAGCCGCAGCCTCCTGGACGGAGATCGGCTATGGACGCACAGGGAAACGACCGCAGTCCTCAAGGGGAGAAGGACCTGGTCGAGCGCTTGATCAAGGCCGTCTTCGAGGCGCAGCGTCGACTGAGTCAGCGGGAAGTCGACGAACTCCTCGAGGTGACGCCACCCGCCGACCGCGCGTGACCGTCGCCAAGCCCCGGTGAATCGGTGCAAAAAGGTCTGCAGGAGACGTCGGTGTGGCTGCCGAAGACCGGCACCCTCGCAGGCAATCTGCTTCAGCACATTGGCGTGCCGCAGACTGGTACACCCGCTGAAGGGCTTCTGAGCAGCCACGGAGGGCGCACCCGTTAGTTCATGGCCGCGGGCTCACCACAACATCACGGCGGTCTGCCCGGACTGACCTGCCCAGTACAGGCGGAGACGCACGACGTACCGCCGGCCCTGGAAGAGCTTGGCCGTGATCTGGGCGTTGCGGTCGGTGCCACTGTCGTCGTCACCCTTGACGTATCGCAGCTCCCCGCCGACGTCCTCGAAGAGCACCATGACCGTGTCGGCGGTCCCGAAGGTCCCGAGCTCGTAACTCCGCGACGCGGTCGGTTCGACGACGAAGTCGGCCTGCTGTCCCGGGGAGAGTGACAGCGGCACGGATACGAACGGCTCCAGCCGCCGCATCGTGGGCCCCAGCGGCGGGAACCAGCGCCTGACCCACTCCTTGTCGACCTCGGACAGGCCGCCCGCGGGTTGCAGGCCCTCCGAGTATTGCGCCGGCTCCTTGATGAGACCGCCCGGGAACCAGTACTCCATGACCGAGTCGGGATCCCACTGCGACCCCTCGACGTCGGCCGGCTCGAGCTTGCGCAGGACGTTGTGGAAGGTCTGCTGCTGCGACCAGTTGTTGGGCGCTCCCGCAAAGTAGGCGTACACCTTGGGCTCGTCCCAGACGATCCCTGCGAACGGGTTCTGGTGCTCATGCGGCAGCCCGAGCGTGTGCCCTATCTCGTGCAGGGCGGTGGTGTGACCGTAATCGTCGGTCAGGTCCCAGCCGAAGTTCATGGTGGGCTCGGCCACGTTGATGCCCAGGATGTCGCGGCCGACGTACGACCAAGAACCGTCACTCTGGTCGAAGGCGACCCGCACCTCGGCCTCGCTCGCGTCTGCCACCTCGACGAACTCCAGGCCGATGCCGAGGCCCTTCCACTCCCGGAAGGCGTCACGGACAGCCTGGCGCTGCGGCTCCGGGCCATCGAGGAAGTGATAGTGCAGGAGCGTTCCGTTGACCCACTTCGATCGCATGACCCGAATGGCACTCAACCGGCCGGAGTTGAGCTCCGAAGAGAGCACAGGCACCGTCTGGGGGCGTACGTCGCAGTAGGGTCGAGGAGCGTTGTCGCTTGCCATGAGATCGCCCTCCGGGGTCAGTCGGAGCGGCGGCCCAGGCGGGACGATCGCCCCGAGCCAGCGTGCGTTACATCCTCGACTATTCGCTCCTTCTCCGCGAAGCGCAGGAGAACGATGTGCAGAATCGTGCAATGCAGAAAGCTGAAGCGTATGAAGCCGACCGCGGCTCCCCTCCTTGCTCGGCCACCCTTCGCCTGGCTAAGTGAACCTGCCCGCCGAGCTCAGAGTTCATGCCCGCGCTTGGTGGCGAAGCTTCCTTCCTGTTTCCTTCCAACCAGCCGCCAACAGCCGCATCGGAGTCGTTGCCTCCTGGGTCCAGGATGCCTCCCCGAACGCGTGGGACTGGGTACTCACGGTCGTCGCCTCGCTCGCGGGCCTGAACCTGGGCGTCGCCTTTATGGTGTCGGCTGGTCAGGCAGCCCCATCCGACGCGCCGCGCCAATCAACGGGGCCCCCGGTCGGGCGTCTAGTACGTCCATCCCGGATCTGGATCTGCCGCAGACCGTGAACGTGTTCGACCGGACGCTATCCTCCGCCCATGGGCAAGCCCGTTCCGGCATCACCGCGCCTCCTCGGCCAGTTCGCCGCCCTGGCGGTCGCTGGATTGCCGGTCGGTGCTGGGCTGGCGAACGCGCTGCCCCATGGCTCAGTTGAGGCGCAGTTGGCCGCGGAAGCGGGCATCGCCTGCACGGTTCCGTTCCTCGTCTACAGCTTCAGGTTCTTGAACAACTATCACCGGCTCGAGGCTTGGTGGCGCTTACAGTCCGGATCCGCTGACACCGATAGCCTGCGGCCATGAGCGAGGGCGCACGGGCTGTCGTGGCCGGCTGGACCGGGTTCATCGGACGCCGACTCGTCGATGATCTCGCCGCTCGCGGATACGACGTCGCACGCGTCGGGCGCAACGGCCCGGATGGTCGTTGGGGCGATCCCGCAACGCTCGCGGCTCTCGTCGACGGCGCGGCCCTGGTTGTGAACCTCGCCGGCAAGAGCGTGGGCTGCCGCTACACCGAAAGGAACCGGGACGAGATCCTGCGCTCGCGTGTGGCCACGACACGGCAGCTGCGCGAGGCGATCGCTGCTGCTGAGGAACCGCCGCAACTGTGGCTCAACGCCAGCACC
>DASVBF010000053.1:0-35114 GCA_036375975.1 Nocardioidaceae bacterium | reverse complement strand
GCAGCACGGGCCAGGGTCGTCTTTCCGATCCCACCCTGCCCGGTGAGCGTGACCAGCCGCGCCGAACCCAGCGTCCGACGCAGGTCGGCGAGCTCCTGGCGGCGCCCCAGCAGCGACTCACCCGGCCGCGCCGGCGCAGGGGACACCATGGCCTGCCGCGGACGTGGCATCAGCTGCTGTGTGGGGTGCCGCACGTGTCCTCGATCCTGATCGGGTGGGTACCCGCCTCTTTCGAAAAACAGGTAGTGATACCCGTAGATGTGCCGTGTTGTCCGGGTACCGCGTCGAGCGACGATAGGGGGGTCGCCAGGGAGCGGTGGGAGGCGCTTCCCGGCGGGGACCACGTGGCTGCTGGGAGGTGCCGCGAGGTCGGAGGGACCAGCCCCTGTAGTCCCTCGTGCGAGGCCCCTGGATCCAGCCCCGGTCCAGGGGCCTCACGCTTCCTCGGCATCGCTGCCGTTGCCTCCTTCCGCCCCCGTGTGCATCCAAGTCGCCGGTGACCCTGGGGTGACCGGCCGCAGTCGTCTAGTAGCCGTAGGGCTGGGCGGTGCCGAAGTCGTACGGCTTCGGCGGCGCGTCGTCGTGGTGCGCGGCGCACCACTTGTCCCGGGAATCGGACGTCGTGAGCGGCGGCGCGTATGACTGCGATGTCAAGATCGTCTTCGCCTCGGCCGCGGCGTCGGACTCGATCTTCGCGGCGACGAGGGCACGCGCGTCCGCAGTCGGCGCCGAGACCAGCGCTTCGGCGTTGCGCCAGGCGTTCTCGCGCCACCCGGAGACCATCTGGAACAGGGTGAGGTTGTTGAGCCCGTAGGGGTCGTTCGCGTCGTCGGCGGTGGGGTCGAAGCGGGCCGCGATCTCGGCCAGCAGCGGCTCGGTGGCGGTGTAGAGCCACTGCTCGACCGCGTCGAAGTCGGGCTTGCGCGACGACCCGTCCGGCGCGACCAGCCCGACAGTGGCAAGAACGAACGGCAGGTCGCGGTTGATGTGAGCGTTCATGCCGAGCAGCAGACTGCCGGTGGTGCTGACGCGCTTGTCCCGCGAGGCGTCGAAGGCGACGAGCCACGCCTGGGGCACCGAGGCCCGGTCACCCGACTGGTAGGCGTAGTAGGCGTCGGTGAACTTCTTCGCGAAGACGGCGTCCTGGTGGTTGGCGAACGGCACGTCCTTGTAGTAGCCGGCGATGTCCCGGCTCCAGCCGTAGGTCTGCGTCATGCGCACGTAGGCACGAGAGAAGATCGCGTCGTGCGAGCAGCTCTTCGCCGTGTCGTCTGCTATCTGCGCCAGCTCCTTGAGCGTCGCCTTGAGACAGTTGTCGCGGCCGGCGACGCAGTCGTTCGAACTGGTCGGCACGTACTCGTCGGTCCAGCCCGCGAGGTACGACGACCACGCCACGTTCGACGTTGTGCCTGCCGACGCGGGCGCGTTGCCTGCGACGAGCGCTGCGACCAACGCGGCGATCAGGACACCGAACGTCCAGCGGGCACGACGAAGCAGGGACTTCGCGAACAAGATGGCTCCCTCCCCAGGCAGCGCTTTGCGCACCCCCCATTGTGCACAGGACGCGCCATGACGCTCGGCGGTCTAGCCATATCGGTCTAGCCCTTTCGGGCTATCCCTGGCGCTGCGCAGCCACCCACGCGGCAAGCTGCGTCCGGGAGGTGAAGTTGAGCTTTCCGAGGATGTGGGCGACGTGCCCTTCCGCGGTGCGCTGCGCCATCACCAGCCGCTCGGCGATCTCGCGGTTGGTGAGGCCCTCGGCCACGAGCGCGGCGATCTCGCTCTCCCGCCGGGTCAGCCGGACCTCGTCGCCGTGCGTGTCCGCGGCCGCGGGAGCGGGCGTACGTCGTCCGAGCGCAAGCGCGACAGCATCGTCGAAGCGCAGCGTCGATCCGTCCTCGATGGCCCGCTTGAAGGCGGCGTCGCCCAGCGCCTCGCGGGTGCGGGCGAGGCAACGGTCGTGGTCCTCGTGCAGGTGGCCGAAGAGGCTCGCACCGATCGTGTCAAGCGCAGCCTGCACCGCGCCGAGCAGCCGGGCGGCCTCGGCGGACCGGCCCGCCTCGGACTCGACCCACGCGACCACCTCGACCGACATCGCCATGCCCATTCGGTCGCCAAAGGGTTCCTTGAGCCGGAGCACGTCGCGGGCGTAGGTGCGCGCCCGGGCCCCGCGTCCGAGCTGCCACTGGGCCAGTGCCTCCACCCACCGCGCCAGGGCTGCACACCAGCGCTCGGAAGCGGCCTCGCTGAGCTCGATGCACTCCTCGGCGTACGCCATCGCACGGTCCGGATCACCCAGGGTGGCGTGCACCGTGGCGATCTGGACCAGCGCGAGCGGGACGCCGAACGGGTCCGTGCCCTCCCGGTGCAACGCCAACGCCTCCTCCAGTAGCGGCAGCGCCGCGGCGGGTTCGCCCCAGAAGGCCGAGGCCAGGGCCAACCCGTGGAGGGCATGTGCGCGCCACGTGGCGTCCCCCGCCGCTGTCGCCGCCGCGAGCGCCTCCTCCAGCAGAGGCGTGCCGACGTCGATCTCCCCCTGGAGGACGGCCAACCGGCCTGCGACCTCGAGTCCCGCGGCCCGAGCGAGGCTTCGCTCGACGGGCTCGTTGTCGTCCGGTGCCGGGAGCTGGGTCAGCAGCCGCTCCACCCATGCCCTGCCCTCGCCGAAGCGGCCCGTCATGACCCAGTGGTGTTGGAGCGCAGTGGCCATCTTCAGGCCCTCGACCGCGTCGTCCGGGTCGTGCGCCAGCCGTTCGAGCGCCCCGCGGAGATTGTCATGGTCGGCGCGCAGCCTGGTGAACCAGTCGACCTGGGCCGGACCGAAGAGCTCCCGGGCGGCGGTCAAGGCCCGACTGGCGTACCACCGGCGGTGCCGCTCGGCGTACGGCGCGGCCCCGCCGGTCTCGGCCAGGCGGGCATCGCCGTACTCGCGCAACGACTCCAACATGTGGAAGCGCGCCGCGCCGCCGATCTCGACCTGCTCGCGCACGAGCACCGACTTGGCCACGAGCCCGTCGACGACGTCGGGGAGCGCCGCGCCGGGAAGGTCGTCGTCGCAGGCGACGGCCTCCAGCGCCGCGAGGTCGAACCCGCCGCTGAACACCGAGGCGCGCGCCCACGCCAGCCGCTCCCGCGGTTCGAGCAGGTCGTGGCTCCAGTCGAGCAGCGCCTGGAGGGTCTGCTGCCTGGGCAGCGCTGCCCGGCTGCCTCGGGTGAGCAGGGCGAAGCGGTCGCTGAGCCGGTCGAGGATCTGCTCCACGGTCAGCGACCGCACCCGTACCGAGGCCAGCTCGATCGCGAGCGGCATCCCGTCGAGCCGCCGGACCAGCTCGGCCAGCGCCGCTTGGTTGGCAGCGGTGACCTGGAACGACGAGTAGCTCGCGGTGGCCCGGTCGACGAAGAGCCGGACCGAGTCGTAGTGCATCAGCGCTTCCGGGGACCCGGCCTGGCCGTTGCTGGGCATCGGCAGCGGCGGCACGGTGAGCACCAGCTCGCCGGGCAGGGCCAGCGCATGCCGGCTGGTGACCAGGACCCGGACGTCCGGGCAGCAGGACAGCAGCTCTGCCGCCAGCGCCGTCGCGGCCTCCTGCACGTGCTCGCAGTTGTCGAGCACCAGCAGCAGCTCCCGGTCGCGCAGGTGCGCGACGAGGCGCTCCGTGGGGCTTCCCCGCTCGGTGGAACGGATGCCCAAGGCCCCGACCACGGTCTCGGGCACCAGCTCGGGAACCGTCACGGGGGCCAGCTCCGCAACCCACGCGCCGTCGGCCAGACTGCGCTCGTGGTCCGCCGCCGCGCGGAACGCCAGCCGTGTCTTGCCGATCCCGCCGGGTCCGAGCAGTGTCACCAACCGGTGCGAGGCCAGCCCGGTTCGCACCGCGGCGAGCTCGTTCCGACGTCCCACGAAGCTCGACAGCTCCGCGGGCAGGTTGCTGCGCCGTTCCGCTGTGGTCTCGCTCATCGCGCCGCAAGCCTAGCCCCGCGGCGGACCAGGACGGCTGACGATCGAGCCGACCAACGCCCGCATGCCATGACAGCGCCGTCGTGGTGGTCCGGGCCTGCCGGTCGACCCAGCTGACACCGGGATGTTCATCAAACCGAGTTGATGTATTATCCGGTCATGGTGACTTCTCCTCGGGTCGCCGCGTCGCCAGCGTTCGTTCGGCTGGTCGCACACCCGCTGCGCTGGAGACTGCTGACCACACTCGCTGACAGCGACCTCCGAGTTCGCGAACTGGTGACGCGGCTCGGGCAACCGCAGAACCTGGTCTCGTACCACCTCCGCCTGCTGCGTGGGGGAGGGCTGGTCACCGCGAGACGGAGCAGCTTCGACGGTCGTGACAGCTACTACCATCTGGACCTGGACCGCTGCGCCGATGCGCTCGCCGAGACCGGCACCGCGCTGCACCCCGCGTTACGCGCGGACACCGCACGACAGGGCCCGGCGGTGGAGTGGTGGCCGTCGCGACGGGTCGCCGTGCTGTTCGTCTGCACCGGCAACAGCGCCCGCTCACCCATTGCTGAAGCACTGTTGCGCCACCAAACCGCCGACCGGGTGTTCGTGACGAGCGCCGGCAGCCGGCCCAAACCTCGCCTGCACCCCAACACCGTTCGGGTTCTGGGCGAGCAGTTCGGCATCGACATCAGCGGCCAGCAGCCGCGACAGCTCGACACCCTCGCCGCCGTTCGGTTCGACCACGTGATCACCCTGTGCGACAGGGCCCGCGAAACCTGCCCGGAGTTCCCCGACCACCCCCGGCGCATCCACTGGAGCATCCCGGACCCGACGACGGCGAGCCAGACCGAGCGAGGAAGCTACGCGGCCTTCCAGCAAACCGCGGCGGACATCGACACCCGCGTCCGACACCTGCTGCCCGTTCTCGCCAGTGTTCCCACTAAGGAGGAATCCTCGTGACCACGACCGACCAGTACGCCAGCGTGCGCTATCTCGTCGACGATGTGCAGGCGGCCATCGACTTCTACACCACCCACCTGGGGTTCACCCTGAAAACCAGCGCCGCGCCCGCCTTCGCCGACGTGGTTCGCGGCCCGCTTCGGCTCCTGCTGTCCGGCCCCGCCAGTTCCGGTGCCCGTGCCACGCCGGGCGATGCAGCGGATGCCGGCCGCAACCGCATCCACCTCGTCGTCAGCGACCTGGATACGGAAGTCGCAAGGCTGCGCGACGCAGATCTCGTCTTCCGAAGCGACGTGGTCGCCGGTCCCGGCGGGCGCCAGTTCCTGATCGCCGACCCGGCGGGCAACCTCATCGAGCTGTTCCAGCCCGCCCAAGGTCCCGTTGCGCCGACACCATCCACGACCTGACTGGCGCCGCCCCCCGATCGCGAGATCGGTTGCCGCGGATGGGGCCGTTGTTCCCTGGTACATCGGGGGCAAGGCGTCGCAGCGTGGAGGTGGGCAGGTATTGCCCAGATGGGTGCGTGATGAGCTGACGCGGGACATCCTGGCTCTCTCGCTCCACTGGTGACCGGGGGGACGCTTTGAGGACGATGCTGAAGGGTTGGATAGCGGGAACCGGGCTGGTGCTTGCGGCGGGGGTCGCTGCGGAGCTGGTCGGAGGTAGGGCCTTCGCCCGACTGGTCCGCGAGGATGTGCGGGCTCTCCAAGATCGCGCCTCGAGCGAGGAGGTCAAGCTCGTCAGCGAGGAGATGTTGGTTGGCCTCCCCGAGCCAGTCCAGCGGTATCTGCGATACACCGGCGTGGTCGGCAAGCCGTTCGTACGCAGGGCTCAGCTCAGACAGTCGGGCAGGATGCTGCTGGGACGCGGGCAACCGTGGGTCCCGCTCAAGGCCGAGGAGTGGTACGCCGCTCAGCCGCCGGGCTTCGTGTGGGACGCCACCTTGTTCGTCGGCCCCCTCCCAGTGGTTCGCGCACGCGACATGTACCGGGCCGGGGAAGGCCACATGTTGATCAAGGTGGCCTCGGCGTTCACGGTGGCCGATGCGAAGGGCGAGGAGCTCGACCAGGGCGAGATGATGCGTTACCTCAACGAGATGATGTGGTTTCCCTCGGCGTTCCTCGCGGACAACGTCTCATTCGAGGCCCTGGACGCCACCTCGGCTCGGGTGACCCTCACCGATCACGGCAGGCGGGTCACCGCCACCTTGTTCTTCGACGCCGACGGAAGGCTGAGCGAGTTCGAGGGCCGGCGGTACGCAGACGGCGAGCTCGAGACCTGGTCGGTGCCCGTGACCGCGTACGGCGAGCTCGCCGGCCTGAACCTGCCGACGCGATGCAAGGCCGTGTGGAAACTCGCCCGCGGCGACGAGGACTACATCGAGGTGACGGTCACGGAGCTCCACCACGACTTCTGACCGAAGCCCGGTGGCGGCGCGGCTCCACGAGCGAGTCCGCCTCAAGCCGGCGGTGCCTTCGCAGCCAGGAAGGTCCGCAGGGCAGCGATGACCTCGGCACGCTTCTCGTCTTGCGGGCTGTGCCCCGCACCGTCGACGATCACAAGTTGGGACCGGGGAATGCCGGCCGCCAGCTCTTCCTGGCACTCGGGTGGGAACACGAAGTCCTCCCGTCCGGCTATCACGAGCGTGGGAACGCTGATCTCGCCGAGACGGTCCGTCACGGACCAGCCGTCGAACAGGTGGCGGCCGGACTGGATCAATGCGTCGGGGCGCACCCTCGAGCGCCATCCGCCGTCGGCGAGCTCGCGGGCCAGGAACCGCCACCCTGAGCCGGCGACGTAAGCGCCGCTGATCCGCCAGAAGATCGGGAGATACTCACGGGGAGTGAACTCGCCGTGGAACCAGCGGCGGACGAGCTCGACCTGGGCAGGGCTGTACCCGCGCTGGGCGAGGACCTTGGGAGCGTTCTCCCGAGCCCATCGACTGTCGGCACCGGTGTCGACGAGCACGAGGTGCGACACCCTGTCGGGGTGGCGCAGCGCGTACTCGAGGGCCACGTGCCCGCCGAAGGAGTGCCCGAGCACGGCCCACCTGTCGAAGCCCAGGTACTCGCGCAGTGCTTCGGGGTCGGCGGTGAGGTTCTCCCACGTCATCGACGAGACGGGAACCCCGACAGAGCGTCCGTTGCAGCGGTGGTCGTAGAACACCAGGGTGTGATCGGCCGCGCATCGCCGGAACCCGCCCATCGTCCACAGATCCCCGCTGGGCCCACCGTGCATGAGGACCATGGGGTAGCCCTGTCCGACCACGTCGACGTACAGGGACACGTCCCGGAGCGGGACCTTCCTCGGCCACTCCCTGCCGCTGCCTCGCCTCCCGATCATCTTGCGGCCTCCCTACGAGACGGACCCGAGCTTCTCTGCGAAGTGTTCGGCGAACCTCTTGACCGCGTCCCACTCGGTGTAGACGTAGTCGCGGGACGTGTCGAGTCCGAGGTCGCCGGGCTTGTCCCTGGCGATCTTCTTCATCATGCGCCGCTTGATGAAGCCGTAGTGGGTGTAGAGCAGCGCACCGCCGAACAGCGCGATCTGGCCGGGGCGCCACCCGCTCTCGTCCTCGAACTGGTCGACGTACCCCTCGGCTTCCTGGGGGTCTCCATGCGCGGCGAGGCTCACGGAGAAGAAGGCAGACGGGAGCCGCTCCAAGGCGTCGTGGTTCTTCTGGACGAACTGGACCACATGCTTGTCGTGCTTGCCCATGTGGATCGAGGCACCGACGATCACGGCGTCGTAGCCGCCGGGCACCGTGTCCGACAGGCTCTTGATGTCGACGGCGTCCGCCTCGTGACCCGCATCGTGGATCACGTCGGCGATCACCTCCGCGATCTTGGCGGTCTGCCCTTCGGTTGTCCCGTAGGGAATCAGTACTTTGGCCATGTGGTCGACCTCCTTGGGTGTGCTGGGTCAATTCAGTTGGGGGGCCACTCAGCGCGCGTGAGCGGCTGGGCTGAGCGGGAACGGCGCAGGCCACGGCGGATCGCGAGCGCAGCGGCGCCCGCGGTGATGGCTCCGGTGGCCAACCGTCTCGGGTTCTGCGCGTCGGGGCGCTTGTCGAACGCCATCAGGTCGAGCAAGAGCCGACGACGTCTGCCCGGTCGGGTGCCGGGCACAGTGGTGAACGTGACCGGCAGGGTTCCCATGCCGACGTCGGACAGGTCGACCCGGAAGAGGTAGGGGTCCTTGGAGTCGTCCGGGTACAGACGCATGCCCTTGCGCATCGATGGGAGCGGCGTGATGGGCTTCAACATCAGCTGGTTGCGGTGAACGACAACCTCGGCCCCGGCGCCCATGAGCGCTCGCGCGAACAGGTTGGTGACCGGGCCCGGGGCAGGGGCGTACCAGCCGCACAGGTCGGCCCAGACCTCCGCGTGCGGCGCCAGGTCGGTCCGCAGCCCTTCGTCGGGAAGGCCGAGCAGGTGGCGGAGCAGCGCCATGCAGAGCGGGACCGCTGCCCCCTGAGCGCTCAGTCCGCCCGTGTTCGTCAGGACCACGACACCGATGCCTTCGTCTGGTGCCATGGTCATGGCTGCCAGGAAGCCGGTCACCACGCCGTCCTTGCCGATCGTGCGATGGCTTCCTTCGGCCCCGAGGTTGAACGCCAGGCCCATCCCGGGGACGCGAGGGTCGGGCTGGAAGTGTGGCTGGAACATGGTCGCCATGGTCGATGGCTTGAGAAGTGAACCGTGCTCCGCGGCTCCCTGCTGGAGCAGTGCGGTGACGTAACGAGCCATGTCCGCGGCGGTGGAGTACAAACCGCCTCCCCCGGGTGTCGGGATCTCGTAGTCGGCGACGGGGATGAGACCCCGGGAGCGCAGGACGTAGCCGGTGGCCAGGTCGGACCGCACGCGCTCGGAGCGCACCAGGTCGGTGTGCTGCATACCGAGCGGGTCGAACACGTGCTCCCGCAAGTAGTCCGCCAGGGTCTGCCCCGTGACGTCCTCGACGATCTGGCCCAGCGCCGCGAAGCCGTGGTTGCTGTAGACCCACTTGGTGCCCGGCTGGATCTCCTGCGGTATGCCTCGGCGGTAGTAGTCACCCAGGGGGAGCGACCGGTTTGCCTGGACTCCGGAGCCGAGCGCCGGTCGGATCAGATCTGACATCCGCCGCCAGTAGCCGACGCCGGACGTGTGCGTGAGGAGGTGTCGGACGGTGGCCGGCCGGAGGTCCGGCCGAACCGGTGTCAGCCGGAAGGTGGTCAGGTAGTCATTTGCCGGCGCATCGAGATCCACCAGCCCCCGCTCCCACAGCTGCATGATCGCGACCGCGGTGACGGTCTTCGTGAGTGAGCCGATCCGGAACACGGTGTCCTGGGTGACCGGCTCCCCAGCCGCCACGTCCGCAAGGCCATGCCCGTCGAACCACGCCAGCTTCCCGCCATGGACAACGGCCACCGCAAGACCAGCGGAGGGCCAACGGTTCAGTACCTCGGCAACCTTCGCGCGCAAGGCAACCTCGTCGATTCGTACGCGTTCCCCCCGATCAAGTGGAATCTGTGTCGTGGCCATCACCAAATCCCTCCACCAGGGGTCCTTCTCCCAGAATGCGCGGGCGGCTGCTCGGCTCGCACGAGGCACCACGCCCAACCAGGCGGGTCGAACGACCCCGGTCCGACATAACGCCCAACGGGACGCCTGGACGAATGAGTTCGGTGCCCGGGCGCGGTCGTAAGGGGCAAGATCAGGGGGTAACCCAGCGTAGACAGGAGAGTCCGATGGCAACGATCACGGCCAGCCTTTTCACAGCACTGGACGGCGTCGTCGACCCCGGTGTCGGCAACTGGCACTTCCCGTACTTCAACGAGGAGATGGGCGAGGCCGTGGACGGCACGCACGATGCCGATGTGATGCTCTTCGGCCGTGTGACCTATGACAGCTTCGCCGGCGCCTGGCCGGAGCGGGAGGCTGCCGGCGGGGAGGACGCGGTGTTCGCCAAGCGGCTGGGCGACATGCGCAAGATCGTCGCGTCACGTAGCCGCCTGACCTTCAGCTGGCGCAACTCGGAGCAGCTGCGCGGTGACCTCGTAGAGGCTGTCACGGCGATGAAGAGCGACCCGGCGATCCGGCGCGTCGCGTTGAGCGGGTCGGTCTCGGTGGTGCGGCAGCTGCTCGACGCTGGTCTGCTCGACGAGCTGCATCTGTTCGTCCACCCAGCGACTGCTGGGTCCGGGCTGAAGCTCTTCGAGGAGGGTGGGCCCGCGCGACACCTCAGGTTGATCTCGGCAAAGCCGTTCCAGACGGGTGTGGTGTACCTGGTGTACGGGCCGGACCCCAACCCGCCAACGGGTTCATACTCGGAGGCGAAGAAGGACCTGCCGCAGGAGTGAGATGATGAGCCGCGCCGCGCGGGCGTGAGATACCTGCCGAGGAGGCGCGGCTGGGTCCAGCTCCACCGCGACCAACCACCTCACCCTCGGCTCGCGGGCAAACCTGTACGGCGTCCACTGACGCCGGCTCACCTTCCGGGGTATCCCGTCACTGGTTCGGCGGGAACGCCGCGCATCGTGGAGGCGAGCAGTGGTTGCCGATCTCCCGCTCGCGCGACTGTTTGGTCCCCTACCCAGACCGAGTGCATTCTTCGGGCTACGTTGGTGAGCGTGACCTTGGTCGACTTCCTGCTGGCCCGCTCAGACGAAGAACTGCTGGAGGCGTCTTGCTCCTATGAGACGACGTCGAGCGGAGACCTTCGATGCGTGTGTGCCCAACCGAGCAGCGAAGTTCTCGAACTCGTCGCCAAGGCGGACATGATCCGCCGGTGGCGCGATGATCCGCGGAAGGAGGCTCTGCTGCGGCTTCTCGCGGACGACTACGTCTGGCATCCCGACTATCGGCCCGAGTGGCATTCCCTGCAATAGCTCAGGCAACGGGGCTCAGCGGTCCCGGAGCGTCGACTCTTCAGCAACGGCTTGGCTGAGCCCGCGCCTGACCAGCACGGCGTAGACGCCGGCTCGCCAGCTCCCACCACATCGCGGCCAAGTCCGGACGTTCGGCTTCGCAACTTGATGTGGGTAGCGTGAGCCCCGTGCTGGATCTGCGTGACCTCGTGCTCCGCGTGATCTGCGCGCCCATGGCGGGCGGACCATCCACGCCCGCGTTGGCAGCCGCGGTGTCCGAGGCCGGTGGGCTCGGGTTCCTGGCCGCTGGCTACAAGACCGTGGACGGAGTGGCGGCCGAGGTGGACGCGTTGCGGGCCGCCACGTCGGCACCGTTCGGTCTGAACCTGTTCGTGGTCGAGCCGTACGAGCCCGATGCCGCCAGGCTGGATGCGTATCGTCGCTCCCTGGAGTCCGAAGCCGCTCGTCTCGGTGCACGGCTGGGGGCTCCGCGATGGGACGACGACCACTGGCAGGCCAAGATCGACTTTGTGCTCGATGTGCGGCCGGATGTGGTGTCGTTCACGTTCGGCTGTCCGAGCTCTCAGGTGTTGCGCCACCTAGCCGAGCGGGGCGTGCTCTCCTCGGTCACTGTCACATCGGTCGCGGAGGCGCAGGAGGCAGTGGCGCGCGGGGCCGCTTCGCTGTCGGTGCAGGGTCCGTGCGCTGGTGGGCACCGGAGTACCTGGGATCCAGAGGCGGAACCCGACCCGACGCCGCTTCGTGATCTTGTGGCTGCGGTCGTCGCTGCGGTCGAGGTGCCCGTGGTTGCAGGTGGCGGTGTCTCCGACCGGTCGGCGGTGTACTCGTTGATCGAGCACGGCGCAACGGCAGCGCAGGTGGGTACGGCGTACTTGCTGGCAGATGAGGCGGGCACCAAACCGGTCCATCGGGCGGCGCTGACCGACCCGGCGTTCACGGCGACAGCCATGACCAGGGCATACACGGGCCGGTGGGCGCGTGGCCTGGCGAACCGATTCATGGCTGAGCATGCGGACGCCCCGGCTGGCTATCCCCACCTCCATCACGTCACGGCCCCGCTTCGTGCAGCAGCAGTGGCCGCTGGTGACGCGCAGGTCGCGCATCTATGGGCCGGGTCAGGTCACGCGCAGGCCCGTGGCGCCTCAGCCGCTGACATCACCCGTTCCTTGGCTCCTGAGCCCGCGCCGAGTAGTCGCTGACCAACCGCTGCAGTCCCGCAGGCTTGTCGGTCGAGCCCAAGCCCTGGGACGCTGCGAGGAACTCGCCTTCGCGTTCAGGAGGAATGTCGCGGCCATCGCCGGGCGTGTCGTCACCCCCGCCATCTCGACCTTGGCCGGGGAATGTCGAACACCCGGAGGACGGCGAGCCCGACGGAGTCCTGGGCTCGTCTAGAGCGCGTGGCCGAGAAGGGTGGCGAACCTCGCGACTGCATCCTCGGCGGTCGGCACCGGTCCGAACACCTCGGACTGTCGCGTGGTGTCCGCGACGTACCTGCCGGTCTCGAACCAGGCCAGCATCGAGGTCAGGTCCGCGACCATCGGCACGAACCTGCCCACCACGGCTCCGATGCCGCTGACGAGCGGCGCCGGCACCGAGCGCACCCTGATGTGCTCGCCCAGGAGCCGGGTCGCGATGTCGGCGACGTCCTGCATGCTGACCGGGCGGTCCCAGCCGATGTCGATGCGCTCGTCGTCGGCCACCGTGGCGTCTACCGCGGCGGCGAGGTAGCCGGCGAGGTCGGAGGTGAGCACGAAGGTGAGCGGCACCGTCTTGGTGCCGAACCACGTCAGGCGCTTCTTCGCGAAAGGGTCGCCGCTCATCTGCGTGACCTGGTCGAGGAACGCGCCAGGCCGCAGCGCCACGAAGGGGACGCCGAGATCGTCGAGCTTGTCCTCGGCCAGCTTCTTGTGCCAGAAGTGCGGCACGTCCGGGGTCTGGTCGCAGGTGAGAATGCTGGTCAGCACGAAACGGCGTACGGCGGTCCTGCTGGCCGCCTCGGCGAGGTTGGCGTTGCCGACAGTATCGATCTCGAGGGCGTTCCTGTCGCGTCGCGTGTATCCAGCGGCGGTAGTGATGACGGCGTCAGCGCCCGTCATCGCACGCACGAGGGAGTCGAGGTCGAGCATGTCGCCGCGCGCGATCTCGACGCCCTTGGCCGCCAGCTTGCCGGCATCGGATCCCTGACGAACCAGGGCCCGCACGGTCTTGCCACGCGTCAGCAGCTCGTCGACGACCTTGCCGCCGAGGAATCCGGTGGCGCCGACCACGAGGACGGGGTGGCTGTCAGTCATCGCTTGTTCCTCGCTTCTGAGGCTTGGTGGGCGGTGCGCTGGGGGAGGGATCGGAGTCCTCAGGCAAACCGCGGCGCCAAACGCGCGGTGGGTGGAGCCATCCTAGCCCATTGCGTGAGTGACTCAACTATTGATTTGTGCGAGTAACATTCCAGTGTGTCGGAGCGAGAGGACCGGCTCGCCGAGTCGCGGCGGTTGTCGACGATGTTGGTGCAGATCGCCGACCGGTCGAAGGCCACGTTCGCCGAGGCGGTGACGCCGTACGGGCTGCCGGTTCACCTTGCTCGGGCGATCCTGCTGCTTGACAGCCCAGCGCCGATGCGCGCCTTGTCCGAACACCTGGCCTGCGACCGGTCCTACATCACTGGTCTCGCGGACCAGTTGGAGGAGCGCGGTCTGATCACCAGGGCTCCGGGGCAGGACCGGCGGGTCAAGCTGCTGACGCTGACCGAGGCTGGGCAACAACTGCGCGATGAGCTGTCCGAGGCTGTTGCGGAACAGAGCCTCGTCCTGCGACGGCTCAACGACTCCGAGCGCGAGGCCCTCGAGCCGCTGCTGGAGCGACTCCTGGCGGAGGAAGGCTGACCGGCGCCACAAGCTCGTCAAGGCTGAATCTGCTCACCTCGCAATGAATGCGGCGAAAGGAACGTGCCTGCGCAGGACTACAGCTCGCGCTCGTACGCCAGCATGAGCGGACCGCCCTCGCCTTCGTTTCGGCGAAACCCGGCCGCCTCGTACAGTCGCTGGGCAAGCCGGTCGTCCTCGCTGGTGACCAGGAACGCGTAGTCGGCACCCCGCTCGCGCGCGACCCGCATGGCCTCGGTGATCAGCTCTCGGCCATACCCCAGGCCTCGCCGGTCCGGTACGACGTACAGCTCGGCCAGGTAGACCTCCTGCGCCCTGCTCCACACCGACGGCTGCACCCGCATCACCGCGACCCCGATCGCTGTGCCGGTCTCATGCGTACGGGCCAGCAGGACCGTGACGTGGTCGCTCCCGATCAGCTCCGCCAATCGGGCCGCCAGCTCGTCGGGCGGAGGTGCCGGCTCGTCGTACTCCACGTTGAAGTCGTGCAGCAGTCGTGCCGCGTCGGCAAGACCACTGCTGCTCGAACTCCCGGTTACGGTCTCGACCATGCTCACCAGTCTCTCGCGGCACTCAGACTGTGATCGCGACCTTGCCGCGGACCTTCCCGGTCTCTAGCTGCCGCATGGCCGCCGGGGCTTCGTCGAGGGCGTAGCTGCGGTCGAGGCTGGGCACGACCCTGCCAGTCTCGATCAGCTCAGCGAGCCGCTCCAGGTCGGAGGCGCGCTCCTTCGCCATGAACAACGCGAGACGTTGCCGGACGAACGGTGAGAGCAGCGCGCCGCGTAGCTGCCTGCCCATGCCCGTCAGGCCTCCGGCGTTCTCCCCACCCACGAAGACCACCGTGCCGCTCGGCTGGAGTGCGCGCCGGAGCCGCCTGAGGGAGGGGTTTCCCCCGATGTCGAGGATCAGGTCGAAGCGTCGAGTGCCGTCGGCGAAATCGTCGCGTGTGTAGTCCAGGACGTGGTCCGCGCCGAAGGAAGCAACGAGGTCGAGCTTGGCAGTGCTGCAGGCACCCGTGACCTCCGCGCCGAAGGCCTTCGCCAGCTGTACGGCGTAGCTGCCCACTCCGCCTGACGCGCCGAGAACCAGCACGGTCTGACCTGCCTCGACCTTGCCCACGTCGAGGAGTGCCTGCAGGGCAGTGCCGCCCGAGATCGGGACCACGGCGGCCTGAGCGAAGGACAGGTCCACCGGCTTGCGGGCCAGCTTGTCCTCCCGACCCACGGCGTACTCGGCGAAGGACCCAGGGGCGATGCCGTAGACCTCATCGCCGACCGCGAACCGGGTCACCGCCGAGCCGACCGCAGCAACGGTGCCTGCCACGTCCCGACCAGACACAGGGTTCTTCGGTCTGCGTACTCCGAAGCCGAAACGCATCAGGTAAGGCTTGCCAGTCATGAGGTGCTCGGTGCCGCGGTCGAGGCCCGCTGCACGCACCCGAACCAACACCTCGTGCTCGGTGACGCCAGGACGAGCAATCTGCGCTACCCGCAGGACCTCCGAACTGCCGTAACGATCCTGGACGACGGCCCTCATCATCGGCCCTGCGGTCGCGGTCATCGGGTTCGTCATGGTTGTCCGTCCGGGGTTCGGTTCTGCTGCCTCATGATGAGGCATCACAGGGCGCGGGCGGCGAAGGCTCGTCCGGTCAACTCCGACCGCCACCGACCGCCTGCAGGCAGGTGAACGCTCCTCACGAGCGAGGATGCCGTTCCAGGCCACCATGCCGACAACAGCTGAGTGGGTGCCATAGCGCCAACGTGCCGCACGGGAGTTCCACATGGAGGAGACCGCTGTCTCGGCCCTTCGACGATCGAGTCGCAGCCACGAACGTCCCGCAGACACCTTGCCCGGGTCGCTTCGGTTCGGAGACGCTCAGGGGATGACGACAAAGCGGGAGATCGCCAGGTGGCGGCTGCGCAGCCAGCACCTCGTCTCGCCGCACGGCAACTCCGCGGCCGCGGTGATCCGGGGTCTGCTCGCCGTCCAGGCCGAGAACGCGGGCCAGGCCGCCTGGGCGGTCGCCAGCCGGACGCAAGACCCCAGAGCACCCGAGCTCGAGGCGCTGCTGGACCAGGGCAGTGTGGTCCGTACCCATGTGCTGCGACCGACCTGGCACTTCGTCGCGGTCGAGGACATCGGGTGGCTGCTCGAGCTGACCGCTCCGCGCATCCGTCCCCTCATCGTTCGTCAGCTGACGGAGAATCACGGGCTGGCCGGTGCCCGTCTCGACCAGGCGGCCTCGGTCGTCCTCGGGGCCCTCTCGGAGCGGCCCGACCAGACTCGCGAGCAGCTTGCCGACTGCCTCCGCGCGCAGGGCATCGAGCCGCACGGGCAGACGCTGATGCTGCTGCTCGTCCTCCTCGAGCTGGACCGGCTCATCTGCAGCGGTCGCCGGCTCCGAGGGGCGCACACGTACGCAGCCTTCGCCGACCGGGTGCCGTCACCCAGGCGGCTGGACCGTGACGAGGCCCTCGCCGAGCTCGCGCTGCGGTACTTCACGGGTCACGGTCCCGCGACCGAGCGCGACCTCGCCTACTGGGCGACGCTCACGCTCAGGGATGTGCGCCGGGGCCTCGAGCAGGTCCGGGAAGGGCTTGCGTCCTTCGATCACGACGGCCGCACCTTCTGGCACGCCCCCGGCGATCCGCCGCCGGCGAGAAGCCTGATGCCCGGGGGACATCTGCTGCAGATCCTCGACGAGGTCTACCGGGGCTACCAGGACAGCCGGATGGTGCTCGACAGCGAGGGAATCGTTCCCACCGGCCGCGAGACCGCGATCGGTATGGCACTCGTGGACGCGCAGATGGTCGCCGGGATGAAGCGCACGGTCGGCCGTCGGGTCGTCTTCGAGATCAATCCCTACAACGGGAGGTGGACGCCCTCGCACCGCTCGTTCGTGGAGCAGGCGGCCGCCCGGTACGCAGAGTTCCTCGGCGTCGAGTACGAGCTCCGCGTGCGCTGAACCGTTCAGGCCCTCCCGGCGGTCGTTCGCTTGGCGGCTGTCTTCTTGGCCGATCGGCCCTTGGGCTTCTCGCGCACCTGCACCCCCTGTCCGGCGGACCGCTTGACCTCGAAGAGCTCGATCGCGGTAACCAGGTCGACCAGCTTGGCGTACCCCCAGTTGCGAGAGTCGAAGTCTGGTGCCTGCTTGGCGACGTACGAGCCGACGCCGCCGAGGTTGGCCCAGCCGTCGTCGTCCGAGGCGGCGTCGATCCCCTCACGCAGCAGCTTGACCAGCTTCGCGTCCCCTCGGAGCTCGCTCGTGCTCCTGCGTGCCGGTGCCGTGGAATCCGGGACCTCTTCGCTGGCTTGCTTGGGCTTGTCGGGGCTGCGGAGCACGTCGAGATAGACGAACTTGTCGCAAGCGGCCACGAGTGACTGCGGCGTCCTCGGCTCGCCGAACCCGTACACGGTCTTGCCCGACTCCCGTAGGCGGGAGGCAAGCTTGGTGAAGTCGCTGTCGGAGGAGACCAGACAGAATCCGTCCAGGTTCCCGGTATAGAGCAGATCCATCGCGTCGATGATCAGTGCGCTGTCGGTCGCGTTCTTGCCGGTCGTGTAGGCGAACTGTTGGATCGGCTGGATGGCGTGGGCGTTGATCACTTCCTTCCAGCCCCGGAGGTTCGGGGTGGTCCAGTCGCCGTACGCCCGCTTGACCGTGGCGCTGCCGTACTTCGCGATCTCGGCAAGGAGAGCCTCGATGATCATGGGAGTGGTGTTGTCGCCGTCGATGAGGACGGCGAGTCTGGTGGAGTCCTGGGCTGAGGCCATGTCGGGAGCGTAGTGCTCACTCGTGCTGTGGCGAGCTGACGCACTCCTGTCGACGGCCGGACGTCAGCAGTCGACGGGCAGCCTCAGGTATCCGCGGAGAGTCAGGCTGTCGCGCCGCTCGGCTCCGGCCACGACCTCGAGCTCCGGGTAGCGCCTGAGCATGGCCGGGAACGCCACCTGCGCCTCCAGTCGCGCGAGGGGCGCGCCGAGGCAGTAGTGGATGCCGCCTCCGAAGGACAGCGGCGCCCCTTCGTGGCGCGTCAGATCCAGCCGGTCGGGATCAGTGAACCTCTGCGGATCACGGTTGCCCGCGCCCAGGTAGCAGACCAGGTGCGAGCCCCGCGGGACTTCGACTCCGGCGACCTCGGTGTCCTCCAGCGCCAGCCGCCCGGAGATCTGGACCGAGCTGTCGTACCGCAGCAACTCCTCGACTGCTGGCACCGCCAGATCAGCGTCGCGGCGTAGGGCGTCCGCCTCCCCGGGGTGCTCCAGCAGCGCGACCAAGCCGTTGCCGAGGAGATGTGTGGTCGTCTCGAAGCCGGCGGAGAACAGCAGCGCAGCCATCGTGACCAGCTCCTCCTCGGTCAGCCGGTCGCCCTCGTCGACGACCGTCACCAGCGCGCTGATCAGGTCGTCGCGTGGTGCCCGCCGGCGCTCCTGCGCCAGGTCGACGAGGTAGCCACGGATCTGTGCAGCAGCATCGTTCGCCCTCGCCAGCACCTCTGGTGTGAAGACGTCCAGCACCATCGTCCAGTCGCGCACGAGCGGTTGGAACGCGGCTCGGTCCGTCGGTGGGACGCCGAGCAGCTCGCCGATGATCGCGACCGGTAGCGGGAAAGCGAAGCCGTCCACGAAGTCCGCGCCTCCCTCGAGCTGGTCGAGGAGGTTGCTCACCGTGCTCTCGACCGCCGGGCGCAGGAGCTCCACCTTCCTGGCGGTGAATGCCTTGCTCACCAGCCGACGCAGCCGGGTGTGCTGAGGAGGATTGCTGCTGAGCATGCTCGTGCTGAATGTGAAGATCGCCGGCAGGTCTCGCCAGTTCGACAGACCGGCGGCGCCGAACACGTCGTCGGCGTCGACACGCCCGAACCGCGGGTTGTGGAGCACCTCGAGGCAGTCGGCGTACCGGGTGAGCACGACCGCCCCGTCCTCGGCGAGTGCCACCGGTGCCGTCCGCCGCACGGCTTCGTACCGTGGATACGGGTCGGCTCTGCCCTCGGGCTGGGTCAGCTCGGAAAGCCACGTGTCGACCTCTGCTGAACGAACCGGCTGTTCCATGACTGGCTCCCACGTGGAGGCTCGATGAGACGGCGTGTCCCCACGCTGACACAGGCCGTGCCCCAGGTGAATAGTCGCAGCGGTCAAGGACCGCGCTCCCTACCTCTTCCGCTAGCTCAGACCCAGCTCGTGCATCCGCGTCGCGACCAACCTCGTGACCAAGCTCGTCGGCAATGGCTCGTCGACCGTGAAGTGCAGCGACCCCTTGGTGACCTCATACGCCGCCAGGTCAGCCGCCAAGGTGCTCAGAACCGAGCCGCTGTGCGGCAGGTAGCTCAGGTGGTTCTTGAAGGCAGCGAAACCCGCCACGGTCTTGCCGTGAACCTTGAACGCCGGCATGCCGTAAGAGATGCACTCCTCAGCATCCGGCACCACGTCCAAGATGGAGCGCCGTAACCGCTGGAGAGCCTCTCGCTCGGGCTTGTCCAACGCGGCCAGGTAGCTGTCGATGTCAGGTGCTGCCATGGACAGAGTCTGCCAGGCCGGCGCCGACCCAGCCTCTGGTCGAACGCGCGGGGACGTTGCCGATCCTGAAGCAGCGTGATGCGCGTGTGCGGCGGGTGGTTCAACCGCGCTGCGCGCCGACGATCTGGACAACGCCGTTGACCCGTTCGCTCACGTCGGTGAACCCCCGTTCCATGAGCAGGGCTGCCACGGCGCCCTGGTCGAACATCCGCATCCCGGTCGCCATGCCGATCGCCGAGTCGAAGGTTCTCAGCGGTTGCATCCCGCGACGAGCGCTCGTCAGGACAGCCAGGCGACCGCCGGGCTTCAACAGGGTCGCGAACGACGTGAGCGCGGCCTCCGGGTCGTCGAACATGTGCAGCGCAGCGAAGCAGCACACGGCGTCCAGGGAACCCGCCCGCAGCGGGGGACGCACTGCGTCCGCCCGCAGGTACGCGACCGAGTCGTCCGGGCCGGTCTCGGCCACCGCGCGCGACAGCATCGTCCGCGACCCGTCCAGGCCTATCGAGAGGCCCATGGGCTGCACCCTCCTTGCGAACCCGCGAGTGAAGGCTCCGGTGCCGCAGGCGACGTCCAGGACCACGTGACCCGGCGCGAGCCCGAGCAGATCGGCCGCGATCCGGTGCTCCTCAGACATGCTCGGGCCGTACGGACCCTTGGCGATCCGGCCCAGGGCAGGGCGCCACCACCGCTCGTAGACGCTGGAGACGACCTCGTTTCGCATCAACCGTTGGGCAAACCCCGTGCTGGGGCCGGCCTGTGGTGCGTCGCCGAGCAGATCGAGGTACCCGGAACCGTCGACACCGGTCGCCGCCACCGGATCGAGGAGCTGGAGCAACTGCCGTTGTGCCGCGGCGCGGGCGTCGTCGTGGCTCATCCCGCGAACACTACTGCGTCCATGCGCCACCCAGGCCAGCCGACGTACGTCGATATGGACAGGGCGCCGCTCAACCGGGCGAGACGACGACGTGCTTGACCTCCGCCATGTAGCGCCCGGCGGACTCGGAGGCCTCGCCCGCGCTGCTTCCGTTCTCGCGCGCCTGCATGTACGCCGCATACCAGTCCCACCAGTCGTGCGGCGGGGCGATCTTCTCGAACGAGCCGTGATGCTCGGCCGTTTCGTGCAACAGATCGGCCAGGGACGCCACGTCCATGTCAGTCCTCCTCCACGCGCCCGGGAAGCCTGGTCGTGATCTCCTGGAGCACCCAGCGGTTGCCCTCGGTGTCGTTGAACGAGGCATACGAGGCGTAGGAGCGGCGTTCGGGGTCATGACCCGGGGCACGGCCCTCGGTGCCGACGTGGAAGCCGCCGCCGATGCCACCACCTGCGTCGTGGAACACCTCGCTCACCTCGACTCCGTGCGAGCGGAGATCGTCGCGGGCCGCGTCGATGTCGTCCACCACCAGGAGCAGGCCGTCGAACGACCCCGGCTGCGCAGCGGTGACGCGGGTGCCGAAGATGATCGAGGCGTTCGATCCGGGTGGTGTCAACTGCATCAGCCGGTAGCCGTCATCGAGGTTGGCCTCGGCGTCGACGCGCCACCCCAGTCCCGTGTAGAAGGTCTTGGCCCGGTCGAAGTCGGCGACAGGAATGACGACGACCTCGAGCCGGAACGGGACGGCCGCGACGCCAGACGCTCCCGCCGCGCTCTCATGCCTCACCTGCGTACTAGTCATGAAGGCCTCCTTCGGGTCCCGGTCGTCGAAGTGGAACGTCTCTTCACCAGGCGCACCGGTCGCGCCGGGACGATCTGTGCCCCTGGTCGCCCCACACGACACGACGCTAGGAGGGTGGGCCCGTCCGCGCCTCACCCATCTGGGTTCGCCAGTTCGGAAGGGCGGTGCGGTCTACCCGTCGGCAGGGGGCGGGACCGACAGGGCCACGGTGAGCGCGGCGACCGTCGCGGGGTCCTCGAGCCGGTCGCCGTACAGCTCGCGAAGCTGGCTGACCCGGTAGCGCACGGTCTGCGGATGGACGTGGAGCGACCGGGCGACCTCGTCACGGCGTCCCCTGTGCAGGAGCCATGCGCGCAGCGTCTCGACGAGGCGGTCGCCGGACGACCGACGAAGATCGGCCAGGGGCGCAAGGACCCGCTCGCGCAGGTCGGCGAGCGCCTCGGGATCGGCGGAGACGACCAGCGTGGTCAGGTGGTCATCGGTGTCGCAGAGGCCCGCAGACGTCGGCAGCCCGAGCTGTCGGGCACGAAGGGCTCGGAGGTAGGACGCCCGCGCTTGTGTCCAGGGCTTGGCGGGGCCGAGGTAGGCGCCATGCCTTCGGAGGGCCGCGGCGATCGCTGGTCGGCGGGGTCCGTCGGCGTCGGCGACCAGAAGCACGGTCGTCTCGGGCTGCTGCTCGTGGAGGTCGGGGAGGTCCTCGTCCGCGCGTAGTGTCCGGTCGTCGAGGTTCGCCAGGGCTCGGGAGGCGTGCTCCGTGGGCAGCAGTGCAGCAGCGAGCGTTCTCGGGGCCTCCCAGCCGGCGCGACGTGCCCGGTCGAGCAGCTGGTGGGAGGGGTCGCCTCGGAGCAGGCTCGCCGTCAGTCTGCCCAGGTAGCGCTCGCGGACCCGACCCGTGGTGGCCAGCTCGTCCGCGTGCCCGGCCGCGCTGGCCGCCGACAGCTCGTCGATGTAGGCGAACACCAGCTCTGCGAACTTCGCCATGGTCTCCGACGGCAGGCCGGTCTCGACGGCCGCAGCGGAGAACTGCCGCCACGACTCCCTCGCACCGATCCGGTACGCCGCCAGCAGCGCGTCCATCGTCCTCCCGCTTCGAGCCTCGCCACGGCCCAGCGCATAGGCACCGTCCAGCGCAGGGGTGAGCGGGCTCCCGGTCCCTGAGGCGGCGGGGTTGCCCGCGAGCCGCAGGAACCCGCGGAGGGCGAGCTCGACGGCGGAGGTGATGTTGGCGCCCATGGCGCCGGAGAGCGCGTCCGCGTAGGCAGGGACCTCCACGGTGATGGCCCTGACGGTCTGCTCCGCCACGTCGGTCAGCCGCGAGCGGAGCAGTGTGATCGTCGCCTCGTCGAGGTTCAGCTCCGCCGCCCCGCTCGTCGTGCGTCGGCTCTTCTGCTCCTGAGGGCTACCCTTCATTTGTTCGCTCCGAACAACTTCGTCGGTGAGATTCACGCTTGCTGGTCATGAACTTACCCCCAGTTGCTAGGGATGCTGGGCGAGATGAGCAACTTGGTGGAGCGGAACGGGCGTACGGCGGGGCTCCGTCGCCGTCTGGGGCGCAGCGTGTGGGCCGTCGCGGAGGCGATGGCCGCCCCACGTGACCCGGGCGACTATGTCGACATGTTCCACCCGCTGCGCCGCGGGGCCGACCTCCGTGCCCGCGTGGTCGAGGTGACCCCCGAGGCCGGGGACGCGGTGACGGTGGTGCTGCGTCCGGGCGGGTCCTGGACCGGCCACGTGCCGGGTCAGTACGTCCGGGTCGGGTTGGACGTGGACGGCGTGCGCCGCTGGCGCTCGTACTCGTTGACCTCGCCACCGAGCGCCCCCGGAGGCACGATCTCGATCACGGCGAAGCCGGTCGCGGACGGCCTCGTGAGCGCCCACCTCGCCCAGGAGCTGCGGGTCGGAGACCTGGTGCATCTGGGCCAGGCATGCGGCGACTTCGTGCTGCCCGACCCGCCGCCGGGGAAGGCGCTCTTCGTCACCGGCGGCAGCGGGATCACCCCGGTGATGGGGATGCTGCGTTCGGGCATCGACTCGCTCCAGGACGTTGTGCTGGTGCACTCCGAGGGAGCAGCGGACGATGTCATCTTCGGAGCCGAGCTGAGAGCGCTCGCGGGAGACGGCCGGATTCGCCTCGTGGAGAGGCACACGGACCGCACTGGCAGGCTCGCGGTCGAAGAGCTCCGGAGTCTCGTCCCCGACCTGGCGGAGCGTGAGGTCTGGGCGTGCGGGCCGTCCGGGCTGCTCGACGTCCTCGAGGACCACTGGGCGGCGGCCGGGCTGTCCGACTGCCTCCACACCGAGAGGTTCCGGACGACCCTCGCTGCCCCCGGAGAGGGCGGGACCGTGCGGTTCACGACCAGCGGCACCTCAGTCGACAGTGACGGCGCCACACCGATCCTCGACGCGGGAGAGGCTGCCGGCGTGCTGATGCCGTCCGGCTGCCGCATGGGCATCTGCTTCTCCTGCGTCCTGCCCCTGCGCGAAGGCTCGGTCCGCGACCTGCGTACCGGCGAGGTGACTACTGCATCACCCGGCGACGGCGTGCTCGTGCAGACGTGCGTCTCGGCGGCGGCCGGCACCTGCGACATCGACCACTGAGACCTCTCTCCAGATCCGAAGGAAGGACCCGGAACCCATGACTGTGATGCAGAAGAAGGACCAGAACCCTGTCGGCCACCTCATGCCTGAGGACGTCGAGGAGATCGGGCGTCGTCTCGACGAGATCCGCCACGACGTGGTCGAGTCACGCGGCGCCGAGGATGCGGCGTACATCCGCAACGTCATCGATGTGCAGCGCAAGCTGGAGCTCGGCAGCCGGGCGGTCCTGCTCGCCTCCCTGTTTCCTCCTGCGTGGTTCGTCGGAACCGCGGGTCTGTCGGTCGCGAAGATCCTGGAGAACATGGAGATCGGCCACAACGTCATGCACGGACAGTGGGACTGGATGCGGGACCCCAAGATCCACTCGACGACGTGGGAGTGGGACAACGCATCCCCCGCCGAGCAGTGGAAGCACTCCCACAACGAGCTGCACCACACCTACACGAACGTGATCGGCCGGGACAACGACCTGGGCTACGGCATCATGCGGGTCGACGAGGACCAGCGTTGGTACCCCTTCTATGTGGCGCAGCCGCTGTGGAACTTCGTCAACGCCTGCTTCTTCGAGTACGGCATCGCTGCCTACGACCTCGAGCTCGGCAAGAACCTGCGCTCCAAGAAGCGGCGCTCCAGCCCCGACTTCAAGGCTCGCGGCCGGCAGGTGCTCCGGAAGATCCGCGGCCAGGTCCTGAAGGACTACGTGGTGCACCCGGTGCTGTCGGGCCCGTCCTTCCTGTCCACGTTGACGGCCACCGCGACGGCGAACCTGGTGCGGAACCTCTGGACCCACTCCGTCATCATGTGCGGGCACTTCCCCGAGGGTGTCGAGACCTTCGAGAGACGGTCCATCGAGGGTGAGACCCGCGGTGAGTGGTACCTGCGGCAGATGCTCGGGTCCGCCAACATCTCGGGGGGCAAGCCCATGCACATCATGACCGGGAACCTCTCGTACCAGATCGAGCACCACCTCTTCCCGGACCTGCCGAGCAACCGCTACCAGGAGATCGCGCCCAAGGTGCGGGAGCTCTTCGACGACTACGGCCTCACCTACACCACCGGTCCGCTGCCCAAGCAGGTCGCGTCGGCGTGGAGCAAGGTCGTCCGGCTCTCCCTCCCCAACGGGTTCACGGAGCGGCTGCTCGAGCGACTGACCGGAGCCGTGACAGATGGCCCGGCGGGTCGCTTGCGCCTGGTCCAGTCCCACACGTAGTCCCGCGCTCGAGCAGACGCCAGGGACCGGCGTCTCCTCGTCATGCGCACGCCTATGGCGTGACGGTCCGGCGGTGTTCCGCGGATCCCTGCGGGCAGAGGTCAACGTCGTCAAGGCCGGCCGCCGGATCGTCCACCTCGATGCTTCTGTCACTGACCAGAACGGCGACGAGGTCGCCCTGGCAAGCGGCTCGTTCGCCGTCATCCCGGGCCAGTCGAGGAAAGGACGCTAGGCGATGGGGGAGCGTGGGGCGGGTGCTTGCCATTGCCACCGAATGGCGAACAGCCTCACCGCCGCGATGAGGACCACCGAGAGTCCGGTCACCAGGGGTTGGGTGAAGTCGGCCCACCAGAGTGCGGCGAAGAGGATGGTGCCCCCGATGGCCGGGGTGGCGTAGAGCTCCCGATGAGCGAGGATCTCGGGGACCTCGCCCGCGAGCAGATCGCGGATCATCCCGCCGCCGACCCCGGTGACCACTCCAACGATGACCGCCGTGAGCGGATTGTTGCCCAGCTCGAGGGCCTTGAGAGCTCCGGCGATCGCGAAGACACCGAGCCCGATGGCATCGAGGATGAGGACGAGCGGCTGGATGCGGCGTACTCCCGGGTGGAAGAAGAACGTGATGGTTCCAGCCGCGCAGGCAGCGGCCAGGAGTCGCCAGTCGCTGATACCGACCGGAGGTGTGGCCCCGATGAGGAGGTCGCGGAGGATCCCGCCGCCGAGGCCGGCCGCGGCCGCCAGCACGAGGACGCCGACGATGTCGAAGTCTCGGCGCACGGCGGCCAGACCGCCCGAGAGCGCGAACGTGAAGACTCCGACCAGGTCGAGGGCGAGCAGGGACAGGGTCGCGGCGTCGGAAGGCACGACGCGATGCTAGTTCGCTTGATCGGCCGCCCCCGGCGTCGCCATCGCCACGCTCTACCGCTAACTCCCGTTGTTCAACCGATGGGTTGACAAAGCGCCAAGCGGCTCGTAGCGTTTCTTCAACCATCTGGTTGAAGAAGGGAGTCGAGGTGGGTGACGACAGGCTCTCCCAGCTGTTCTCGGCGCTCGCCGATCCCACTCGGCGCGACATCGTCGCCCGGCTCGCGGTCGGGGATGCCACCGTCAACGAGCTCGCGGAGCCGTACGACGTCACGGTGCAGGCCGTGTCCAAGCACCTTCGCGTGCTGGAGGACGCCGGCCTCGTCAGTCGCACCAGGGACGCCCAACGACGCCCGTGTCACCTCGAGACCGAGGTCTTCGACCTGATGACGAAGTGGATCGAGCGTTACCGGCGCGAGGCCGAGGACCGGTTCCGCCGCCTCGACGCCGTGCTCGAGCGCATGGAGAAGGAAACCACCGAGACGGGGAACCGCACCGAGGGAGCAGCATCATGAGCAAGACCACCAGCACGCACCGGAACGAGACCGAGATCGCCGCGGACCCGAACCTGCCCACGATCGTGATCACCCGGGAGTTCGATGCGCCGCCCGAGCGCGTGTTCCGCGCCTACACCGAGCCGGACCTGGTCAGCCAGTGGCTAGGACCGCGTCGGCTTACCATGCGGATCGAGGAGTACGACGCTCGCACCGGCGGTTCCTACCGCTACCTGCACGTCGACGAGGACGGCAGCGAGTACGCCTTCCGGGGTGTCTTCCACGAGGTCCGCCCGACCGACCGCATCGTGCAGACCTTCACCTACGAGGACTTCCCGGACGGCGTCGCGCTCGAGAGGGCGACCTTCGAGGACCTCGGCGGCCGCACCCGCGTCACGACGACGTCGCTCGTGGACTCCATCGAGGCCCGTGACGGGATGATCGCCAGCGGGATGGAGCACGGCATCCGGGAGGGGTACGAGCGCTTGGACGACCTCCTCGCCGGTGGTGCCGCGCCCACGGCTGGGCTGGACCAGGACGCGGGTCCGGGCCGATGAGCACCGCAGCGGACGAGCACCGCGCCGTCGCGGGCGTCTTCGGCGAGCGAGTCCGTGGCGTGAGCCCCGGCGCGTGGGACAACCCTGCGCCCTGTGAAGGTTGGGTCGCCAGGGACGTCGTACGCCATCTCGTCGAGTGGCTGCCCGCGTTCTTGGCGGCCGGCGCCGGGGTGGAGCTGCCCCGGGGCCCGTCGGTCGAGGACGACCCGGTCGCGGCCTGGACGGTGCACAGCGACGGAGTGCAGGCCCTCCTCGACGACCCGGAGACGTCGGAGAGGGTTCTGAGGAACCAGCACGTCGGAGAGGTTCCGCTGGACCAGGCGGTCGATCGTTTCTACACCGCAGACGTGTTCATGCACACGTGGGACCTGGCGCGAGCAACCGGGCAGGACGAGCGTCTGGACCCCGGCAGGTGCGCCCGGCTGCTCGAGGGCATGCTGCCGCTCGATGACATGCTCCGGACGAGCGGGCAGTACGGCCCGCGTGTCGAGGTGCCGGCAAGCGCGGACGTGCAGACGCGCCTGCTCGCGTTCATCGGGCGCTCTCCCTGAGGCTCCGTTCGGCCGGCGGCCAGGGTCTGACAAGATCGGGTGCGGCACCCACGTCCAAGGCACCGACCCTGAGGACCGACTTGACTAGATCCTGGATGCGCACACACGCGCTGTTCCTGGCTGTTCTTGCTCTCGGCATCGCCATCCGTGGCGTGGTGATCTTCGCCTACCGGCCTGCACTGCTGTTCGCGGACACCAACAGCTACCTCAGGAACGCCCGCGACCTGAGCCTCTCGGAGGTACGGCCGTCGGGCTACTCGATCTTCCTGTGGCCGTTCGTGCACCTGACCGACTCGATGATGGCCGTTCAGCTGGTGCAGCATCTCATCGGCCTCCTGCTGGCGGTCGGGTGCTACGCACTCCTGGTCCGCCGGGGACTCCCCGTGTGGGGGGCGACGCTTGCAGTAGTCCCGCTGCTGTTCGACCCGCTCCAGCTCGTGCTCGAGCACTACATCCTCTCCGACTTCCTGTTCGAGGCGCTGCTGGTGCTCGCCTGCCTGGCTCTGCTGTGGCGCCGTCGTCCTGGTCTCGCCGCCGTCGTGGCGGCTGGTGCCCTTGTCGGGACATCCGGCCTGGTGCGTGGCGCGGGCACCTTCCTCCTCGCGGCGTTTCTCGTAGCGGTCCTGTGCCTGCGGCTGAGCTGGGTCAAGGTGGTCGCCTTCCTCGTCGCAGCGATCCTCCCCATGGGTGCGTACGCCGTCGCCTTCCACCATGGTCACGGCAAGTACGCCGTGACCAAGGCAGGCCCACGGTTCCTCTACGCCCGCGTGGCGACGATCGTCGACTGCCAGGACCCGCAGCTCCGGCTGCCCAGCTACGAGCGCAGGCTGTGTCCGCGGCCGCCGATCGCTCGGCGGGGCAACACCAACTTCTACATGTGGGGCTCCTCGGGACCGGTGCGCACGACGAGCTTCCAGTGGCACTTCACCCCACCCCCTGGAATGACCCAGGAGCAGGTGCTCAAGGACTTCGACAAACGAGTCGTCCGCTCCCAGCCGGTCGCCTACACCAGGGCGGTGCTGAAGGACTTCGCTGGTGGGTTCGCGCCGACTCGCACCTACGAGGTCCCTGGCTACCCGATGTACTACTGGCGGTTCGCCAATCACTACTGGGCCTACGACACCTTCATCGCACGCTCACGGGTGACCCCGAAGGTTCTGCGGAAGGTGGACTGGGACCCCGCCGCCGCCGCGTTCATGGCGGCCTACGGCAGGTGGGTCTACCTACCCGGCCCCCTGGCGGCAGTGCTGCTCCTGGTGGCCGCCGCCGCGACACTCGGGTTGGGTCGGGCGCGGCGTTCCGGTGATCGGATCGCGATCGGCCTGCTCGCGGGCAGCTGCGCTCTGACACTGCTCACCGGCGCCGCCTTCTCGGGCTTCTCGTGGCGCTATCAGCTCGCTCAGATGCCCTTGTTGCCGATGGCGGGCGCGCTCGGACTGGCGGCCCTGGTGCGGGGGAGAGCAGTCGGCCAGCCCGAGCCCGCGCCGCCCCTGCGCGCCCTCGACCGCGCGGCCGAGCTGATGACGCGCCTTCCGGTGCCGGCAGCCTGGCGATCCGGCGTCCGTCGGGCCGCGGAGCGCGGATGGTTGCAGGTGGTCCTCGCCGTGATCGCCGGGCTCGCGGCCGCAGGGCTGTGGGGTGCGGCCGCCGTCGGCTCGGGGTGGATGCTGCCGGCCCCGGCTGCTGTCATCGCGACGGTGGTCGGTCTCGTCGTCGCGCTGGTGCTCCTGGTGGCCCGGGCGCGAGCGCGATCGGACTCACTGCCGGGCCGCCCCCCGGCCAGCGTCGGGCCTTCCACCGACGAGCCAGCAGCGCACGACCGGGCACGGCTCTGACGAACCGTCACCCCGGGAGTGTGGTCGGCTCGCGGATGGCCGTCAGCGGTAGGCGGCGTTGTCGACCTTGCGGTGGTAGCGGCAGCCGACCTTGCCACCGACGGTCGCGAACAGCAACGACGCGAGAACGGCGGCGACCGCGATGACCACGCCGCCGAGAGCGCCCGCCCCGCCCGGGACCGGCATCGTGGCGAGGCTGAGCCGGTCGAGGGTGCCGAACCTCGAGTCGGCCAGGAGTGCGAGGCCGGCGCCGGCCCCACCCAGCAGCAGACCGATGATCCAGACCGCGACACCCTGCTTGCCACCGTCGAACCGGGACATGCGCCCGGCGACGTACCCACCGGTGTAGGAGGCCACCAGCAGCGCGCCGAGCAAGGCGGCGGCGGATGCGACGGCCCCGACCGGCGGTGGCTTCGCACCGGCGGACTGCACCTCGTCGGTCAGACCGAGCGCGGCGACACCCGCCGCGACGGCGACGGCGAGGAGAACGACCAACCCGGCGGCCACCAGCCAGCCGAAGAACGCGGCTCCCCAGTTGATGCCGCCGAACCGCTCCCGTTGCCGGAACTCGCTGTACTCGTCGTCCTCTGTCTGCTCGGGCCCGTAGGAGTAGACCGGCTCTGACGCCGGTGCGGCGGATGGGGCGGTAGGCGGCCTGGCCGCCGATCTCATCGGGTGCGTCTGGGTCTGGCCGTCGAGCCACTCGGCGGTGGTGACGTCGTCGTCGGTGGGTCGGTATGAGCTCATGAAGTCCTCTCAGATGGACAGGATCCCCCTCTTGAGCACCGTTCGGGGCGCGACGAGCGTTACATGAGCTCTGCGGCGCACCCGGAGTCGTGATCGTGCGGGCCGCCCCATTTTGGTCGGTTTCGCTCCGGGAACCGTCCCGTGGTGCCACTCTGAGTCTCGATGAGCTTTCCGGGGCGCCGGAGACTCTCGGGCCGGTCCCGAGGCGCGCACGTTGTCAACGCACAGGGGTCGCCATGAGTGTGCCGTCGAACCCGCCGCCCGACGCCAACATCTTGACGTCGCCGGCCATCGGCAGCGGGATGTCCGATCTCGTTGTGCCTTGCGGGAATCCCCGCCCTGCACGCCAGGAACCGGAGCCTCCCTCGGATGGACGACTGGGGATCGCGTTGACCCTGTCCGGTGGTGGCTTCCGGGCCACGCTCGCGGGACTCGGGGTGATGCGTTTCCTCGCCGACGCCGAGCTGCTTGCGGACGTTCGCTGGGTGTCGGCCGTCTCGGGCGGCTCCGTCGCCGCGGGCTTGCTGGCTGTGGCCATGCCCGATCTCCGGTCGAGCAGCTTCTCCCAGGAGGCCGTCGACGAGGTTCTGTTGAAGCCATTCGTCGACCGCGTCTCGTCGGAGGCTCTGAAGACTCGGCTGTTGCGTGAGATCTGGAAGGTCATCGGTCCGAAGACACGCACGGAGCTGCTGGCCGAGGAGCTGGACTCGCTGTTCCTGCACGGCCTCCTCCTCGAAGAGCTCGATCCGGAGGTCCGGTTCATCTTCAACGCGGCGAACACGAGCACGGGTGTGCGCTTCGGCTTCGAGCGCGAGGTCGTCGGCGACTACGTGATCGGTCAGATCCCGACCGCCGGGACGCGTCTGCGACTCTCGACGGCTGTCGCGGCGAGTGCGGCAGTGCCCGGTCCGTTTCCGCCGCTGACGCCGAAGGGGCTGCCCGCGTTCCCGTGCCAGGCGGGCAGGAAGGTACGCCTGGTCGATGGCGGCGCCTACGACAACATGGGCCTCGAGCCGGTGGACGACCTGCGGGAGGCGTTCTTGGTGGCCCTGAACGCCGGTGGGGTGTTCGTAACCGGTCAGTACGGCCCCGTACCGGTCGTACGGGACCTGCAGCTGGCCAATGCTTTGCTGTACCGCCAGTCGACGGCACTGCGACGGCGGCAGATGGTCGAGCGCTTCAAGGCGTACGAAGAAGTCGAGGACAGTGCGACGGGACTCATGCGCGAGGAGCCCCCGGCCTGGGGACGGCACGGCGTCCTGTTCGGGCTCTCCACCACGATCGGTGACGACGGCGAGCGAGCACGCGCCTGGCGGCGTGCGAACCCTGAGGAACCCGATGTCCAGACACTGGCCCGGGTCGCCACGAGCTTCGACAGGTTCGACCGGCAGCTGTGCCGGGACCTCGTCCACGCCGGCTGGTGGCTCACGGGGGCAAGTGTCGCCCTCTACCACCCGCATCTGCTGGAAGATCCCGGCAGGCACCCCGTCTGGACCGAGCCGTGGTAGCGCCCGCAGCGGTCCTGTGGTGGCCCGAGACACTGCATCACGTCGCAGACGACCCGGACTGCCTCGCCGACTTCGCCTATGTCGTTCTCGAGGAGCTGGTCGACCACCGGGTCGTGCTGATCTCCTGGCCATGGCCACAGGCGGACCGGCGCGGCCGTCTGTCCTGGTCGTCCTCGGCGGCCCAGGACCCCTCGGTCGCCACCCTCGACCAGGAGCTGCTGCGCTATCAGCTGTACCGTCCGAGCAGGCTCCAGCGGCTGCCCCGGATCGGTGACGTGTTCGCGGCGACCCGGCTCGGGCCGGGCTGGAACCGCGGGCTGGTCGGCGACGTACGCACCCTCTTCGAGGGACCTCTCTACGACATCTCGGCCGATGCCCGGGAGGCGGCGAAGCTGGCGTACCAAGGAGCAGTCGCCACGGTGCGAGCGCCCGAGCTCGTTGATGAGGTGGACCGCGGACTTCTCGCCAGAGCCGGCCAGCGTCGCTCGGCGCGCAAGGCCAGGCAGCTCAAGCTCTCTCCACCGCCTGAACGAAGGGTACCGAGCCGATGAACACCCCCGTCCCGACCCTTCTCGACGTGCCGGTGGTCAACCCGCTGCCGGCGTCCGCACTCGACGCTGCCGAGGCGCATCCGGGCAGTCTGGTGAAGGCCCTCGCCGCCGACCCTGACGCGTTGGCCTACTTCCTGCTCAATGTGGGCGACGGCGACAGCCAGGTGCTGCTCCTCCCTACGCGCGAGGGAAGGCCCCGCCGGCTCGTGGTCGTCGACATCGCAACGCGCAACAAGCTGCCGAGGCTGCTCGATGCGCTGCACCGGGTGCTTCCCGACGAACCCATCATCGAGGAGCCCGGCACTCCCGGTCAGGTCCGCCTGCTCGTGGCCACGCACCCCCACTCGGACCACATCGGCGGCATGGCCGACTTCTTGGACCGCTACCCGCAGGAGGGGTTCATCGACCAGTTCTGGGAACCCGGCTACTTCTATCCCAGCCCGCCCTTCCACAACCTCATGACGTGTCTCGAGGGTCGTCCGGAGATCCGATGGCTGCAGCCGACGGCCGGAACGACCCTGTTCCTGGACGCGGTGAAGTTCACGGTGATCGGCCCGGGCGTCGGGTTGCGCAACCGGTTCGACACCTACGGGGTCAACGTGAACGACGCCTCGATCACCCTGATGGTGGAGTACCCCGCCACGAAGGTCGAGACGGAGAAGGACCCTGCCGACCCGCGCCGCATCAACCGTCGCCTGGTCAAGCGCAACACGTGCCGGATGCTGCTCGGCGCCGACGCCCAGTTCACCTCGTGGGCCCAGGCGACCGTGGACTTCCCCGATCTGGAGCAGGAGTACAACCCTGTTCTCGCGCGCGAGCTCAGGGCAGCGACCGGGACCGACTACCTGAAGGCCGACCTCGTCAAGCTCTCGCACCACGGGTCGAAGCACGGGGTGAACATCGAGCTCCTGGAGAGGGTGGCCGCGCCCACGACCCTGGTCTCGTCCCAAGTCGGTGGAGGTAGCTACAACTTCCCTCATCTGCTGGCGATGGAGGCCGTCCGTGAGGCCAGGCAACCCACGACGACGAACCGTGCGGAGCGGGAGTCGGACTACGAGCTCGGTGTCCACGTCACCGGAGGAAGCCTGGAGACCGGGCAGCCCCTCGGGTCCATCGCGGTCGTCGTCAGTAGGTCGCCCTCGACGCCGCCTCGGCTCTACCGGCTCTGCGATCGTCCTGGTGACGACATCGACCTGGCGTCGGCGCGGATGTGTCGACCCAGGCCCTGAGGGGCTCGTCCGATGCGACGGCTGTCATGGTTGCGGGCCATTTCAGGACCAATGACCGTGGCTGGGACAACCGGGCTGTGTTTGTCTGAGATGCGCGGGCCGGCCGTCTGCCCGTGATGGGAGGCACCGCCGTGGTCTTCAACCAGCTCCTGCGCGGTCAGGTCGCCGTGAGCACCCTCCTTGCCGTCGTCGCGAGCGCAGCCGGAGCCGTGCTGAGCGCCGAGGGCGCGGCGGCGGCACCTGCGCCTCTTCCGTCGACGGAGGCCCGAACGCGGGCGGTCGTGTCGCCGGCGGCGGGGCGCACGGACCTGCTCTGGACGAGCGCCGGCACCCTCAGGCACCGGTACCTGATCGACGGCGGTAGCTGGGGAAGGCAGCTGGCCCTCGGTGGGTCGCTGCGGTCCCAGCCGGCCGTCGTCTCGTGGGCACCTGGTCGCATGGACGTGTTCGCGCGGGGTGTCGACAACCGGCTGAAGTGGCGCACGTGGCGGTCCGGGGTGTGGTCGGACTGGCGCTCCCTGGGAGGCTCCCTGAGCTCGGCCCCCAGCGTGGCATCGTGGGGCAAGGGCCGGCTCGACGTCTTCGCACGTGGAGCCGACGGATCCCTGTACCAGCGCACCTACGCCTCGGGGTCATGGTCGACGTGGCAGCGGCGAGGGGGCGAGCTGACCTCGTCACCTGCGGCGGCCTCCTGGGGCAGCGGTCGGATCGACGTGGTTGTGCGCACCACCGGCGGACGCCTGATGAACCGCTCGTACCGCAGTGGCGCGGGATGGTCGGCCTGGCACGTCCTCGGCGGCAGCCTCACCTCCCAACCAGCGCTCGCCGCGCCTGCCAGCGGCCACCTCGACGCGTTCTATCGCGGCTCCACGGGAGAGATGCGGACCCGTTCCTACGACCTGGGCAACGGCTGGTCGTCGCCGCGGTCGATCGGTGCCGCGGTGCTCGCCGCCGGGCCCGGGGCAACGTCGGTCGGCGATGACGTGGTCGTCGTCGCACCGCGCGCCAGCGGCTCCGTGCACCGAGCGGTGCGCACCAGCCCGACAGGTCACTGGTCGCGCTGGCGTGTGGTCGACCCGGAGCGGCCGTTCCGCAAGCTGGCGACGTGGGTCGACGTACTCGACTATGCGGCCCTGACGCCGTCCGGGGCCGTCGCGGACATGAAGGCGAGGGGGGTCCGGACGCTCCTGCTGTCCACGGCCCGCTTCAACAGCACCTCGGACTTCTACGACGAGGCCGAGATGGCCCAGTGGCTGGACGAGGCGCATGCCGCCGGTTTGAAGGTGGTCGGCTGGTACGTGCCCGGGTACGGCGACATGGCGCGCGACGTACGTCGCTCCGTCGCGATCGCCGACTACGTCAGCCCACACGGGCAGAGGTTCGACGCCGTGGGCGTGGACATCGAGCGGTACGGCACCACCGGCGAGGTCGACCGCGTCACGTTCAACGCCAGCGTCGCCCCGCACCTGCGGAGGGTCCGCGCACGCACCGACGTGGTGGTCGGAGCCATCGTTCCCTCGCCGTTCGCGACGGACCCCGGCAACCACTGGGAGGGCTTCCCCTGGGGCGGGGTAGGAGCCAACAGCGAGGTGGTCGTGCCGATGGCGCTGTGGACGTTCCGTAGAAACGCGGACGGCTCGGCGTACACCGCCGCGCAGGTGCACGACTGGGTGGCCGAGCAGGTCGACCGCACGCAGGCCCTCACCGGGCGACCGGTCCACGTCGAGGGCGGCGTCGACGACCCCGGCACCGAGAACACCTCGGTCACCTTGGCGCGGGTCCAGGCGTTCGTCGACGCCGTCTCCGATGCCGGCGCGATCGGCGGGAGCCACTACGACTACGCGACGACGCGCACTGACCTGTGGTCGATCCTCACCGGGATCAACGGCTGAGCTCGGTCAGCTGCTCGATCCGGGCTCGAAGGGCCGTGCTGAGCTGAGCCACGGTGGGCGCTCCGGCGAGACCTGACTCGGAGCGGTAGACCCGGCAGATGAGCCCGACGGGCGCCGCAGCGTCGGCGAACGGGTCGACGCCTGCCAGCAACACGGTCGGTGAGCCGTGGAAGCCGAGCCGCTGCGCCTGCTCCATCGTCTCCACGCGCAGCAGGCTCAGGGGT
>DASVBF010000278.1:0-6225 GCA_036375975.1 Nocardioidaceae bacterium | reverse complement strand
TGTCGAGGTGAGCCGGGCGGAGCCGGCGGGCACGCGAAGCCTGAAGCGGCGTTCGCAGGCAGGGCAGGCGGTCAGCGGCAGTGAAGACGCGGACGCCGCCCAGCGAGCGGGTCCGTCGGCGCAGACCGGCGGACCCGATGCAGAGGCGTAGGTCAGCTCGCGACGATGTTGACCAGCTTCGGCGCCCGGACGATCACCTTCCGCACGGTCTTGCCCTCCAGCGACCGCTGGATCACCGGCTCGGCCAGCGCCATGGCCTCCAGGTCGGCCTCGGAGATGTCGGGGCTGACCTCCAGCTTGGCCCGCAGCTTGCCCTGGACCTGGACGATCGCGGTGATCGACTCCTGCACCAGCAGCGACTCCTCGACGGCCGGCCAGCCGGCGTGCGCCACCGTGGGCTCGTGCCCCAGCCGGGACCACATCTCCTCGGCGGTGTACGGCGCGACCAGCGACAGCATGACCGCGACCGCCTCTGTCGCCTCCCGCACCGCGGGGTCGGCCGGCCCACAGCCGGAGTCGATCGCCTTCCGGGTCACGTTCACCAGCTCCATGATCCGGGCGACCACGACGTTGAACCGGTGCGAGTCGAGCAGCTGCTCGGCCTCGTGCAGGGTCCTGTGCGTCGCCCTGCGCAGATCCACGTCGCCGTCCGCGAAGGACACGCCGGGCGGCGACGTCACGTCGCCGCTCAGCCGCCACGCCCGCTGCAGGAACTTCAGCGAACCGCCGGGAGAGACGTCGGCCCAGTCGATGTCGTCCTCGGGCGGTCCGGCGAACACCAGGGTCAGGCGTACCGCGTCGACGCCGTACTCGTCGATCATGTCGCCGAGGTCGACACCGTTGCCCAGGGACTTGCTCATCGCCTTGCCCTGGTTGATCACCTGGCCCTGGTTCATCAGCGCCTCGAAGGGCTCGACGAAGTCGACCATGCCCATGTCGTGCAGCACCTTGGTGAAGAACCGGCTGTACAGCAGGTGCAGGATCGCGTGCTCGACACCGCCGACATATTGATGCGCCGGCATCCACCTCCGGACCGCCTCGGGGTCGAACGGACCGTCGGTGTAGTCCGGGGAGCAGTAGCGCAGGAAGTACCACGACGAGTCGACGAACGTGTCCATCGTGTCGCTGTCGCGCTTGGCCGGGCCCCCGCACGAGGGGCAGGCGACGTTGACCCAGTCCTCGGCCGCGGCCAGGGGCGAGGTGCCCTTGGGCTTGAGATCCGCGCCCCGCAGATCTGGCAGCACGACGGGCAGCTGCTCGTCCGGGACCGGCACCTCGCCGCACGCGTCGCAGTGGACGATCGGGATCGGGCAGCCCCAGAACCTCTGCCGTGACAGCAGCCAGTCGCGCAGCCGGAAGTTCACGGCCCCGCTGCCGCGTCCCTCGGCCTCCAGCCGCTCGACGATCCTCGAGATGCCGGAGGCCTTGTCGGTCATCCCGTCGAGGTCGCCGGAGCTCACGTAGACGCCGTCACCGGTCGTCGCGACGTAGGTCTCCTCCGGGTTCGGCTCGCCGGTGTCGACCACACGGCGGACCGGCAGGTCGAACGTCTTCGCGAAGTCCAGGTCGCGCTGGTCGTGCGCGGGCACCGCCATCACCGCGCCGGTGCCGTAGTCGGCCAGCACGTAGTCGGCCGCCCACACCGGGATCCGCTCTCCGTTGACCGGGTTGACGGCGTACCGACCCAGGAAGACCCCGGTCTTCTCGCGCTCGGTCGACAGCCGGTCGATGTCGCTCTCCTTGCGCACCTGCTCCAGGTAGGCCTCGAAGGCCTCCCGCTGCTCGGGCGCGCAGACCTCCTCGGCCAGCTTCGCGTCCGCGGCGACGACGAAGAACGTGGCGCCGTACAGGGTGTCGGGTCGGGTCGTGAAGACCGTCACCGACCGGGCGGGCAGGTCACCGGTGGCCTCGACCTCGAAGTCGACGTGTGCACCCTCGGACCGGCCGATCCAGTTGCGCTGCATGGCCAGGACCCGGTCGGGCCAGGTGTCCTTCAGCATCTCCATGTCGTCCAGCAGGCGCTGGGCGTACTCGGTGACCTTGAAGTACCACTGCGTCAGCTCGCGCTTCGTGACCTCGGCGCCACAACGCTCGCACATGCCCTGCACGACCTGCTCGTTGGCCAGCACGGTCTGGTCGTTGGGGCACCAGTTCACCGGCGAGGACTTCCGGTAGGCCAGGCCGCGCTCGCGGAACCGCAGGAACAGCCACTGCGTCCAGCGGTAGTACTCCGGGTCCGAGGTGTGCAGCCGGCGCGACCAGTCGAAGCTCACGGCGTAGCGCCGGAACGACTCGGCCTGGGTCTCGATGTTCGCGTAGGTGTACGTCGCCGGATGCTCGTTCCGCTTGATCGCGGCGTTCTCGGCCGGCAGTCCGAAGGAGTCCCAGCCGATCGGGTTGAGCACGTCGTAGCCGCGCTGCCACCAGTAGCGCGCAATCACGTCGTGCAGCGCCATCACCTCGGCGTGACCCATGTGCAGGTCACCGCTCGGGTAGGGGAACATGGTCAGCGCATAGCGGCGCCGCGCGTTGCTCTCGGCCGGGTCGTCGTCGGCCTGGAAGGGGTTCAGGTCCTCCCAGACCTTGCGCCACTTGTCCTGGACAGCGGCGACGTCATAGGTCGCCCGGTCTTCTGCCTGCTCGGTCATCGTCTCGTCTTCCTGTCACGGCGGCTGGGGCTGGACTTCTCCTCGCACCTGAGGCGCCCGCGGGAGGGGCACAAAAAAACCCCTCAGGCATGAGGGGTAGCCGCGCTGTGATGGTGCCTTGTCAGCGCGGCCGGCTAAGAAGCAGGTCCTTCCGCATGGGGTCATGGTACCTCAGGCGGCAGCCGGGCCCCGAGGGGCGACCTGGAAGGGATCGCGGCGCGCACGGACGGGCGCCTCACCGTTAGGGTCAGGGGTCGACACAACGACGGAGAGAGTGAAGGTCTGACTGATGACGTGGCTGGTGACAGGCGGAGCGGGGTACATCGGCGCGCATGTGGCGCGTGCGTTCACCGAGGAAGGCATCCACGCCGTCGTCCTGGACGACCTCTCGAGCGGTCATCGCGACTTCGTCTCCGACGAGACGCCGTTCGTCGAGGGGACCATCCTCGACACCGACCTGGTCCGCCGTACGCTTCGTGAGCACCACGTGACCGGTGTGGTGCACCTGGCCGGCTTCAAGTACGCCGGGGTCTCGGTCGAGCGGCCGCTGCACACCTTCGACCAGAACGTCGCGGGCACGGTGAGCATCCTGCGCGCCATGCAGGACGAGGGCGTGGACAAGATGGTCTTCTCCTCCAGCGCCTCGGTCTACGGCACCCCCGACGTCGACATCGTCACCGAGGAGACCCGACTCGCGCCGGAGTCGCCCTACGGCCAGTCCAAGCTCATCGGCGAGTGGCTGATGAGCGACCAGGAGGTCGCCGCAGGCCTGAAGCACACGTCGCTGCGGTACTTCAACGTGGTCGGCTCTGCCGACGACTCCGTCTACGACACGAGCCCGCACAACCTCTTCCCGCTCGTCTTCGAGGCACTTGTCGAGGGCCGGACCCCCCGGATCAACGGCGACGACTACCCGACCGCGGACGGCACCTGTGTGCGCGACTACATCCATGTCGCGGACCTCGCGCACTCCCACGCGGTCGCCGCGCAGAGGCTCGAGTCCGGCGAGGCACTCGAGCGGGCGTACAACCTGGGCAGCGGTGACGGCAGCTCCGTCCGCGAGATCATGCAGGCGATGGCCGCGGTCACCGGGGTAGGTTTCGAGCCGGAGATCGGCCCACGGCGTCCCGGGGACCCGGCCCGGATCGTCGCGAACGGTGACCTCGCAGGGCGCGACCTCGACTGGAAGATGCGTTACACGCTCGAGGAGATGGTGGCGAGCGCCTGGTCGGCCCGGAAGAACGCCGGCTGAGGGTCCTGCCGTGGCTGTCGAGCTCGTGGCATGCCCGATCTGCGGCACCGAGCAGCCCGCGGTGCCCAGGTACCCCGACTACCTGTGCCGCGCCTGTGTCGCCCGGGCGAGCACGTCCGACGGCAGGCGCCTGGTGCTCGTCAACACGAGCCTCACCGGAGGCTTCGCTGCCCGGTACGCCGACGACGAAGAGCTCTGCGAGGAGGTGACGGTCACGCACATCGTGTACGTCGACGGCGTCCGCTGCTGGGCCGACGAGGCGAGGTTCGGAGGGATCGTCGTACAGCCGCGCCCGGACGGGACCGACTGACCTCGCCCGCGCTGCGGGGGTCGGGACTTCCTTCTCTTGCCGGGGGCCGCCTCGCTGCGAGAATGGGCTCATGAGCAACCAGGCCCGCATGCCGTCGTCCCGATCCGCCCTCGCGCTGCAGTTCCCGCAGTCGTTGGGGGTCTACGACGAGTACACCGATGCGCAGCGTGCCGTCGACTACCTCTCCGACCAGGGCTTCCCCGTGCAGAACTGCATGATCGTCGGCACCGACCTGAAACAGGTCGAGCGGGTCACCGGCCGCCTCACCACCGGCCGGGTGGCCCTCGGTGGAGCGCTGTCAGGCCTGTGGCTCGGACTGTTCGTGGGGCTGATCTTCGCCCTCTTCGGCAGCGGCAAGACGTGGCCGATCGTCTTGTCGACGGCGGTCTTCGGCGTGTTCTTCGGCGTGATCTGGGCCATGGTCGGCTACGCCGCGACGCGGGGACAGCGGGACTTCACGTCGATCCAGCAGGTGGTGGCGACCAAGTACGAGGTGCTGGTCGAGCACAAGTTCGCCGCGGAGGGGCGGGCAATGCTGGCGAACCTCCCGGGAGGCCGGCCCGACCCGTTCACCTGATGGTGGAGCTGAGGGGACTCGAACCCCTGACCCCCTCCATGCCATGGAGGTGCGCTACCAGCTGCGCCACAGCCCCGCCGCCCGAACCTGTCCGGCCCGAGCAACTCGGGAATCCTATCCAACGCCCTGCCCGGATGCGAAATCGGGGGCTCCGCGCCGACCACTCGGGCCTTGCGGATGTTTCAGGCCTCGTCGCGGACCACGATCACCGGCCCACAGGCATGCCGGATGCACTGCTCGGCAACCGAGCCGAGGACCAGCGAACGGAAGCCGCCGAGACCGCGCGAGCCGACCACGATCACGTCCGCTGTCTCCGACGCGGCGATGAGCGCCTGGGCGGCAGGACTGTGCACGCAGTGCACCTCGACCGGGACGCCGGGGTCCGGGCCGAGCAGGTGACCCACCCGGGTCTTCTCCTCCGCCAGCGCGGCGGTCTCGTACTCCGCCAGGGAGGCGGCGAAGCCGGGCGGCACGTCGATCGGCCGCGAGGTGCTCATGATCGACCAGGCGCGCAGGACGTGCAGGGAGATGTTCCGGCGACGAGCCTCCTCCAGGGCGAACCTGACCGCCCGTGCCGCGCCCTCGGAGCCGTCGTCGCCGACGACGACGCCGCCGTCAGGTCGAACGGACTTCGTGACTTCGGGGAGGCTTTCGTCCATGCCACGATTGTCCCTCAGGACGTGTGGTCGCGTGGTGCCTTCTGGTTGTAGCCGGCAAGTCGCAAACGTCCGCCGTGCTCGATCTCCTCGAGCGTGACCCAGGCGCAGTTGTCCACGCCCTTGAGGGAGGTCGTGAGCCGGTGGGACCAGCCGAGCAGCCCCGTGACGGCGACCTTCATCGCGGCACCGTGGGTCACGACGACGCCTGTCTCACCGTGGCCAAGGGAGTCCAGGCACTCCTGGAGCGCGGGCACGATCCGACGCTCGACGTCCTGAACCACCTCGCCGCCCTTGACCGGCAGGAGGCCGTCACCGCGGACCCAGGTGGCGTACTCCCCCGGGTAGCGCGCGGCGAACTCGTCGAGGGTCAGCCCCTGTCGCTCGCCGACGTCGAACTCGCGCAGCCTCTCGTCGTACGACGGAGCGAGCGCGCAGGCCGAGGCGACGTAGGCGGCCGTCTGACGCGCGCGCGTGAGGTCGGAGGACCACAGCGCGTGGCTGCCGAGGGTGGACAGGTGCCGGGCAGCTGACACGGCCTGCCGGTGGCCGGTCTCGTCGAGCTCGATGTCGGCATGGCCCTGCGCCCGTCCGGACTCGTTCCAGGCCGTGCGGCCGTGGCGCAGCAGGATCAGCCGCCTGCTCACTCGCCGCGGCCGGAGGTGACGGTCTCGGGGAGGTCGATGGTCGGGCAGTCGCGCCACAGCCGCTCGAGCGCATAGAAGGAACGCTCCTCCTCGTGCTGCACGTGAACCACCACGTCGCCGTAGTCGATGAGGACC
>DASVBF010000265.1:0-2571 GCA_036375975.1 Nocardioidaceae bacterium | reverse complement strand
ACGGCGTCGCGCAGGAAGTGCCGTGCTACTACGTCCGTCCGGGGGGTGCCGCGCTGGGTAATGCCAGCTAGTTTGAGGCCTTCGGCTTGAAGGCTCGTCCCAGTCGCGGTGGCCAGACCAAGATCACATCCGCCGCTCGGCACACGGCATCCCAGTGGGCCGGAGGCTTGCGTTCGACCGCCAATACCGCTCGAACCTTGGCATGCCTTGACTTGAGCTGCTCACGGTAGTCGCAGACTTGCCCGAGACCCAGTCTCAGTTGCTGAACCTCGCAACCTGGCGGGAGTGACTTGACCTCGACGACGGTCAAAGAGTCGTCGGTTTCAAGCCATGCCACGTCGAAGGTTGGCTCTGCGGCGGGGCTCAGCGGTGCTAGGCCTCGATTGCGAGCAAGCTCAGCAAGCTTCATCTCGATGTGACGGTGCGCCTGCAACGCTCTTTCGAGTGCGGCCAGATCCTTGGTCATGGCCAGCACGTCGTTCCTGGTCGGCCCCTTCTGTGGTTCGTACGGCCGCATCTGTGTTGTGTGGGCAGGTCGGCCCGCACCGGGAGGCGACATCTGCGTCATGGCACGGGGTCGCTTCAGGCCGCCGGCGCGCAGCCGTCGCGGGTCCGGTACCGCGACGCATGGGACGCGCCGCCCCTCCAGCAGGGCGCCGTAGTCGTCGGTGTCAATCACATGCACATGTCGTCCAGCAATCCGCGCGGCATGGGCTTCCTCCAATTTCTGGGTAAGCCCACGCCGCGGGTTGACGATCTGCCCCCGCGAGAAGTCCCCCCAGACGAGCACGGTCACCCGCTCAGACCAATCATCGGTGAAGTCGGCATTCCGCTTCTTGAGCGCCGCACGGCTCGCGCTCTTGATGATGCGCTCGCCATGCGCCGAGGCTCGTCCCGTAATGCAGACAACGGAATTCTGCGTTAGCCAGACCCCACCGCATCCAGGTGCATCGGCCATCTACTGCCCCTCACGTCGTCACGTGCGGGCCACGGTAATGCCGCTGCTCGCGTGGCACGCTGAGTTGGCCCGGCGACGTGGAGCAAGCGAGCGGTAGTGCCAGCTCGATCGTGGCGACCACGATTGGCCCGAGCCGATGATCTGAGCGGTGCCGGGAGACCGGCTTCCGGCCGTGCCGGGAGGAGCCGCGATGACCACCACGACGACGGAGATGGTGCCCAACTATCTGGACGTGACGAGGCTGGCCATGGGGTCGTTCCTGGCCCGCTACCGGGAGCCGACCTTGACCGCCTACACCCAGGACCTCAGGGCGTTCCTTGGGTGGTGCCAGGCATACGACCGGGAGGTGCTGCGGGTCACCCGCGGCGAGCTGGAGATGTACGTGCGCTACCTCGAAGGCCGCGGGTATGCCGCGGCGACGGTGGCCCGGCGGTTCGGAACCGTGGCCACCTTCTACAAGTACGCCGTCATCGACGGGATCATCCCGGCCAACCCGGCGACGGCCGTGACCCGGCCGAAGGTGGCGTGGGAGGGACAGAAGCGCACCGTTCTGCACCCGCTGGAGTTCGCCGCCCTGCTCGCCGCCGCCCGCACTTCGGGGCCGAACGACCACGCGCTTGTCTGCCTGCTCGGCATGCTCGGGCTGCGGGTGTCCGAAGCCTGCGCGACCGACATCACCGACCTGCGCTACGAGGCCGGCTACGAGTTGCTGCACGTGCTGGGTAAGGGCGCCAAGCCGGCCGACATTCCGCTGCCCATCCCAGTGCTGCGCGCCGTGCGGGAGGCAGTCGGCGGCCGCATCACGGGCCCGATCCTGCGGACCCGGACCGGGCGGCGGATGGACCGAGCCGGCGCCAGCCGGGCCCTGACCCGGGTGGCCCGCGTCGCCGGCATCACCCGCCCGATCAGCCCGCACGGGCTGCGCCGCACCTTCTGCACCACCGGGCTGGTCGCCGGTATCAGCATCCGCGACATGCAGTACGCCATGCGCCACGCCGACCCGCGCACCACGATGCGCTACGACATGGCCAAAGCCAATCTCGACCGCCACGCCGCCCACGCCGTGGCTGCCTACCTGGCGGGCATGAGCACCGGATAAGCGCTAACGCTAGCCAGTCGGCGAACTCAACCGGCATTCCTCGACGCTGATCCGTCTGGACCAGCCGCGCCGCTGGCGCCGTCGTCGGTGGATGCGCGGGATGGATTGCGGGCGACGCGGAAGGCGGCGTGTCGCTGGGGATCGCTATCGGCGGCGGACTAGTTGTGAGGTTCGTCTACACGTTCGCGCTTGTCGCGATCATGCGGCTGCGAGGTCGCCCGTTGGAGTCACTCGTCGGTCCTGGGTGGCTACAACGTGAACGCCGCTGGTACGAGTGATAGCGGAGAGGTGCACGTTTCTCGCCGCCCTGCCGATCGTTGAGGACGACATGAAGCGAGGAGGACGATGAAGAGGAACTCCTCGTCTCCCGGTTTCCATCAGCAACTTCGACGCTGCCAGCGCAGCACGGTGTAGCGCCGGGTGAGACGAGAGCGACGAGGGCTGTCAGCGAGTTGACGAAGACATGCCGCTCATCGGCATTGACTCCTGTCGAGTACTTCGGTGTGTCAGCCTC
>DASVBF010000153.1:0-16615 GCA_036375975.1 Nocardioidaceae bacterium | reverse complement strand
AGGAACCGCCACCATGGCGAAGCTCAGCACCGACGAGCTGCTCGACGCTTTCAAGGAGATGACCCTCCTCGAGCTCAGCGAGTTCGTGAAGCAGTTCGAAGACACCTTCGGCGTCACCGCCGCCGCTCCCGTCGCCGTCGCCGCAGCCCCGGCTGCCGGTGGTGCCGGTGGTGAGGCCGCCGCGGAGGAGGAGAAGGACGAGTTCGACGTCATCCTCGAGGCCGCCGGCGAGAAGAAGATCAACGTCATCAAGGAGGTGCGTGGACTCACCAGCCTCGGTCTCAAGGAGGCCAAGGAGCTGGTCGAGGCTGCGCCGAAGGCCGTCCTCGAGGGCGTCAACAAGGAGGCCGCGGAGAAGGCCAAGGAGGCCCTGGAGGGCGCCGGCGCCAAGGTCACCCTCAAGTGACCTCACGTCGCACCTCCCGGTCCTGACGCCAGGACCACACCGTCACGACGGCGGCCGCTCCCACACGGGAGCGGCCGCCGTCGCGTATCTACCAGCATCACGGCCCGCCTGTTGTCGGTTATCACATGAAGAGACCGAATTGTCGTGAATCGCGCGATGCCCCACACTGTGACCCGCGCAGCCACCGGAGATGTCCGGCAAGAGCCGGTCAGGTTCCATCCGTCGGGTGCGTAACCAACTGCTCGTTTACTCGTTGGTATGCCCGGGGAGAAGGGTGGCAGAGAGGGGCCATCTGACTCGGCCTGGTGCAAAGGCCACAGCACGTCGGATCCGATAAACACAGGGAGGGCGCTCGTGGGCGTCGAGATCAAGGTTGACGGACTCACGAAGTCCTTCGGGCGCGACCTCATCTGGAAGGACGTCTCGCTGACGATCCCCGCCGGTGAGATCTGCGTGATGCTGGGCCCGTCGGGCACCGGCAAGTCCGTGTTCCTGAAGACCATCATCGGGCTCCTCAAGCCCGACACGGGCAGCATCGTGATCGAGGGTCTCGACGTCGCAAACTGCTCCGAGAAGGAGCTCTACGAGATCCGCAAGCTGTTCGGCGTGCTGTTCCAGGACGGCGCGATGTTCGGCTCGATGACGCTCTACGACAACGTCGCCTTCCCGCTGCGGGAGCACACCAAGAAGTCCGAGTCCGAGATCCGCAACATCGTCATGGAGAAGATGGAGCTGGTCGGTCTCCTCGGCGCCGAGGGCAAGCTCCCCGGGGAGATCTCAGGCGGCATGCGCAAGCGCGCCGGCCTGGCCCGCGCCCTCGTGCTCGACCCCGAGATCGTGCTCTTCGACGAGCCCGACTCGGGTCTGGACCCGGTGCGCACGTCGTTCCTGAACCAGTTGATCGTCGACCTCAACGCGCAGATCGACGCGACGTTCCTGATCGTGACCCACGACATCAACACCGCGCGGACGGTGCCGGACAACATCGGGCTGCTCTACCACAAGCACCTGGCGATGTTCGGGCCGCGGGAGATGCTGCTGTCGAGCGAGGAGCCCGTGGTGCGGCAGTTCCTCAACGCCCAGCGGGTCGGCCCGATCGGCATGTCCGAGGAGAAGGACGCCGACGAGCTCGCCGCCGAGGCCGGCCAGGAGCTGCCGCCGCTGCCGCCCATCCCGCTCCAGCTCGAGCCCTCGAACGGCATGCCCCGGCGCAGCCAGCGCCCGCCGGGCGAGTGGTGCCGTCAGCACGGGGTGATGCCCCCACCTGGCTCGTTCGAGGAGAACATGTCGATGGCGCCCGGAGCCTGACCATGTCCTCAATCACCTCCGCCAGGGTTCTCGCCCCGGTCGGGACCGCCGGGAAGCTCTTCGCCTTCGGTCTCGACGTCACGCGAGCACTGTTCAAGCGTCCCTTCCAGCTGCGGGAGTTCCTCCAGCAGGCCTGGTTCATCGCCTCGGTCACGATCATCCCGACCGCACTGGTCGCGATCCCGTTCGGCGCCGTCATCGCCCTCCAGGTCGGTGGCCTCATCAAGCAGTTCGGCGCCCAGTCCTTCACGGGTTCGGCCTCGGTGCTCGCGGTGGTGCGTGAGGCCGGCCCGATCGCCACCTCGCTGCTCATCGCTGGGGCGGGCGGCTCTGCGATCGCGGCGGACCTCGGAGCCCGCAAGATCCGCGAAGAGCTCGACGCGATGATGGTGCTCGGCATCGACCCGATCCAGCGGCTCGTCGTACCCCGGGTGCTCGCGACCATGCTCGTCGCGGTCTTCCTCAACGGCCTGGTCAGCGTCGTGGGCGTCGCCGGTGGCTACGTCTTCAACGTGATCCTCCAGGACGGCACACCAGGCGCCTACCTGGCCAGCTTCACCGCGCTCGCCCAGCTGCCCGACCTCTGGCAGGGCATGGCGAAGGCGGTGGTGTTCGGGCTCATCGCCGCGATCGTGGCCTGCTACAAGGGCATGAACGCCGGCGGTGGACCCAAGGGCGTGGGCGACGCCGTGAACGAGTCCGTCGTCATCACCTTCATGCTTCTGTTCGTCGTCAACTTCGTGATGAGCGCGATCTACTTCCAGCTCGTCCCGCCGAAGACAGGTTGAGGCCATGGCAGACGTTGGTTCGACGCTGAAGGCCACCTACCAGAGGCCGATGGCCTACCTGGACACCCTCGGCGCACAGCTGGCCTTCTACCTGAAGGCCGTCGCATGGACGCCACGCACGCTGCGGCGCTACAAGAAGGAGATCCTCCGGATCCTCGCGGAGGTCGCGCTGGGCTCCGGCGCGCTCGCCGTCATCGGCGGCACGGTGGGCGTCATCCTCGCGATGTGCTTCTTCACCGGCACCGAGGTCGGTCTCCAGGGCTACGCGGCCCTGAACCAGATCGGCACGGCGGCCTTCTCGGGATTCGTCTCGGCGTACTTCAACACGCGTGAGATCGCCCCGCTGGTCGCCGGAATCGCCCTCGCGGCCACGGTCGGCTGCGGCTTCACGGCCCAGCTCGGCGCCATGCGGATCTCCGAGGAGGTCGACGCTCTCGAGGTGATGGCGATCCCGTCGCTGCCCTTCCTCGTGACCACGCGGATGATCGGTGGCCTCATCGCGATCATCCCGCTGTACGTCGTGGGCCTGCTCTCGTCGTACTTCGCCACCAGGCTGACGGTGACCCAGTTCTTCGGGCAGAGCACCGGCACCTACGACCACTACTTCAACCAGTTCCTCCCGCCCGGGGACGTCCTGTGGTCCTTCGGCAAGGTCCTGGTCTTCGCGGTGGTCGTGATCCTGATCCACACCTACCACGGCTACACCGCCAAGGGCGGCCCCGCCGGCGTGGGGATCGCGGTGGGTCACGCCGTGCGTACCTCCATCGTGGCCATCAACGTCATCGACCTCTTCCTGTCGATGGCGATCTGGGGCACGACCACCACAGTGAGGCTGGCGGGCTGAGCCATGGTGAACCGACAGTCCCGCGCGTTCAAGGCGGCCGTCACGATCGAGCACCGGGTGCTCGGCGTGGCGTTCCTGGTGCTGCTCATGCTGGCTGTCTGGTTCACCTACGCCGTGTTCAACAAGTCCTTCGTCGACTACGACGAGGTGGTCCTGCACGCCTCGAAGACCGGCCTGCAGCTGCCCGACCGCGCCGACGTCAAGGTCCGGGGCGTCATCGTCGGGGAGGTCATCGACCAGCAGGTCACGCGGCGGGGCGTCGACCTGACCCTCGGCCTCTACCCGTCCAGTCGCGACGAGGTGCCCGCGGACGTGAGCGCTCGGATCATCCCGAAGACGCTCTTCGGCGAGAAGTACGTCGCTCTCGAGCCCCCGGCGGGTGTGGTCCCGTCCGCAGCGCAGGCGATCCAGCCCGGCGCGCAGATCACCGAGGCCCGGGTCGGGTTCGAGGTGGAGCGGCTGCTCAGGGACATCTACCCGTTCCTGAGGACGGTCCAGCCGGCGGAGCTGAACTACACACTCACCGCGATGGCCACGGCGCTCGAGGGGCGCGGCGAGGCCATGGGCAAGAACTTCGCCACCCTGGAGGACTACCTCCGACGCACGAACCCCCAGATCCCGGCGCTCGTCGAGGACCTCAGACGCCTCAGCAAGGTCTCTGACGTCTACCGCGAGGCCGTGCCGGACCTCGCTCGGTTGCTGCGCAACAGCGTTTCGACCGGTCACACGTTCATCGAGAAGGAGCAGAAGATCCAAGCCCTGTTCGCGGACGTCGCCGCGTTCTCCTCCACGTCCCGGGACTTCCTGGAGGCGAACGGCGACAACATGGTCCGCCTGAGCAAGCTCAGCGCGCGCCAACTGCCGGTCTACGCCAAGTACGCCCCCGAGTACCCCTGCCTGCTGGATGCGATCGTCAAGGCGATCCCCCGTCAGAACGAGTCGTTCCGAGGCAAGACGCTCCACATCAATCTCGAGACGCTTCCCAAACAGCCTCGCGGGTTCGGCCCCCAGGACGACCCCATCTACGGCGACAAGCGTGGCCCGATGGACGAGGGCCTCTGCCGCCGGGCCATCAACGGCGAGTGGAACCAGAACAACCTGCCGCCCAGCTCGCTCGTGCCGAACATCCGTGACGGCGTCGACGAGCCGACCGGGAAGCAGCGTCCGGCTCCCGTGCTGGACCTGACCTCGGGCTACGCCGGCTCGGCTGACGAGCGCGACATTGTCAACGCCGTGGCCGCCCCCGCCCTGGGCGTCTCCGCCGACCAGGTCCCCGACGTCGCTTCCTTGCTGTTCGGCCCGCTGGCCCGAGGAACGGAGGTAGCGCCGCGATGAGCCGCCGCTCGCTCGTCGCAGCAGGCACACATCGCGTGCTCGGCGTCGCCTTCCTGTCCCTGCTCGTTCTCGGGGTGTGGGCCACCTACGCGGTCTTCACGAAGCAGTTCGTGGACTACGTGCCGGTGACCCTGAAGACCTCGAAGATCGGCCTGCAGCTCCCCATGCTCGCCGACGTCAAGGTGCGTGGCGTGATCGTCGGGGAGGTCCGCGAGATCTCGACCGATGGCGAAGGCGCCAGCCTGCAGCTCGCGATCAAGCCCGACAAGGCCGACATCATCCCGGCGAACGCCACGGCGCGGATCCAGCCGAAGACCGTCTTCGGTGAGAAGTACGTCGCCCTGGAGATCCCGCCGTCGCCGGCCGCCGATCACGTCACAGCCGGCACCGTGATCCGGGAGTCCGAGGTCTCCACTGAGCTCGAGAAGCTCCTCAGCGACATCTACCCGTTCCTGCGCACGGTGCAGCCGGCGGAGCTGAACTACACGCTCACGGCCCTGGCGAACGCCCTCGAGGGCCGGGGCGAGCGGATCGGCGAGAACATGGTCGTCCTCGACGGCTACCTGAAGCGCACGAACCCTCAGCTTCCCGCGCTCGTCGAGGACCTGCGGCTCCTCGGGAACGTCTCCGACGAGTACCGCGCCGCGGTGCCGGACCTCGCACGCCTGCTCCGCAACAGCGTGACGACCGGCCACACGCTGGTCGAGAAGGAGCAGAAGCTCCAGGCGCTCTTCGACGACGTCGCCGGCTTCTCGACGACCTCGAGGGACTTCCTCGAGGCCAACGGGCAGAACATCATCCGGCTGGGGGACTTGAGCGTTCCGCAGCTGCGGCTCTACGCGAAGTACTCCTCGGAGTACCCCTGCCTCGTCAAGGGCATGGCCAACTGGATTCCGAGGATGAACACCGGCTGGCGCGGCCACGGGTTGCACATCAACCTCGAGACCCTGAAGAACCAGCCCACGGGCTACGGTCCGGCGGACGACCCGAAGTTCGCCGCGAACAACGGCCCGCACTGCGAGACGTTGCCCACTCCGCCGTACTCCCAGGCCAACCCCGGCCCGCAGCCTCCGATGTCCGCGGTGGACGACGGGGTCGAGGACGGCCACGGGAAGTTCGCTCCCCGGGCGGCGACCGGCTTCGACATGACCTCCGGGTACGCCGGCACAGCGGCCGAGCGCTCGGTAGTCAATTCAATTGCAGCACCTGTGATGGGAGTACCCGTGGATGGCGTTCCTGACGTGGCCACCCTGCTGTTCGGTCCGTTGGCGCGGGGACAGGAGGTGAGCGTGCGATGAGTCTGCTCGACAAGCGCACGGCGAGCGATGCGGTGAAGCTGGTGATCTTCATCGTCGTCACGACGCTCGCCACGAGCCTCCTGGTGTTCCTCATCGGCAACGTGTCGTTCAGCTCCACGAAGGACTACAAGGCGGTCTTCAGTGACGCGACCGGGGTGGTGAAGGGCGACGACGTCCGGATCGCCGGCGTGAAGGTCGGCACGGTGAAGGAGATCGAGATCCACGACCGCGACAAGGCGCTCGTGACCTTCAGCGTGGACACGGACTCCCAGGTCACCGCGGCGACCCAGGCGGCGATCCGCTACCGCAACCTCGTGGGGCAGCGCTACATCGCGCTCACCCAGGGCGCGGGCAGTCCGTCGATCCTCCGCGAGGGCTCCACGATCCCGATGTCGCGGACCCAGCCGGCGCTCGACCTGACGGTCCTCTTCAACGGCTTCAAGCCGCTGTTCGAAGCGCTCTCACCAGAGGACGTCAACAAGCTGTCCTACGAGATCGTCACGGTCTTCCAGGGAGAGGGCGGCACGCTCGAGAGTCTGTTGGCCCACACCGCGTCCGTCACGAGCACGCTTGCCAGCCGCGACAAGGTGATCGGTGAGCTGATCGACAACCTCAACCAGGTCATGGTCACGATCGGCAACCGCGACGACCAGCTCTCCGAGCTCCTGGTCCGGCTGCGAGAGTTCGTGTCCGGACTGTCGCAGGACCGCCAGGCGATCCTCGGCTCCCTGGACTCGATCTCCAGCCTCGCCGTGCAGACCTCCGACCTGGTCACGGGGGTGCGCAAGCCGTTCGCCAAGGACGTCACGGAGCTGAAGAACCTCACCGGCAACCTGGACCGCAACAAGGCGGAGCTCGACCGGGCGATCCAGGTGCTGCCCATCAAGCTGAACAAGGTCGGCCGGACCGCGATCTACGGCTCCTGGTTCAACTTCTACCTGTGCAACTTCAACGGTCAGGTCCGGATGCCGGGCGGACAGACTCAGAACGTCAAGTACGACGTCGGTGCGGCGAGGTGTGATCTCGGATGAGCGTTCCCTTCCGTGAGCGGAACCCAGTGGTCGTGGGGGCTGTCAGCCTGGCGGTGATCGGCGCCATGATCCTGGCCGCCTTCCGCGCCGAGGATCTCCCACTGATCGGCGGCGGCGACACCTACTATGCGGCCTTCAGCGAGGCCGGTGGTCTCAAGGCCAACGATGAGGTGCGAGTGGCCGGAGTCCGGGTCGGCAAGGTCGAGTCCGTCGACCTCGCGGGCGACCATGTCCGCGTCGGCTTCCGGGTCGAGAACGGTGTGGACTTCGGACCCCAGACGAGCGCGAACATCCGGGTCAAGACCCTGCTCGGCGCGATGTACCTCGCGCTCCAGCCGGCCGGCGACGGCCAGATGGAGGAGGACTCGGAGATCCCGGTCAGCCGGACGAGCTCGCCGTACGACGTCGTGGACGCCTTCAGCGGGCTGGCCCAGAGGTCGGAGCGCATCGACACCGCGCGGCTGGCCAAGAGCCTGGACACCATGGCCGCGTTGATGCACAACACCCCGGAGGAGTTCCAGGGGGCACTCCGGGGCATGTCGGCCCTGTCACGCACGATCGCCAGCCGTGACAAGCAGCTGAACGAGCTCCTCGGCAACATGTCGAAGGTCTCCAAGGTCCTGGCCGACCGCAACGGCGACCTGGTCACCCTCATGAAGGACGGCGACAAGCTGTTCCGAGCACTGGTGGCACGGCGGCAGGCGGTGCACAACCTCCTCACCGCCACGAGCCAGCTCTCACGTGAGCTCACCCTGCTGGTCCAGCAGACGCGCGCGGACCTCAAGCCGGCACTCGACCACCTCGACAACGTGGTCGACATGCTCAACAAGAACCAGGAGAACCTCGACAACAGCCTGCGGCTGATGGCGCCGTTCTACCGGGTCTTCGCCAACACCCTCGGCACAGGCCCCTGGTTCGACACCTACATCCAGAACCTTCCCCCCACCGCAGCTGGAGGCAACTGATGAGCCAGCACGCCTCACGGCTCCGCATGGGCGGGTTCACCCGCATCCTGTCCCTGGTCGCCGTTGCCGCGATCGTGGTCGCCGGCGTTCTGCTGATGATGCCGGACCAGGAGAAGAAGTTCGTCACGGCGAGCTTCCCGCGCACGGTCTCGCTCTACGAGGGCTCCGACGTCCGGATCCTCGGCGTCCCGGTCGGGAAGGTCGAGAGCGTCACGCCGGCCGGCACCGACGTGACGGTGAAGATGTGGTACGACGCCAAGTACAAGGTCCCGGCCGACGCCAAGGCCGTGATCATCACTCCCGCGATCGTCGGTGACCGCTTCGTCCAGCTCACACCGGTCTACAGAGGCGGGCCCGCCATGGCGGACGGCGCCACGATGAGCACCCAGTCGACCTCGACGCCGCTCGAGCTCGACGAGGTCTACCAGAGCATCGACGACCTCACCGTCGCGCTGGGCCCCAAGGGCGCCAACAAGGAGGGCGCCCTCACACGGCTGCTCGACACCACTGCCCGGAACTTCGCCGGACAGGGTGCCCAGTTCCACCAGACGATCGAGGACCTCGGCAAGCTGACCGGCACCTTGGACAACAACAAGGAGGAGCTGTTCGGCACCGCTCGCCAGATGGAGCGCTTCGTCTCCGTGCTGGCGGAGAACGACCAGACCGTGCGGGACTTCAACCAGTCGCTCGCGGGCGCCTCGAACGTGTTGGCGGGGGAGCGCAAGGACCTCGCCGCCACGCTGAAGAACCTCGGGATAGCCATGCAGCAGGTCTCAGGGTTCGTCCGCGAGAACCGCGAATCGCTCGGGGAGAACATCGACGGCCTGAACCGCGTCACCAAGATCCTCGTGAAGCAGCGCAACGCGCTCGACGAGGTGCTCAACACCGCGCCGCTGGCCCTGAACAACCTGTTCCTGACCTACAACCCGTCGGCAGGAACGCTCGACACCCGGTCCAACCAGGGTGAGACGCCAGGGCAGGTGGAGGCCGACCCGGCCGGGTTCCTCTGCTCGATCCTGGCGCCCAACGATCCGAGCGGGAAGACCTGCGATGCGGTCAAGCAGGCGATCCCGGCGGCTGGTCGCGCTGGCGCTCTCGGCAGCAGCGGACCGACGCGGGAGATCCCGGTCGAGCACGTCGACAAGTCACTGGCCGGTCTCGTGGAGGTTGACTGACCATGTCCAAGCCCAACCAGAAGCGCAGGTCCCGCGCGGGCCGCATGGCGGCGCTCGCCTGCGTCGGCGCACTCACCCTCAGCGGCTGCGACTTCGACGTCTACAGCCTGCCGCTGCCGGGCGGGGCCGACCTCGGCGACAACCCGTACTCCGTGAAGGTGGAGTTCCGCGACGTCCTCGACCTGGTGCCCCAGTCCTCGGTGAAGGTCGACGACGTCACGGTCGGCAAGGTCAGCGACATCGACGTCAAGGGCTACCACGCCGAGGTGACCCTCGCCGTCCGTGGTGACGTGAAGCTGCCCGACAACGCTCAGGCCGAGATCCGCCAGACCAGCCTGCTCGGCGAGAAGTTCGTCTCGCTGAAGCCGCCGGCGACCGGCGCGAGCCCCAACCGGCTCTCGGACGGGGACATCATCGGGCTCGACAGCAGTGGTCGTAACCCCGAGGTCGAAGAGGTGCTCGGTGCGATGTCGCTGCTCCTCAACGGTGGCGGCGTGGCCCAGCTGAAGACCATCTCCACCGAGCTCAACAAGGCGATGGAGGGCCGGGAGAGCGATGTCCGGTCCGTTCTCGACCAGCTCGACACGTTCACGAAACAGCTCGACGAGAACAAGCAGGACATCGTCAATGCGATCGAGAGCCTGAACCAGCTGGCGATCTCGATCAACAAGCAGCGCGGTTCCATCGAGCTCGCCCTCGACGAGATGCCCGACGCTCTCGCGTCGATCAACCGGCAGCGCGACGACCTGGTCAAGATGCTGAGGGCGCTGGACAACCTGAGCTCGGTGGCCACCCGGGTCATCTCGCAGTCCAAGACTGCCACGATCGACAGTCTGCGGTCCCTCGACCCGATGCTCACGAAGCTGGCCGACGCCGGCGACGCGTTGCCGAAGGCCTTCCAGGTGTTCCTGACCTACCCCTTCGTGGACGAGGTCGTCGGCCAGAACCCTGCTCAGGCACGTGACCTGCACATGGGTGACTACACCAACCTCTCGGTGCAGATGGACATCGACCTGACCAAGGGCGTTCCCACGGTGCCCACACCGCCCGGCTCCCCGGTCGACCCGAACAAGCCCCTGACGAACGCCCAGAAGTGCGCTCAGGGTGACCAGAAGGCCTGCGACGCCCTGAAGGACGATCCCACCGGCGGCGGCGGTAGCGGCGGCGGGGGCACGAGCCCCCTCCCGGTCCCGCTTCCGGGTCTCGGTCGCTCGGCGCCTGGTCCGGTGTTCTTCGGTGCGCCCACGGTGACGCACCCTGACGGGTCGGCCGCCAAGGGCGACCTCGGCTACGACCCCACCCTCGGGGCCCTCCTGATCCAGGGGATGGTGCAGCGATGATCACGCACAAGACCAAGGTCCAGCTCGTCGTGTTCGCACTGATCACCATGGTCGGCGTCGCGTACGTCGGGGCGACGTACGCCCGCCTCGACAGGCTGGTCTTCGACGACTCCTACCGGGTGGTCGCGCACTTCAAGGAGTCCGGCGGCATCTTCACAGGCGCCGGCGTCTCCTACCGCGGCGTCACCGTAGGACAGGTCTCGGATCTGCAGGTCAGCGACGACGGCGTCGACGTGGTCCTCGACATCGACGACGACAGCCAGCCGATCCCGCTCGACACCGACGCCATGGTGGCGAACCGGTCCGCGGTGGGTGAGCAGTACGTCGACCTCCTGCCGAACACCAAGCAGGGCCCCTACCTCGGGGAGGACTCCGAGATCGAGGAGGCGAAGACCCACACGCCGATCGCGCCGACCAAGCTGCTCGTGGACCTCGACAAGATGGTCAACTCGGTCAACAAGCAGAGCCTGCGCACGGTGGTATCTGAGATGGGCCAGGCGTTCAACGGCACGGGTGAGGACCTCGGTCAGATCATCGACACGTCGAACTCCTTCATCAAGACTGCCAACCAGAACTTCGACGTGACCACCGCGCTGATCAAGGACAGCAACACCGTCCTCCAGACCCAGCTGGACAGCGCCTCGAACATCAAGAGCTTCGCCCGCGACCTGGCGCTGTTCTCCGACACCATGGTCGGCTCGGACGCGGACCTGCGCCGCGTGATCGACAACGGCAGCGCGACGGCCAACGAGCTGCGTCGCTTCCTGGAGGACAACAAGGTCAACCTCGGCCAGCTGATCAACAACCTCGTCACGACCGGCGAGGTGACCGTCAAGCACCTCGACGGCATCGAGCAGGTCCTGGTGCTCTACCCGTACGTCGTCGAGGGTGGCTACACCGTGGTGGCCAAGGACCCGAAGACTGGTCTGTACGACGCCCACTTCGGCCTGATCCTGCAGCAGAACCCGCACGTCTGCACCAAGGGCTACGACCCCAAGGAGGTCCGGAGCCCCCAGGACCGAGGCAACAAGCCGATGGACATGGACGCACACTGCGCCGAGCCGCAGTCCCAGTCGAACGCCCGTGGGTCCCAGAACGCTCCGCGGGCTGGTACCGCGTACCGCGCCCCTGTGGTCGCCGCGTACGATCCTGGCACGGGGGCGGTCCACTACACCGACGTCAGCCCTAGCGATGACATCAGCTACACCGGCGGGGCGGCGTCCGTATTCGGAGAGGAGTCCTGGAAGTGGTTGTTGCTCCAACCGCTCGGGAACGAGCAGGAGTGACGGCGGACCACGAAGAGGACAGCTCGAGATCTGATCGCCCGGGAGGATTCCGGGGGTTGCGCACGGCCATGGTCGCTGTGCTCGCGCTGCTGCTCGTCGCCGCTGTCGCCGCCGGCACCTGGGGGTACACCCGGATGAGCTCCGCTGAGGATGAGCTCGAGGCCCGGGCCGACGTGGTGAGTGTGGCCGAGCAGTTCACGGTCGCCGTGAACAACTACGACTCGGAGTCCATCGACCAGTACCAGTCGACGGTCGACAAGCTCCTGAGCACGAAGTTCCAGGGTCAGTTCAACGAGGCGATGCAGGACATCGTCACCCGGGTCCAGCAGGCCAAGATGCAGTCCGAGGGGAAGGTCCTCGCGTCCGGCGTCGCCACCATCGACGACGACTCGGCCCGTGTCCTCGTGGTCTCCGACGCGAGCGTGAAGACCGTCTACGACCAGCGGCAGCGGCATTTCCGCTGGGAGGTGTCGCTGGTCAAGGTGGACGGCAAGTGGCTGGTCGACGACTTCAGCCCAGTGGCCTGAGGCCGGAAGGAAGAGCAGCGACATGAACCCGACGCTCTACGACATCCTTGGCGTGTCCCCTGACGCTTCGCGCGAGGAGATCCGCAAGGCCTGGCGCGAGGCGGCCGACCGGTTCGAGCCCGGCGAGGGCGGCTCGACCAAGCAGTTCCGGCTGTTCAACGAGGCCGCTGAGGTGCTGCTCGATCCCGAGCGGCGCAAGGAGTACGACGCCCGCCTCGCCGGCCCGGAGAAGCCCGCCGCCGGTGCGCAGTCGCCGGAGAAGGCAGGGCCGACCTCTCCCGAGAAGAAGCCTGTCGGCGGCAAGGAGCCCACCGCGTCCGAGACGCCGGCCGCGGTCCCAGCCGCACCGATCCCCGGCTCCGCGCGCGCGGCCTCCTCGCCGGTGGCCCTGGCGGACGCACCCGACCAGGAGGCTGCGGAACCGGTCTCGGCCGAGGCCGAGCCGACCGGCCGCAAGATCCCCTTGGCGGTGCTGGCGGTTCTCGGCGTCGTGACCGCCGTGGCGGTCGGCCTGGCGGCGTACTTCGTCGTGTCGGCACAGCGGGCGGAGGCCTACCAGGAGGCGGTCGACCGCGCGCCGGCAGCAGCCGAGAACGCTGCCGCGGCGGTGCTCTCCTACGACTACAAGTCGCTCACAGCCGACCGCGACGCAGCGGCGAAGTTCCTCTCAGACCGCTACCGGAAGCAGTACGTCGACACGTTCGACAAGCTGGTGGAGAAGGGCGCCACCGAGTCGAAGGCGACGGTCAAGGCCGAGGTCCTCGCCTCGTCGGCCATGGTGGTCGGGGAGAAGCGCGACCCGGATCGGATCCCGGTGCTGCTCTTCGTCAACCAGACGACCACCAGCTCGGCCACCACGGAGCCCTCCGTGGCGCTCAACCGGGTCAGGTTCGACATGGTCCGATCGGACGGTACCTGGCTGGTCGACGGGATCACGTCGTACTGACTCGCGGGACAGGTGCTTGACTCCCGCCGGGGTCGGGCTCCATGCTTTCCGCAGTCCGTCAAGGCGATGGCTACGCCGGGTTGTATCAGCCGTGCGTCTTGGCTATGATCGTTCGTTGCGTCTGCCCTCATATGCACTCCAGCCTGCCCGGTGGCTGGTTTGTGGTGGGCAGCCGACTCTCCAGAGCGATCCTCGGAAGGACCCCTCTTGGCCGCCTCGCGCAGCACCAGCTCAACCGCCAGCAGCAACCCGCGCCGTATCTCCTTCGCCAAGATCAAGGAACCCCTCGAGGTTCCACAGCTCCTCGCCCTCCAGACCGACAGCTTCGACTGGCTGATCGGTAACGAGCGTTGGCAGGACGACGTCGCCAAGCGTCTCGACAACGGTGAGGACGTCAGTCAGAAGTCCGGCCTCCAGGAGATCTTCGAGGAGATCTCCCCGATCTCGGACTTCTCCGACACGATGTCCCTCTCGTTCGAGAACCCTGTGTTCTACGACCCCAAGTACTCCGTCGACGAGTGCAAGGAGAAGGACTTTACCTACTCCGCGCCCCTCTACGTCTCCGCCGAGTTCATGAACAACGAGACCGGCGAGATCAAGGGCCAGACGGTCTTCATGGGCGACTTCCCCCTGATGACCCCGAAGGGCACCTTTGTCATCAACGGCACCGAGCGCGTCGTGGTGTCCCAGCTCGTCCGCTCGCCGGGCGTGTACTTCGAGCGCGCGGCCGACAAGACCTCCGACAAGGACGTCTTCACGGCGAAGGTGATCCCTTCGCGCGGTGCGTGGCTGGAGTTCGAGATCGACAAGCGCGACATGGTCGGCGTCCGCCTCGACCGCAAGCGCAAGCAGAACGTCACCGTCCTGCTCAAGGCCCTCGGCTGGACGAACGAGCAGATCCGCGACGAGTTCGGCGAGTACGAGTCGATGATGCTCACCCTGGAGAAGGACCACACGGCCGGCCAGGACGACGCCCTCCTCGACATCTACCGGAAGCTCCGCCCGGGCGAGCCCCCGACGCGGGAGGCCGCGCAGACGCTGCTCGAGAACTACTACTTCAACCCCAAGCGCTACGACCTCGCCAAGGTCGGCCGCTACAAGATCAACAAGAAGCTGGGCACCCACGAGGCGTTCGACCAGCAGACGCTGACGATCGACGACATCGTGTCGACCATCCGCTTCATCGTCCAGCTGCACGCCGGCAACGACACCCTCAAGGACGCCCAGGGCAACGACATCCTGGACCGCGAGGGTGACCCGATCGAGGTGCGTGCGGACGACATCGACCACTTCGGGAACCGCCGGATGCGCACGGTCGGCGAGCTGATCCAGAACCAGCTCCGCACCGGCCTTGCGCGGATGGAGCGTGTGGTCCGTGAGCGGATGACGACCCAGGACGTCGAGGCGATCACGCCGCAGAGCCTGATCAACATCCGGCCGGTGGTGGCGGCGCTGAAGGAGTTCTTCGGCACCTCCCAGCTGTCGCAGTTCATGGACCAGACCAACCCGATCGCCGGTCTGACGCACAAGCGGCGCCTGTCGGCGCTCGGCCCCGGCGGCCTGTCCCGTGACCGGGCGGGCTTCGAGGTCCGTGACGTCCACCCGTCGCACTACGGCCGGATGTGCCCGATCGAGACCCCTGAGGGTCCGAACATCGGTCTCATCGGCTCGCTGTCCACGTTCGGGCGGATCAACCCGTTCGGCTTCGTCGAGACGCCCTACCGCAAGGTCGAGAACGGCCGTGTCACCGACCAGGTCGAGTACCTCACCGCCGACGAGGAGGACCGCTTCGTCATCGCGCAGGCCAACGCCGCGCTGACCGACGACGGTCGCTTCGCCGAGGAGCGGGTGCTCGTGCGTCAGCGTCACAACGAGGTCGACGTGATCCCGGCCGGTGAGGTCGACTTCATGGACGTCTCCCCGCGCCAGATGGTGTCGGTCGCGACGGCCCTGATCCCGTTCCTCGAGCACGACGACGCGAACCGCGCCCTCATGGGCGCGAACATGCAGCGTCAGGCGGTGCCGCTCATCAAGAGCGCCGCCCCGCTCGTCGGCACCGGCATGGAGTTCCGTGCCGCCGTCGACGCCGGGGACGTCGTGGTGGCCGAGCAGGCCGGTGTGGTCAAGGAGGTGGCCGCCGACTTCGTCGAGGTGATGCAGGACGACGGCACCTACAAGACCTACCGGATGCAGAAGTTCACCCGCTCCAACCAGGGCACCTGCATCAACCAGCGGCCCCTGGTCTCCGAGGGGGACCGCCTCGAGGTCGGCTCGCCGATCGCGGACGGTCCGTGCACCGACGAGGGCGAGATGGCTCTGGGCACCAACCTGCTGGTCGCGTTCATGTCGTGGCAGGGCCACAACTACGAGGACGCGATCATCCTGTCCCAGCGCCTGGTGCAGGAGGACGTCCTCACCTCGATCCACATCGAGGAGCACGAGGTCGACGCTCGCGACACCAAGCTCGGCCCCGAGGAGATCACCCGCGACATCCCGAACGTCAGCGAGGAGATGCTCGCCGACCTCGACGAGCGCGGCATCATCCGGATCGGTGCCGAGGTCACCACCGGTGACATCCTCGTCGGCAAGGTGACCCCCAAGGGCGAGACCGAGCTGACCCCTGAGGAGCGCCTGCTCCGCGCGATCTTCGGTGAGAAGGCGCGCGAGGTGCGCGACACCTCGATGAAGGTGCCGCACGGTGAGTCCGGCACGGTCATCGGCGTCCGGGTCTTCGACCGCGAGGACGGCGACGAGCTGCCTCCGGGCGTGAACCAGCTGGTCCGCGTTTACGTCGCCCAGAAGCGCAAGATCTCCGTGGGCGACAAGCTCGCCGGCCGTCACGGCAACAAGGGCGTCATCTCGAAGATCCTGCCCGTCGAGGACATGCCGTTCCTCGAGGACGGCACGCCTGTCGACATCATCCTCAACCCGCTCGGTGTGCCCGGCCGGATGAACATCGGCCAGATCCTCGAGATCCACCTCGGCTGGCTCGCCAAGACAGGCTGGCAGGTCGAGGGCAAGGACGAGGACTGGAAGCAGCGCCTGATCAAGATCCACGCGGACGCCGCCGAGGCCGACACCAAGGTCGCGACCCCGGTGTTCGACGGTGCGCGTGAGGACGAGATCACCGGTCTGCTCGCCTCGACCCTGCCGAACCGAGACGGCGTCCGTGTCGTCAAGGAGAACGGCAAGGCCAGGCTGTTCGACGGCCGCTCCGGCGAGCCTTTCCCGGACCCGGTCTCGGTCGGCTACATGTACATCCTGAAGCTGCACCACCTCGTCGACGACAAGATCCACGCTCGCTCGACGGGTCCGTACTCCATGATCACCCAGCAGCCGCTCGGTGGTAAGGCGCAGTTCGGTGGT
>DASVBF010000070.1:0-18447 GCA_036375975.1 Nocardioidaceae bacterium | reverse complement strand
GTTGACCGGCGGCCACCCCTGCCCCACGACGTGCTCGTTGAGGTTCTCCCCCGCGCCCAGCCCGAGCATGAAGCGGTTGTCGCTGAGGATGCCGATCGTGGCCGCCTTCTGTGCGACGACCGCCGGGTGGTAGCGCAGGATCGGACAGGTCACGTACGTCATGAGCTCGACTCGCTCGGTCGCCTGGGTGACCGCGCCGAGCATGCTCCAGGCGTACCCGGCGTGGCCCTGCTCGTCCAGCCACGGGAAGTAGTGGTCGCTCATCACCTCGAAGTCGAAGCCCGCCTGCTCGGCGCCGCCGGCGTAGCGGACCAGCTCCCGCGGGCCGGACTGCTCGGTCATCAGGGTGTAGCCGTAGCGGGTCATGCGAGCCTCCGTCGGTGCGTGCCGGAATCGTCTTCGAGCCAGTTACCCGTCTTGCGTACCTGGATGCGCGCGCCACTGGTTCTCGGTCACCCGCACGCCCGCCCTGCGGACGTGCAGTCGAGGCCCACGCGGTCGAGTTGCGCGTGCCACGCGGCGCATGTGCATGTCCAGGGGGCTCGTCCGGCCGAGAAGGAAACGCAGATGCGGTCTCCACTGGCGCGTGATGACGCAGATGCGGCACACTCGACGCGTGAGGATCTACCGAATTGCCGAGGCCGCTGACCTGCTGGGGGTCAGCGACGACACCCTGCGCCGGTGGATCGACGGAGGCCGGCTCCCGGCCACGACACGGGACGACGGGCGGACCGCCGTGAGCGGAGTGGACCTCGCCCGGTTCGCCAAGCAGCTCGCAGAAGCCGGCCCCGACGGCGTGACCCATGCCGCCCGCGCCAACGCGGTGAGCGCACGCAACCGGCTGCGCGGGATCGTGACCGCCGTGAAGAAGGACGAGGTGATGGCGCAGGTCGACATGGTGTGCGGGCCGTACCGCATGGTGTCCCTGATGAGCTCCGAGGCCGCGGACGAGCTGGGACTGGAGGAGGGCGTCCTCGTCATCGCCTCGGTGAAGTCCACGAACGTGGTCGTGGAGCTGCCATGACCCGACGACGCGCCGCAGCGGCGGGCCTCGCGCTCCTGACAGCCGTGCTGACGGGGTGCAGCAGCTCAGCGCACGAGAGCGGCGGAGCCAAGCAGAAGCTCACGGTCCTGGCCGCCGCCTCGCTCACCGAGTCGTTCGACACCTTGGCCAAGCGGTTCGAAGCGGAGCATCCAGGGGTCGACGTCGTGACGAGCTACGACTCGAGCGCGACCATCGCCACCCAGGTCGTCGCGGGCGCGCCGGCCGACGTGGTGGCGACAGCCGACACCAAGACCATGGACGTGATGCGGAAGGGGAAGGCGCTCGCGGGGCCGCCCGTCGTCTTCACGCGCAACAGGCTCGCGCTTGTCGTCCCAGCCACGGACCCGGCCGGGATCGAGCAGCTCGCCGACCTCCAGCATGCCGACTACGTGACCTGTGTGAAGTCGGCCCCGTGCGGCGACCTCGCCGCCGGCCTGCTGGCGGGGACCGGCATCACCAACCCGCCTCGCAGCTACGAGGTGGACGTCAAGGCGGTGCTGATGAAGGTCGAGCTCGGCGAGGCTGACGCCGGGTTCGTCTACGCCAGCGACGTGGTCGCCGCGGGACGGTCGGTGGAGGAGGTCCCGCTTCCGCAGGGGACCGATGCCGTCACGGACTACCCGATCGCGGTGACCGCCGACAGCGAGCACCAGGATCTCGCACGGTCCTGGGTCGACCTGGTCAGGTCCCGGGAGGGGCAGAAGGTCCTCGCGAAGGCGGGGTTCACGACCCACGCCGGCACCAGTCCGCCGGCATGAGGGCGGCACGCCCCCGGCTCGGCCGGCCTCCCGCACACCTGCTGGTGCCGGCGGCCCTGGCCGTGGCCTTCCTCGTCGTGCCCATCGCCGCTCTGGTCGCCCGCACCCCGTTGGCCGACCTCCCGCAGCATCTGACCGACCCGGTCGTCCTGGACGCGCTGTGGCTCTCACTGTGGACCGCGACCGTGGCGATGGCGATCAGCCTCGTCGTCGGCCTGCCCCTTGCCTGGGTCCTGGCCCGGCTCGAGTTCCCCGGTCGCTCGCTGCTGCGGGTCGTGGTGACGGTCCCGCTCGTGCTGCCGCCGGTGGTCGTCGGTGTCGCGCTCCTCACGGCGTTCGGCCGCACGGGCGTGATCGGCGCGCTGCTGCGCGAGCTCGGCATCACGATCCCCTACACGACGACGGCGGTCGTCATCGCGCACACCTTTGTGGCGCTGCCGTTCCTCGTGGTCAGTGTGGAGGGCGCGCTCCGAGCGTCGAGCCGGGAGTACGACGAGGTCGCGGCCCTTCTCGGCGCCTCACGCGGCCGGATCTTCCGCCGGGTGACGGTGCCGATGGCCCTGCCCGGGATCGCCGCGGGACTGCTGCTCGGCTGGGCGCGCTCGCTCGGGGAGTTCGGGGCGACGATCACATTCGCGGGCAACTTCCGGGGTGTCACGCAGACCATGCCGCTCGCGGTGTACGAGGCCCTCCAGACCGACCCCGAGGCCGCGCTGGTTCTCAGCCTCCTCATGCTCTTCGTGTCCGTCCTCGTCCTCGCGGTCCTCCGCGAGCGCTGGCTCGGCCGGGTCGTGCCGTGACGACCTTCCTCGACGCGCACGTGGCGGTCCAGCGCACCAGCTTCGACCTCGACGTCCGCCTCAAGGCCGGGGCCGGTGACGTCGTCGCCGTGATCGGACCCAACGGCGCAGGGAAGTCCACGTTCGTGCGGGCACTCGCAGGCCTGGAGCCGATCCAGGCCGGACACGTCGTGTGCGACGGTGAGACCTGGGACGACGGGGCGGGTGGCGCCCGCCCGGTCCAGGACCGGCGCACCGGCATGGTCTTCCAGCGTCAGCTGCTCTTCCCCCACCTCACCGCGCTGGAGAACGTCGCGTTCGGCCCTCGCAGCCGGGGCGTACGACGGTCGGCGGCGCGGCACGAGGCACAGACCTGGCTTGACCGGCTGGCCGTGGGCGACCTCGCCCATCGGAAGCCCCACGAGATGTCGGGCGGCCAGGCACAACGAGTCTCCCTCGCCCGAGCCCTCGCCACACGACCCCGCCTCCTGCTGCTCGACGAACCCCTGGCCTCCCTCGACGTGGGTGTCGCCATGGCCTTGCGCATCGAGCTCGCCCGCCACCTCTCGGACTTCCCGGGGGTCAGCATCCTGGTGACCCACGAGGCGATCGACACCCTGACCGTGGCCAACCGCGTGGTCGTGCTCGACGAGGGCCGGGTGGTGCAGGAAGGCACTCCCGCGGAAGTGGCGCAGCGGCCCCAGACCGAGCACGCCGCCCGCCTCATGGGTCTCAACGTGCTGAGGGGCCGCAGCAGCGGGACCGTCGTACGGCTGGCGGACGGCTCGCACGTGGTGACCGCGACCGAGGCGGTCGGGGAGGTCAACGCCTGCTTCGGCCCCGAGGCGGTGACCCTGACGCCGGAGGAGCCCGCCGGTAGCGCCCGCAACCGCTGGCGAGGCACCGTGACCTCGGCGGTGCCGCACGGCTCGGCGGTCCGGGTGCACCTCGAGTCGCCGGTCGGGCCTCGGACCCTGATCGCCGACGTGACCCCGGCGTCGGCCGCGCAGCTGCGACTCGTCCCGGGACGTGCTGTTTGGGCAACGGTCAAGGCGACAGAGGTGTCCGTGTATGCCGTGACGCCCGCCACGACTCCGTTACGATCGCGCTATGTCTGACGCGTCGCTGCCCCCCGACCTGACCGCCGCGCACAACGCGCCCGACCGCAACCTGGCCCTCGAGCTGGTGCGCGTGACCGAGGCCGCGGCGATGGCCGCCGGCCGCTGGGTCGGTCGAGGCGACAAGAACGGTGCGGACGGCGTCGCGGTCAACGCCATGCGGGTGCTGATCTCCACGGTCGGCATGCGGGGCACGGTGGTCATCGGCGAGGGCGAGAAGGACAACGCGCCGATGCTCTACAACGGCGAGCAGGTCGGTGACGGCACCGGGCCGGAGTGCGACGTCGCGGTCGACCCGATCGACGGCACGACGCTGACCGCCAAGGGCATGGCCAACGCGGTGTCGGTCCTCGCCGTGAGCCCGCGCGGATCGATGTTCGACCCCTCCGCGGTGTTCTACATGGAGAAGCTCGCGACCGGCCCGGAGGCAGCGGACGTGGTCGACATCAGGTATCCCGTCTCCGAGAACATCGCCCAGGTCGCCAAGGCGAAGGGCAGCGCCGCCGAGGACGTCACCGTGGTCGTGCTCGACCGACCGCGCCACGAGGACCTCGTCCAGGAGATCCGGGCGGCCGGCGCCCGCATCAAGTTCATCACCGACGGTGACGTCGCCGGCGCCATCATGGCCGCGCGCGAGGACACCGGCATCGACCTGCTCATGGGCATCGGCGGCACGCCCGAGGGCATCATCGCGGCCTGTGCCATGAAGTGCATGGACGGCGTCATCCAGGCGCGCCTGTGGCCGACCGACGACGAGGAGCGTCAGAAGGCCATCGACGCGGGCCACGACCTCGACCCCGACAGGATCCTGAGCACCGACGACCTGGTGACCGGCGACGACTGCTTCTTCGTGGCGACCGGCATCACCGACGGCGAGCTCATGAAGGGCGTGCGCTACCGCGCCGGGGGCGCGACGACCCACTCCCTCGTGATGCGCTCGCGCTCGGGCACGATCCGGGAGATCACCAGCGAGCACCGGCTCCAGAAGCTCCGGTCGTACGCCGCCGTCGACTTCTCGCACTAGCCGGCAAGGGGGGCGTCATGAGCGAGCTGCCCATCGTGGTCGTCGGAGAGGCCCTCGTCGACATCGTGGTGCCACTGGAAGGGGAGCGCTCCGAGGCCGTCGGGGGCTCCCCGCTCAACGTCGCCGTAGGTCTCGCACGGCTCGACGTGCCGACCCTCCTCATCACACGCGTCGGGGACGACGACCACGGGCGGTGGATCGCGGACCACGTCCGGGACTCCGGGGCACGACTGTCCGACACGTCCGTGGTCCCAGGCACGAGGACGAGCACCGCGACCGCCCATCTCGACGATCAGCACGCGGCACGGTACGAGTTCGACCTGGTGTGGGACCTGGAGAACCACGTCCTCCCGGACGCGCGGGCGCTCCACGTCGGGTCGCTGGGGGCCGCCCTGCTCCCGGGCAGGTGCGCGGTCGCCGACCTGGTCCGGCAGGCAGCGGACTCCGAGCTGTTCGTCAGCTACGACCCGAACGTCCGCCCCGCCTTCGTCACCGACCCGGAGCAGACCTGGCGCGACCTCGCGGAGATCGCCTCGAGCAGCCGGCTGGTCAAGGTCAGTGACGAGGACTTCACGGCGCTGCGACCCGGCGTACCTGCGGCGGAGCTCGCCCACGAGCTTCTGGACAGCGGGACGACGGAGCTGGTGGTCGTGACGCACGGTCCCCACGGGTCGAGCGCCTTCGCCCCTGACTTCTCGGTCCACCGCCCCGCGCCGCCGGTCCACGTGGTCGACACCGTGGGAGCGGGCGACTCGTTCATGGCGGGCTTGTTGGCGATCCTCGACGACTGGGACGTCCCGGCGGACGGGCAGGGCGCGCTCGATGCGGTCGACGAGGACCGGGTCGGGCTTCTGTTGCACGGCGCGATGGTCGCCGCGGCGGTCACCTGCTCACGGCGTGGAGCGAACTCGCCTACGCGACAGGAGCTGCCGCCAACGTGGCCTCTGTGACGGAGCTCGGCTTCTTCTGCTGACGGTTCTCCTCGAGGGTGCTCGACACGACGTCGAAGACCACGGGGTCCAGTGCCATGCCCAGGTGGCTGGTGCTCACCTCGACGGTCCGCGCGCCCGGGTCCAGGCAGCTGCGCCAGTCGACGATGCCGTCACGGCGGGAGAAGATCGAGGTGAACGCCACCGCCGCGTCGAGCTCGCGGCGAGACTCCTCCCAGCTCAGCCGCGCGCAGTCGCCGGAGGTGCAGTCCTCCCCCATGAACGTGCCCACACCCGCCCGCTTCAGAGCGATCATGACCGACAGGTCGAAGGCCAGCAGGGAGTGGACCGCCCCGGGGGCGAGCATCGGGCTGCCCATGGTGACAATGCCGTCGACCAGGTCCGGCCGACGGGCGGCGATGCCGCGGGCAAGCAGGCCGCCGAGACTGTGCCCGACGATGGAGACCTTGCGCCCGCGCTTGATGGCGATGGCCTCGATGCGGCGCTCCAACGAGTACGACGCCTCCTGGGTGCAGCCCACGTTGGCGTGCATCGTGGAGCGATAGGTCCGGAAGCCGAGCTTGCGAAGATGGCGCGAGAGAAGCAGCAGCGTGGAGTCCCCCGCCATGAAGCCGGGGACGAGGACCACCGGTTCGACCGCCCGCACAGGCTCGAGCGAGGCGTAGGGCGTCTTGTGCCCTTTGTCGTTTCTCGTCCGGCGCACCAGTCGCGCGGCCTCCACGACGGCGCTGCCCTCACGAGCCAGGGCCCGGACTCCCCGCGGCCCTTCGAAGCCCGGAGGGCACAGAAACGCTCCTAGCGGTGACCCCACGGCTACCTCCGATGCGACGGTGTGGTTGTGACGTTAACCACTTCCGTGCTTATCGAAACGTACCTTTTCGAAAACGTTAACCAGTTGCGACGCGCGGGTGACGTACGTGAGCACCAGGACTAAACCAACCGGTAGCCTCTGCCGATGTTTCCCTGTGCACACTGGGAGAAGAGACATCATGGAAGGTCCGACGATGCGGAACATCAACCCCTCACCGTCGCCGGAGCAGATCGCTTCGCTGCCGACCGGGGTCGACATCTGCTACCAGACCTTCGGGGACCCCGATTCCGAGCCGCTGCTGCTCGTGATGGGTCTCGGCGGGCCGATGACCTGGTGGGCGCCCGAGTTCTGCCAGATGCTCGCCGACCGCGGCTTCTACGTCATCCGCTACGACAACCGCGACACCGGACGTTCCACGAAGGTCTCGGGACGGATCAACCGGCGCAAGATAGTCGCGTCGTTCGCAGGCATGAAGCCGAAGACGCCGTACTCGATGCAGGACATGGCCGACGACGCCTTCGCCCTCCTCGACCACCTGCACCTCGACACCGCTCACGTGGTCGGCATCTCCATGGGTGGGATGATCGCGCAGACCATGGCTCTCAGCCAGCCCAAGCGTGTGCTCTCCCTGACCTCGATCATGTCCAGCACCGGCCGGCGCACGGTCGGCTGGCAGGACCCGAGCCTCCTGCCGTTGCTCCTCGCGAACCGCGACAAGTCGCGGGAGCACTACGTCCGGACCTCCGAGCGGCTCTGGAAGCTGATCGGCTCCCCCCACTACCCGGACTCCACCGAGGCGATCCGTGACCGGGCCGGCGAGACCTGGGACCGCGGCATCAGCCGGGCCGGCGTGATGCGGCAGATGGGCGCGATCCTCACCCAGCAGGACCGGTCGAGAGCCCTCCGCGGCCTGCGGATCCCCTCGCTGGTGATCCACGGCACCCACGACAAGATGGTGCACGTCTCGGGTGGCCGCGCGACCTCGCAGTCGATCCCGGGCTCGGAGCTCCTGCTCATCCCGGGGATGGGACACGACGTGCCCCGCGACCTGCACGAGACGTTCGTGGAGGCGATCCGGCGGGTGGCCGACCGCGCACAGACCCGGCGCTGAGCGTCCGGGCCCTACTCCGCTGTGAGGTCGACCAGCTCGCGCATCGCGTCCTGCAGGTAGCCGATCAGGTGCCACACGTCCGGCACCATCTCGCGGCAGGCGATCAGGCCGAAGTCGAGGTTCCCGTCGTAGGAGAACAGCGTGATGTTCAGCCCGCCGGTCCAGTCGGTCACCGCGGACACCGGGTAGATCCCCTCCACCTTCGCGCCGGCGATGTACAACGGCAGCTGCGGTCCCGGCACGTTGCTGACGAACAGGTTGAACAGCACCCCGGGCATCATGGCCAGGTCGAACAGCGTGCGCGCGGCCAGACCCGACAGCGCGGTGGGGATCATGTGGGAGAGGTCCTGGAGGATGGTGGCGGGGACCGGCTCGAAATGCCGCTTCGCCTCGTGCATCGACTCGCGCATCGCGAGCAGCCGGTCGTACGGGTCGGCCAGGTGGGTGGGGAGCTCCGCAGTCATCACCGAGACGCGGTTTCCGTGCTGCCCACGCTCGTCGTCGGCCCGGACGGAGACGGGCACGGCGGCGACCAGCGGCGTGCCGGGCAGCGCGTCGTGGTCGAGCAGCCACCTCCTCAGTGCGGCGGTGGTCAGGGTCATCACCACGTCGTTCACCGTCATGTCGAAGTGGTTCTTGACCACCTTCACGTCGTCCAGGGGCACGGAGCCGAACGCGAACCGGCGGTGCGGGGTGATGTGGCCGTTGAAGGGGGTGCGCGGCGCGTGCAGTGAGCGGTGCCCGACGTGGCGGCCGCCCCCGAGCACCCGGCTCACGAGCCCGGCGGCGTCGCTGACGAGTCCCGAGCCGGGGAAGTTCCACGCTCCCGGCAGCTCGTCGAGGTAGCCCAGGGACCGCGGTACCGTCCTCAGCACCTCCAGCGGGTTCAATGCCGCCGAGGTCAGCCCCCGTCGCACCAGCTCCCGCGTGGAGGGCACCCGGTCCAGGGCCGTGGGCTCCTCCTCCGGCTCCACCTCCCGCGGCTCCGGGGTGAGGTCCATCAGCGTCTCCAGGATCTCCGCGCCGGAGACTCCGTCGATCGCGGCGTGGTGGATCTTCGAGTAGTAGGCGGCCCTGCCTCCCTCGATCCCGGTAATGACGTAGCCCTCCCACAGCGGCCGGGTCCGGTCGAGGGGGCGTGCGTGGATCCGCGCGACCTGCTCACCGAGCTGCTCGTGTGTCCCGGGTGTCGGGAGCGCCAGCTCGCGCAGGTGGAACTCGATGTCGAAGTCCGGGTCCTCAACCCAGTAGGGCCGGCTCAGACCCAGTGGCACCTGCATCAGGCGCCGACGCAGCGGCGGACTGAGATGCAGCCGCGGCTCGAAGACCGCACGCACCGTGTCGAGGTCCCAGCGCCCGTCGGGCGCGGTCGACGGGTCGAGCATCACCAGGCTGCCCACGTGCGCCACCGTCGTCGGCGTCTCCGCGTTGAGGAACTGGGCGTCGAGCGAGGTCAGCTGCTGCATGGCGCCGATTGTCCCCTGCCCGTCGCGGCGCGGCCACCGTTTGCCCAGGGGCACCAGGGGTAACGCCGAAGTGCGCTTTCTCACGTCCACTGGCAGGATGTGATTCACATCACAACCAGGGAGGCCTTCACATGGCAAAACCCTCGTCCCGCGTGAACAGCGCGCGGGGGCGGCGACGCAAGAAGTGGGGGGCGGGCGCTGCGTTGGCGGTGATGGCGACGTTGCTCGTCGCCTGCAGCTCCAGCTCCGCCACCCCCGTGTTGACCTGGTACATCAACCCCGACACCGGGGGCCAGGACGCGGTCGCGAAGAACTGCAGCACCAACGAGTACACCATCCAGACTCAGGTCCTCCCCACGGACGCAGGCCAGCAGCGCATCCAGCTGGCCCGGCGACTCGCCGCGGGCGACTCCAGCATCGACATCATGAGCATCGACCCGCCCTACACGGCCGAGTTCTCCAATGCCGGCTACCTGGCGCCGATCCCGACCTCCCTGGCGGACAAGCTCAAGAAGCAGTCCTTCGGCGGAGCCACCGCGGCGGCGACCTGGAACGGCAAGCTCGTCGCGGCGCCGTTCTGGTCGAACACCCAGGTGCTGTGGTACCGCAAGTCCTTCGTCGACAAGGCCGGCATCGACATGAGCAAGCCGGTCACCTGGGACCAGGTCATCAAGGCCGCCTCCGACAACGGCGGCAAGGTCGCCGTCCAGGCCAACAAGTACGAGGGCTACTCGGTGTGGATCAACGCCCTCGTCTCCGGCGCCGGCGGCCACGTCGTCGAGGACGCCCAGAAGGGCGTCGACGCGAAGATCGCGGTCAACTCCCCCGCCGGTGAGGACGCCGCCAAGGTGATCTCGGAGCTCGCCCACTCCAAGGCGGCCCCGGCCGACATGTCCGTCTCCACGGAGGGCACCGCGGGCGCAACCTTCGGCGCCGACAGCGGCGCGTTCATGGTCAACTGGACCTACATCTACCTCTACGGCTACCCCGACACCCCGGTCGCCAAGGACATCGGCTACGCCCGGTATCCCCAGACGGTCGCCGGCGAGGAGTCGCGGCCGCCCTACGGCGGGATCGGCCTCGGCGTCAGCAAGTTCTCGAAGCACGTCGACCAGGCCATGAAGGCAGTCGAGTGCCTGACCTCGCCGAAGAACCAGGCGGTCAACGCGGAGATCACGGGCAACATGCCTGCAAGTGCGGCAGGCTACGACGCCCCCGCGATCAAGAAGGCCTACCCGGCTGACCTCCTCAAGCTGTTCCAGGACAGCGTCGACACCGCGGCGCCGCGTTCGGTGACGCCGTACTGGAGCGACATCTCAGGGGGCCTTCTGAGCACCTGGCATCCCCCGGCAAGTGTCAACAGCTCGACACCGCAGAAATCCGCGACGTTCATCCACAACGTCCTCCAGGGAGACTCGCTGCTATGACAGAAAGCGTCACGGCACCCGCGGCCACGCCGCCCAAGGAAGCAATACGTACCAGCGACCGGTCGGTCGCGGAGAACAAGCTCGGGATGAAGCTGGTGGCGCCTGCCGTCATCCTCATGCTGATCGTGACGGCGTGGCCGATGCTGCAGGCCCTGTACCTGTCGCTGTTCCGCTACCGGCTCACGACCCCGGACGAGAAGACCTTCGTGGGTCTGGGCAACTACCTCACGGCCCTCAGCGACTCCCTGTTCTGGCAGGACCTGCTGAACACCGTGGTGATCATGGTGGTGTCAGTCGCCGTCGAGCTCGTCATCGGCTTCGCGTTCGCGATGGTGATGCACCGGATCATCTTCGCCCGCGGCGTCATGCGCACCTCGATCCTGATCCCCTATGGCATCATCACCGTCGTCTCGGCGTTCGCCTGGCAGTTCGCGTTCAGCCTGAACAACGGGTTCGTGAACGGCTGGTTCTCCTGGCTCCCGTGGATCAGCCCTGAGACCAACTGGTTCGGCTCGCACTGGCCGGCGATGTTCGCGATCATCGTGTCCGAGATCTGGAAGACCACGCCGTTCATGGCGCTGCTCCTGCTGGCCGGTCTCTCCCAGGTGTCCGAGGACATGCTGGAGGCGGCCAAGGTCGACGGAGCCACCTGGTGGCAGCGGCTGTGGCGGGTGATCCTCCCGAACATGCGCGCGGCCATCATGGTGGCGGTGCTCTTCCGGGCCCTCGACGCCTTCCGCATCTTCGACAACATCTTCGTCATGACGAAGGGCGCCCAGGGCACCGAGTCCTCGTCCTTCCTGACCTACCGGCAGGTGATCGAGCAGTTCCAGCTCGGGCTCGGATCGGCGCTCTCGGTGCTGCTGTTCATCTCCGTGCTGATCCTCGCCTTCGGCATCGTCAAGCTGTTCCGGGTCGACCTGGCTCAGGCAAGGGGTGAGGCGTGATGAGGGGAAAGACAGGAGTCGGCACCTGGATCGGCTTCATCGCCATCCTGATCTGGTGTCTGTTGCCGGTGGTGTGGATCATCTCGCTGTCCTTCAAGTCCGTCGCCGAGACGACGGCCGGCAGCCCACAGTTCCTGCCGAAGAGCTGGACCACCCAGAACTACAGCGACATTCTGGCCAACCCTGACTTCACCAGGGCGCTGATCAACTCCTTCGGCATCGCGCTGATCTCCACGGTGCTCGCGGTGATCTTCGCGACGTTCGCGGCGTACGCCATCGCGCGGCTGGACTTCAGGGGGAAGCGGCTGGTGCTCTCGATCGCCCTGGCGATCGCGATGTTCCCCGTGGTCGCGCTGGTCGGACCGCTGTTCGACCTGTGGCGGATCGTGGGCCTGTTCAACACCTGGCCCGGCCTGATCATCCCGTACATGTCGTTCACGCTCCCGCTGGCGATCTGGACACTCTCGGCGTTCTTCCGGGAGATCCCCTGGGAGATGGAGCAGGCCGCGCAGGTCGACGGCGCCACGTCGTGGCAGGCCTTCCGCAAGGTGATCGTTCCGCTCGCCGCACCGGGCGTGTTCACCGCGGCGATCCTGACGTTCTTCTTCGCCTGGAACGAGTTCGTCCTTGCCATCTCGCTCACCTCCACCACCGCCTCCCGGACGGTGCCCGCGCAGCTCTCGTACTTCGTGGGCCCCGACCCCTTCAACCCGCCGTACTCCCAGCTGGCCACGGCGTCGGTTGTGGTGACGATCCCGGTGATCGTCATCGTCCTGTTGTTCCAGCGCAAGATCGTCGCCGGACTGACCTCCGGCGCAGTGAAGGGTTGATGACATGGCTGCCATCGAAATGCGCAACATCGTCAAGCAGTACGGCGACGGCTTCCCTGCGGTGAACGACGTCAGCATCGACGTCCAGGACGGGGAGTTCATGATCCTGGTCGGGCCGTCGGGCTGCGGGAAGTCCACGCTGCTGCGGATGATCGTCGGCCTCGAGGACATCACCTCGGGTGACATGATCATCGGCGGGGAGCGGGTCAACGACAAGGCGCCGCGCGACCGGAACCTCGCCATGGTGTTCCAGAACTACGCGCTGTACCCGCACCTCACGGTCTACGAGAACATCGCCTTCCCGCTGCGGCTGTCGAAGCAGTTCAGCGAGGAGGAGATCGACCGCAAGGTCCGTGAGGCCAGCCAGACCCTCGAGCTCGACGAGCACCTCGAGCGCAAGCCCGGCAACCTGTCCGGTGGCCAGCGTCAGCGAGTCGCGATGGGCCGGGCGATCGTCCGGGACGCGCAGGCGTTCCTCTTCGACGAGCCGCTGTCGAACCTCGACGCGAAGCTCCGCGGCCAGATGCGCACCGAGATCTCGCGGCTGCAGCGGCGGCTCGGGATCACCACGGTCTACGTCACCCACGACCAGACCGAGGCGATGACGCTCGGCGACCGGGTGGCGGTGCTCAAGCGCGGGATCCTCCAGCAGCTCGCGACGCCGCGCGAGCTGTACGAGCACCCGGTCAACCTGTTCGTCGCCGGGTTCATCGGGTCGCCCCCGATGAACTTCCTCCCGGCGACGGTGAAGGGCGACCAGGTCGAGCTGCCGTTCGGCACGGTCAAGATCCCGCCGGAGAAGGCGCAGAAGGCGCAGGGCAGGGGGCTGCTGATCGCCGGCATCCGCCCGGAGTACTTCGACGACGCCACGGTGGTCGAGAGCCACCGCCTCGACGTCGGCTCGACGTTCCAGGCCAAGGTCGACGTCACGGAGTGGCTGGGCAACGAGGCCTACGCCTACATCCCCTTCGAGGCGCCCCCGGAGGTGCAGGCCGAGATCGTCCAGCTCGAGAAGGAGCTCGACATGGAGGCGATGCGGCCGCAGCTCATCGTCGCGCTCGACTCCGCCAGCCGGATCAAGGCGGGCGACGAGGCGGAGATCTTCGTCGACTCGAGGAAGATGCACCTCTTCGACCCCGAGACACAGGAGAACCTCACCGCGGGCATGTAGCCACGGCGGCAGCCCCCCGCTCCGGCAGGCTCTCGACCGGTTCCGCTCCTCAGCGGGGCCGGTCGAGGCGTCTCCGGGACTCTCCCGGCATCGGTTTGCGCTGTACGGTCACACCGGCCATCAGGGCGAAGCCGTTCACGCGTACGACGGGGGATCCCGCCGTGATCTCGGCGGCTACCTTGTCGCGGGACTGGCTGAAGTCGCCCATGATCCCGATACCGTCGACGATCACCTGGGTGTGCGCGTTCACCACGATGTCGATGCCCGCCATGATCGCGACCGCAGTGATCGTGACCTCCCGGGCCTCGAAGAGCGCCTGCCGCAGGTCCAGCGTCACCGACCCCATCATCGAGAACGCGGTGTGCTGCTCCGGGACCCGCCAGACGCCGCGACGGGTGCACTCGCTCATGAACGAGACCGAGGCCGTGTAGGTGCTCGCCGGCAGCATCGACGCCGACGATCCGGCCTGCTGCACCGCGGGCGGCGTCGCAGGCGGCATGACCGGCAGGCCGTCCGTCGCACGAACCGGGAGGTCGGCCGTGATGGGGACGAGCTCGCCGTACGTCTTCGCCTGGTAGGTCGCATCGAGCCGCTCCTCGAGCTCCTCGAGGTCGATGCGGCCCTCCCCTGCCGCCAGCCGCAGCACCTCGGCGACCTGGTGCCGGTCGTGGTCGGAGATCCGGAGCCTCGACGGGTCCGGCCGGTCTATCTCGTGGGGGCCTCCCTGCATGCGGCAAGCCTAATCCGCTGGATTACCCTGGTGGTTCGTGACCAGCGAACCCGACTTCCGCTACTCCGACCTGCTGCCCGCCGGGGCCGACGACACGCCGTACCGGCTCGTGACGACCGAGGGCGTGAGGCCCTTCGAGGTCGACGGCAGGCGTTTTCTCCAGGTCGAGCCGGACGCACTGCGGCTGCTGACGTCGGAGGCGATGCGCGACATCGCCCACTACCTGCGGCCCGCGCACCTCGCCCAGCTGCGGAGGATCATCGACGACCCCGAGTCGAGCGGGAACGACCGCTTCGTGGCGCTGGACCTGCTCAAGAACGTCAACATCTCCGCCGGCGGCGTGCTGCCGATGTGCCAGGACACCGGCACGGCGATCGTGATGGGCAAGAAGTCCGAAGGCGTGCTCACGGGTGCGGACGACGCGGAGTGGATCTCCCGGGGTGTCTTCGACGCCTACACGCAGCTGAACCTGCGCTACTCCCAGCTAGCGCCGCTGACGATGTGGGAGGAGAAGAACACCGGCTCGAACCTCCCGGCCCAGATCGAGCTGTACTCCACCCCCGGTGGCGTCGACCCTTCCTACAAGTTTCTCTTCATGGCAAAGGGCGGCGGCTCGGCGAACAAGTCGTTCCTCTACCAGGAGACCAAGGCCGTGCTGAACCCCAAGCGCATGCTGGAGTTCCTCGACGAGAAGATCCGTTCGCTCGGCACGGCGGCCTGTCCGCCGTACCATCTCGCGGTCGTCATCGGCGGCACGTCGGCGGAGTTCGCCCTGAAGACCGCCAAGTACGCCTCCGCGCACTACCTCGACGGCCTCCCGACCTCGGGGTCGCCGTCCGCGCACGGCTTCCGGGACCTCGAGCTGGAGGAGGAGGTCTTCAGGCTGACCCAGTCGTTCGGGATCGGGGCGCAGTTCGGCGGGAAGTACTTCTGCCACGACGTCCGTGTGGTGCGCCTGCCCCGCCACGGCGCCTCCTGTCCGGTGGCCATCGCGGTGTCCTGCTCGGCGGACCGGCAGGCTCTGGGCAAGATCACGGCCGAGGGCGTCTTCCTCGAGCAGCTCGAGCGCGACCCGGCGAAGTACCTGCCCGACACCACCGATGAGAAGCTGGGCGGCGACGTCGTGGAGGTCGACCTGAACCGCCCGATGGCCGAGATCAGGGCGGAGCTGTCGAAGTACCCGGTGAAGACCCGGCTCTCCCTCACCGGGCCGCTGGTCGTCGCGCGCGACATCGCGCACGCGAAGATCCAGGAGCGCCTCGACGCAGGCGAGCCGATGCCGCAGTACATGCGCGACCACGCCGTCTACTACGCCGGCCCCGCCAAGACCCCGGACGGCTACGCGTCGGGGTCGTTCGGCCCGACGACCGCCGGCCGGATGGACTCCTACGTCGACCAGTTCCAGGCGGCCGGCGGGTCCCTGGTGATGCTCGCGAAGGGCAACCGGTCGGCCCAGGTCACCCGGGCCTGCCAGTCCCACGGCGGTTTCTACCTCGGATCGATCGGCGGTCCCGCGGCGAGGCTCGCCCAGGACTGCATCCGCTCGGTGGAGGTGCTCGAGTACCCCGAGCTCGGCATGGAGGCGGTCTGGAAGATCGAGGTCGAGGACTTCCCGGCGTTCATCGTGGTCGACGACAAGGGCAACGACTTCTTCGCCGACCCGGCCGGCCAGACCACGGTCCCGCTTTCGGGCATCCGCGTCCGCTCCGCCGAGAAGGTCTGAGGCACTACCTGAGCGACCCTCCGGACATGCACTCGCCCGACTTGGCACGTTCCAACCATCCCGGCGTGGTTTGACTGCATGTCCAGAGGCCCGTTTGACGGCGAGCGCGTGAGGTAATGACGGGCGTGCACTACACCGAGGTGGCCAGGGCGGAGTCCCCGCGTGGAGAGATCGTGCTGCGAGAGCGCCGGGATCCCGAGGCGGGGCCGAACGCGCCGGTCGCGCTCGAGCTCCGGGTCAACGGCGTGTTCGTCATGGACACCTTCGAGACGAGCAGCGAGAAGGGCCTGGCGACCACCGCGCTGAAGCAGGTCGAGAACCCTCGACACGTGCTGGTGGGAGGACTGGGCCTCGGCTTCACGATGCGCGAGGTGCTCGCCGACCAGCGCGTCGAGCGGCTCGTCGTCGTCGAGATCGAGGAAGCCCTGGTCAGGTGGATGCGTGACGGGACCGTGCCGCACGGACCGTCGTACCTCGCCGACGAGCGGCTCACCGTCATCGCGGCCGACCTACGCCTTGCCATGGCCGAGGCGACCCCGTCGTCGTACGACCTGGTCCTGCTCGACGTGGACAACGGTCCCGGCTTCCTGGTCTACGACGACAACGCGGAGATCTACCAGAAGGAGTTCCTCGACCAGACCCGACGGTGTCTGCGTCCCGGCGGCGCCCTCGTGATCTGGTCAGCGGCGGAGTCACCGACCCTCCAGAGCGAGATGCGGGAGGTCTTCGGCAACGCCGTGGCGGTGCCGTACGACGTCGCGCTGCAGAGCCGTGAGGAGCAGTACTGGACCTACCTCGCCCGGAACAGGGCATAGCGGCCCGGCGCGCGGGTAGGGTCGCGACATGGCTGACTTCCGCACCGAGCACGACAGCATGGGCGAGGTCCAGGTCCCCGCGGAGGCGTTGTGGCGGGCCCAGACGCAACGGGCGGTGGAGAACTTCCCGATCAGCGGCAGCACGCTGGAGGACGCCCACGTCCAGGCGATCGCCCACGTCAAGGCGGCCGCGGCGAAGGTGAACGCCGACCTCGGTGTGGTCGACAAGGACATGGCCGCGGCCATCATCGCGGCCGCCGACGAGATCGTCGCCGGCAAGCACCTCGACCACTTCCCTGTCGACGTCTTCCAGACCGGCTCGGGCACCTCGTCGAACATGAACATGAACGAGGTTCTCGCCACGCTGGCCACCAGGGGCCTGGGCCGGGACGTGCACCCCAACGACCACGTCAACGCCAGCCAGTCGAGCAATGACACCTTCCCGACGTCGATCCACGTGGCGGCGGTGACCTCGACCACCCGCGACCTGGTCCCGGCGCTCGACCACCTCGCCAGGGTCCTGGAGCACAAGGCGCGCGAGTTCGCCGACGTCGTGAAGGCCGGTCGCACCCACCTGATGGACGCCACCCCGGTCATGCTGGGGCAGGAGTTCTCCGGCTACGCCGCCGCGATCCGTCTCGGGATCGAGCGGCTCGAGGCGGCGCTGCCCCGCGTCGCGGAGCTGCCGCTCGGAGGTACGGCGGTGGGCACCGGCATCAACACCCCGGAAGGCTTCGCCTCGCAGGTCATCGAGGAGCTGTCCCGCCGGACCGGGCTGCTCTTCTCCGAGGCGCGCAACCACTTCGAGGCCCAGGGCGCCCGCGATGCCCTCGTCGAGCTCTCGGGCTCCGTCCGCACCGTCGCCGTCAGCCTGACGAAGATCTGCAACGACCTTCGCTGGATGTCCTCGGGCCCCCGCACCGGCCTGGCGGAGATCAACCTCCCGGACCTCCAGCCGGGGTCCAGCATCATGCCGGGCAAGGTGAACCCAGTCCTGCCGGAGGCGACGCTCATGGCCTGCGCGCAGGTGATCGGCAACGACGTGACCGTCACCACGGCCGGAGCCTCCGGCAGCTTCGAGCTCAACGTGATGATGCCCGTCATGGCCCGCAACCTGCTCGAGTCGGTGCGGCTGCTCAGCACCAGCAGCCGGCTGCTCGCGGACCGCTGTGTCGAGGGGATCACCGCCAACGTCGACCGGATGCGGACCTACGCCGAGTCCTCCCCGTCAGTCGTGACGCCGCTGAACCGCTACATCGGCTACGAGAACGCCGCCAAGGTCGCCAAGACGGCCCTCGCCGAGGAGAAGACGATCAAGGAGGTCGTGCTCGAGCTGGGGTACGTCGAGCGTGGCGACCTCACCGAGGAGCAGCTCGACGAGGCCCTCGACGTCGCACGCATGACCCACCCGTAGGCCGCGCTCGCCTCACGGAGCGGCTTCGGGCAACGTCGCCTCGAACAGCTCGACCGGGTGCATCTCGACTTGGAAGCCGAGCTGGCGACAGTAGAAGTCGATCGCGGCATCGACGTCGTCCACGATGTAGCGGACACTCACGGTGGCCATGACGGCCTCCACGGCTTCGGGGCTCTCGTCGGGTAGATCCCCGACGGTACGACGGGCTACCGGATCAGTACCAGCGGTGAGCCTGCTTGAACTCCCACGCAGCGCAGGCCGTTCCGTAGCTGTCCCGGATGTACTCCAGACCCCACTTGATCTGGCTCACCGGGTTGTCCATGTAGTC
>DASVBF010000008.1:0-5010 GCA_036375975.1 Nocardioidaceae bacterium | reverse complement strand
GCTCTACCCCGGTGAGTGGATGTGGCAGACCGACGCCGAGGTGGCACACGCGTGGTGGTCGGAGGAGCCCACCAGCGACGGGCTGGCCATGTCCGAGACGCCCGCTCACGACTACGTCGTCGAGCTGCTGGAGGGGGGCGCGACCGGCGCAGTGGATCTCCTGCAGGCCCTGGTGGACGCCGCGCCCTCGGAAGATGCGCTGGCCCACCTCGGTGCAGGCCCGGTCGAGGATCTGATCTCGCACTACCGGCATGGGCAGGTTGTGCTGGCCGAGGTGGAGCGGCATGCCCGGCAGGACCCGCGCTTCGCCCGGGCGGTGTCCGCGGTCTGGCTGGGTCGCGGCGTGCCGCCGGAGGTGCGGCGACGACTGGCACGGTGGGGAGCCCGCGACCTCACCGGAGGACCGAAGCCCAGCGCGTAGGTGCCTACCTCTTGAATGGCGGCAGCTCGGAGTCCGGCTTGAATGGCGGCAGCTCAGAGTCCGGCCAGTCGCCACGGACCTGCCCCCGAGTCCATTCCAGGACGCGGGACACGTTCGGTTCGGGCACCGGCGCATCCTCGGGTTGATCAAGGCAGCCGGGCCAGAACTCCCGCAACGACGCGCGCTCCTCCGACGCCAGGTTCGAGACTCCTCGACGCAGCAGCCGGGCGAGGGCTACCAGCTGCCCTGCGTCGCCGCATCTGAACACCGTGACCACCCCGAACAGCACCTCTGTCTGGAGCCGTTTGTGCGTCATGCCCACGCGCGCCGGGCGCGTAAGCAGGGTCCGCACTCGCTCCAGCACGGCGCCGACGCAGTCAGGCGTTCCCTGTTCGGCTAGCAGGAGCAGCGCCAGGCTGCGACGCTCCTCCGAGCGTGCGGTCAGCTCGAGGACGAGTAGCGGCTCGACCCCCGCAACCCGCCGCGCCGCCAGCATCCGGAGGGCCTTCCCTCGGTGGCAATAAGGGCAGGACGGATCGCGGTAGATGTCCCACAGGAAGTCTTCGATCGCCGCGCCGACATCGCCTTCGAGCCCGGACGGGATGTCCATGAGCAGCATCCAGCCCGCATCAACGCTGAGGTCCGCGTAGGCCGAGCGAAGGCTCCGTACGGCGCCGACGCCGTGGTCGCGCAGCACTGTCTCGACGTAGGCGCTCGCCTGGTCGAACTCGTCCGCGCGGACGAACCGCCTCCAGGTGCGCAGGTCGAAGACATCCGACGCGTCTGCCCCCTTGGCCGCCACCCGCACACAATGCCAGTTCCGAGGCGGCGGCGACTGGCGCCGATGCCCGGGAACCGGGGAGGTGGGGGCATCGCTCTGTCAGACGCCAGTCATAAGGTTCCGGCGGTGGGGTGGGAAGCGGAGCATCGGGAAGCGCGGGCGGATCCCGGCAGCGGAAGTGCTGGCTGTGACCTTAGGTGCGGGGTTTCATCATCCGGTCGGTCGTCGTGTCGGTGCCGCTCCGACATCCGGCGGCCTACACCCCCCCGAGGTACCCGAAACCGGCCCGTTCGGCTCATTCGTGATCTTCACCATTCGGCCCCCGCCGCGGGGGGCGGGGGGAGCAGCATGTGCGCACCTGACGCAAGCGGCGCCGCTCGGGGGGGACACGAGCCGGGAGGGTTGCCATGCGCACGAGGACACACGCCGACGCAGCGAGCCGATCCAGGGGAGGAAAGCAGAGGCGACGAACAGTCGCCGCGGGCGCGTCCATCGCCCTCGCGACACTAGGCGTCCCGCTGGTCGGCGCGGCACCGGCCCACGCCTCCACGATGACCGTCAACACGACGGTGGCCGGCATCAACAACGACGGCTTCTGCTCGCTGCAGGAGGCGATCCTGTCCGCCAACCACGACTCGTTCTCGTTCCCCAACCCGGACGGCAGCGGGGCCGTCGTCGACTCGGCCTGCCCGTCCGGGCACGGCGCTGACGTCATCGAGCTGCTTCCCGGCACCTATGTGATGTCCAGCATCGTCGACGACGCAGCCAACTGGCTGGGGCCGACGGCCACGCCCTTCATCACCTCGCCGATCACGATCGAGGGCCGTGGCGCCGTCATCGTGCGAGGCATCGGTGCGCCCAGGATGCGTGCCTTCGCCGTGGACGCCACCGGTGACCTCGACCTCCGGGAGGTGCACGTCAAGAACTTCGCCATGAAGGGCGGTGACGGCAAGAGCGGCGGAGCCGGAGGACTCGGGGCCGGTGGCGCGCTCGCTGTCGTCGACGGCACGGTGCGGGTGCAGTGGAGCACCTTCAGCAACAACTCCGCGACCGGAGGCAACGGATCCAAGAACACCAGCAGCATCGTGTCCGGCGGCGGCGGCGGCATGAGCGGCGACGGCGGTGCCCCGTTCGTCGCACCGTTCGCCGGCGGGGGTGGCGGAGGCGGGTCCCGCGGGAACGGCGGCTCGGGTGACGTGGACGACTTCGCCGGCGGCGCCGGCGGCGGAGGCGGCGGCACCATCAGCGACGGCGTGAGCGGCGACGCGGACGAGACCATCGGGACCGGTGAGCTGGCCGGCGGCTACGCGTGCGGCGCCGCCGGTGGCCACACCGACATCGGCTTCGGCGGCGACGGCGGCGACGACTCGTACTGCCCCGGCGGCGGCGGTGGCGGCGGCGAGTCCTACCGGCCCGTGGTGGGCTTCTTCGGCTCCGGTGACGGCGGCGACGGCAACCTCGGCGGCGGCGGCGGTGGCGGCGGGTACTCGGATTCCTCGGGAGGCGACGGCGGGTTCGGCGGCGGCGGAGGCGGAGGCGGAGACGACGTGTCCCTGCTGCCCGACGCGCCCGGTGGTGGCGACGGCGGGTTCGGCGGTGGCGGCGGCGCCGGAGCGGGCGGCTGGGTGACCGGCGGACCCGGAGCCGGTGGCACGTTCGCCGGCGACGGCAGCATCACGACCGGTGGTGGCGGTGCCGGCCTGGGCGGCGCCATCTTCGGCTACAACGCGAGCATCACGGTGAGCAACAGCACCTTCTACGGCAACTCCGTGGCTCGCGGTCACACAGTGCCCGGCAACGGGGCGCACGACGGCCGGGAGGCCGGCGGTGCGATCTTCACCGTCGCGGGGAACCTCGTCGTGCAGCAGTCGACGATCTCCGGCAACCACACCGCCGAGAAGGGCGGCGGGGTCACGGTCTACGAGCCGACGACGGGCGAGCAGGCGACGCTGACGCTGCGCAACACCATCATCGCCGGCAACGACGGACACGACGAGTGCTACATCCGCAGCAGCGTCGGCCAGACGAGCACCGGCAACCTCATCAGGTCGCACCCCGAGGACGACCAGACCCCGTGCGTCGGGTCGGTCGTCGACGCCGACCCGCTGCTCGGCCCGCTCCAGGTCAACCCGCCAGGCAAGACCCCCACGATGGCGCTGGACGTCAACAGCCCGGCGATCGACGCGGGCAGCACGACGGGGACGAAGCCCGACGACCAGCGCGGCGTTGCGCGCCCGCAGCTGGGCGGGTACGACATCGGTGCCTACGAGTTCGACGTCCCGACGGACACCACCGCACCCGTGGCAGCACCGAGCGCTGCTCCCGCGGCCAACGGCTACGGCTGGAACAACACCGACGTGACCGTGTCGTGGAACTGGGTGGACGAGGCAGGCGGGTCGGGGATAAACCCTGCCGCCTGCACGACGTCGTCGACGTCGTCGGGGGAGGCGGCCAGCATCGCCCTGTCGGCGACCTGCGCGGACCGCGCCGGCAACGTCGGCTCGGCCGGACCGGTCGTCGTCAACGTCGACAAGACGGCCCCGACGCTGACCTGCCAGCCGGCGTCGTACGTCCTCGGCGGTGACGCGACCGCGGACGTGACGGCAACGGTGTCCGACCCGTTGTCCCAGCCTGTCGCATCTCCGGTCGGCAGCGACGTCACCGCGGCGGACCTGGCCACGCCGGGCGTCAAGACGATCAACGTGACCGGCGCCGACCGGGCCGGCAACACGACGACCGTCGGCTGCTCCTACACGGTCGCCTACCGGTTCGGTGGCTTCACCGAACCGATACCCCAGTCGAGCTACAAGCGCGGCTCGACGATCCCGGTGAAGTTCCAGCTGACGGATGCCAACGGGACACCCATCCCGGACGCTGACGCGGCGGCACTGCTCTCACCGACCTGCCGGGTCCAGGTGACCTTCGACGGCGTCGTGAGCGGCTGCGCCAGCTACGACACCGTCCGCAACCGGTTCCTGTTCACCCTCAAGACGGCCAAGAACACGACCCCGGGCACCCACTTGGTCGGGATCCGGGTCACAGCCCCGGACGGCAGCGGCGTCCTCAACACCGACACCGTCCCAGTCGAGATCAAGAAGTGAGTTCAACCCGCCCGGGGCCGCATCGGCCGGCCCCGGGTGGGGAGACGGATCCGGCCATCGAACATTCGATGGCCGGATCCGCGGGCGTTTGTGCTCGCCGCTGCCTCCCCGTCCAGCACGGCCGTTCACGGCGAGACTTGCCGGGAAGGCACGTTCACTGCTCGGTCAGGAGGCGGTAGCGGGCGAGCAGGTGCCTTACTCGCCCCCGTGACGCGGGTCAGCGCGAGGACCTTGCCGGCGTCGCAGACGAGCGAGAGCGAGTCATGCAGGGCCTCGCTGGCCGTCGGTCCACGGCAGCCGCGATCTGTTCTCGCAGTACGTCGGCGTTGGTGAAGAACAGCGGTACGGACAGCCGGGTGCCTACCGGTGCCGGGTCGCGGACACTCACGGTGGCCTCGAGCAGCCGGGCGACCCGTTCCGACTGCTCCCCGTCGAGGGCGGCGACCTCCGCGACCGGGCCGCGGAATGTCACCCCTCGGGGAGGATTCCTGTCTCGCGGTGTTGCGACGACGCTGGGACGAGATTGCGGTGAGGCGCCGACGCGGAAGGACGCGCGATGACAGACATGGCGATCGACGAGCTGGGCCCGGTGGACTACCTGGTGGTCGAGTTCCCGGCCGGCCGGAGCACGTTCACCGGTGAAATGGCGGCCGAGCTGGCGCGGCTGTCTTCCGAGGGGGTGATCCGCGTCCTGGACCTGCTCGTGC
>DASVBF010000059.1:0-5228 GCA_036375975.1 Nocardioidaceae bacterium | reverse complement strand
GCCGTCGCCGTCACCGACGATCACGAGGGCGGTGAAGCTGAAGCGACGACCACCCTTCACGACCTTGGCGACACGGTTGATCGCGACGACACGCTCGATGTAGGCGGTCTTGTCCGCAGCCTGGCCACGACGGTCGTCGCGACCACCGCGACGGTCGCCGCCGCCGCTACGGCGCTGGGGTCCGCTCATTTCGAACTACCTCTTCCTTCTTGTCTGTTCGCGATCAGAACGCGAGGCCGCCCTCGCGGGCGCCATCGGCAAGGGCGGCGACCCGCCCGTGGTACTTGTTGCCGGCACGGTCGAAGACGACCGACGCCACTCCCTGGCTCTTGGCGCGCTCGGCCACGAGCTCGCCGACCCGCTTGGCCTTGGCCGTCTTGTCGCCCTCGAGCGCCCGAAGGTCGGCCTCCATGGTGCTGGCCGAGGCGAGGGTCCTGCCGACCGTGTCGTCCACGACCTGCACGGTGATGTGCTTGGACGATCGGGTAACGACGAGGCGTGGGCGCTCCGCCGTACCGGCGACCTTCTTGCGGCCACGGACCTGACGGCGCAGGCGTGACGCGGTGCGAGCGGCGGTGTTCTTGCCAGCCCTGAGTGCGATAGCCATCGTCACTTACCAGCCTTTCCGACCTTGCGACGGATCTGCTCACCCGCGTAGCGAACGCCCTTGCCCTTGTACGGCTCGGGCTTGCGCAGCTTGCGGATGTTCGCGGCGATCTCGCCGACGAGCTGCTTGTCGATGCCCTGGACGGCGAACCTGGTCGGTCCGTCGACGGTGAAGGTGATCCCTTCGGGCGCGTTGAACGTGATCGGGTGGGAGTAGCCGAGCTGGAACTCCAGCTGGGTCGGGCCCTTGGAGAGCACCCGGTAGCCCACGCCCACGATCTCGAGCTTCTTCTCGTAGCCCTGCGTCACGCCCGTCACCATGTTGAAGATCAGCGTGCGGGTCAGCCCGTGCAGGGACTTGCTGACGCGCTCGTCGTTGGGGCGCGACACCTCGATAGCGCCGTCCTCGCCGCGAGCGACGGTGATCGGGGGGGCCACGGTGTGGGAGAGGGTGCCCTTGGGGCCCTTCACGGTCACCGTGCGGTCCTCGACGGCCACGTCAACCCCGGACGGGACCGCGATGGGGAGCTTGCCAATACGCGACATGCTTCGTGCTCCTTCTGGTCTCGTCGTTACCAGACGTAGGCGAGGACTTCCCCACCTACGCCCTTCTGGTTGGCCTGGCGGTCGGTCAGCAGACCCTGGCTCGTGGAGATGATCGCGATGCCGAGACCGCCGAGCACCTTCGGAAGCCCGGTGGCCTTGGCGTACACACGCAGACCCGGCTTGCTGATGCGCCGGAGGCCGGCGATCGAGCGCTCACGGTTCTGGCCGTACTTGAGGGTCACGGTGAGGTTCTTCCCCACCTGGTCCTCGGGGGTCTCCTCGACCTTCCAGGAGGTGATGTAGCCCTCCTGCTGGAGGATCTCGGCGACGCCGGCCTTGAGCTTGCTGTAAGGCATCGTCACGGCGTCGTGGTACGCCTGGTTGGCGTTGCGCAGACGGGTCAGCATGTCTGCGATCGGGTCAGTCATCGTCATGGCCGAAAGGGCCCTTTCCCACCGTGGTTTCGGACCGAGTCTCTACTCGGGCCGACCTTCAGCGATCTGGTTGCTTGATCAGTAGAAAGAATCTTGATGCGTGCTCTACCAGGAGCTCTTGGTGACGCCGGGGAGCTCTCCCCGGTGAGCCATCTCGCGCAGGCACACGCGGCACAGACCGAACTTGCGGTACACGGCCTTGGGTCGGCCGCAGCGCTGGCACCGGGTGTAGCCCCGCACCTTGAACTTCGGCTTGCGTGACGCCTTGACGATCAGTGCTGTCTTCGCCATCGTCTCACTGCTCCTTGAAAGGGAACCCGAGCTGCTTGAGCAGCGCGCGACCCTCGTCGTCATTCGTTGCCGTGGTCACGACCGTGATGTCCATGCCCCGCGAACGGTCGACCTTGTCCTGGTCGATCTCGTGGAACATGACCTGCTCGGTCAGACCGAAGGTGTAGTTGCCGCGTCCGTCGAACTGACGGTCCGAGAGGCCGCGGAAGTCACGGATTCGCGGAAGGGCCAGGGTGAGCAGCCGGTCGAGGAACTCCCACATCCGGTCGCCGCGCAGCGTGACGTGCGCGCCGATCGGCATGCCCTCGCGCAGCTTGAACTGCGCGATCGACTTGCGAGCCCGGGTCACCTGGGGCTTCTGACCGGTGATGACGGTCAGGTCGCGGATGGCGCCCTCGATCAGCTTCGAGTCCCGGGCCGCCTCGCCGACACCCATGTTGACCACCATCTTGGTCAGACCGGGCACCTGCATCACGTTGGCGTACTGGAACTGCTCACGCAGCGCCGGGAGGATCTCCTCCCGGTAACGCTTCTTGAGACGCGGCATCTCCCTCGTCTCGATGGTTTCGGCGGTCATCAGATCTCCTCACCGGACTTGCGCGCGACCCGGACACTGCGGTGAGCGGTGTACGTCGAGCCGTCGGAGCGACGCTTGGTCACCTCGTCGCGACGGAAGCCGACACGGGTGGTCACCTTGCCCTTCTGGTCGCCGCCCTTGGGCGCGTCGACCAGGAGCATCACGTTGGACACGTGGATCGGGGCCTCCTGGGTCACGATGCCGCCGGTGTTGCCGGCGCGGCCGCCCTGGTTGACCACCTTGGTGTGCCGCTTGACGCGGTTGACACCCTCCACGATGACGCGGGACGTGTCGGCCTGGACGGCGATGACCTTGCCCTCGGCACCCTTGTCCTTGCCGGCGATGACGCGGACGACGTCGCCCTTCTTGATGTTCAGGGTCTTCTTGTTCGCCATCTCAGAGCACCTCCGGAGCCAGCGAGATGATCTTCATGAACTTCTTGTCACGCAGCTCACGACCCACGGGGCCGAAGATGCGGGTGCCGCGCGGCTCGCCGTCGGGCCTGAGGATCACGGCTGCGTTCTCGTCGAACCGGATGTAGGAACCGTCGGGACGGCGGCGCTCCTTCACGGTGCGGACGACGACGGCCTTGACGACGTCACCCTTCTTCACGTTGCCACCGGGGATCGCATCCTTGACGGTGGCGACGACCACGTCGCCGATGCCGGCGTAGCGCCGACCCGAGCCACCGAGAACACGGATGCAAAGGATCTCCTTCGCACCGGTGTTGTCGGCGACCTTGAGTCGCGACTCCTGCTGGATCATCTCTTTCTCCTTGTCGCCCCGGTTCTCACCTGCTTGTGAGCCTGGGGGAACCTACTGGGATTGTCCGGCTGCGCCGGGCTGCCTATCTGTTCCGACGAGCCAAGCGAGCTTCGCTCGACGGTTCCTCGGTTACTTGGCCTTCTCGAGGATCCGGACGACGCGCCAGCGCTTGGTGGCCGACAGCGGGCGGGTCTCCATGATCAGGACCCGGTCGCCGACACCGCACTGGTTCTGCTCGTCGTGGGCCTTGAGCTTGCTGGTGCGCCGCATGACCTTGCCGTACAGCGCGTGCTTCACGCGGTCCTCGACGGAGACGACCACGGTCTTCTCCATCTTGTCGCTGACCACCAGGCCCTCTCGGACCTTCCGGGTCGAACGATCGCTCGTCTGCGCGCTCATGTCCTTGACTTCCTCGCTCATGCAGCACCGTCCTCACTACCCGGGTCCTGGCGGATCCCGAGCTCACGCTCACGCACCACGGTGTAGATGCGGGCGATGTCACGCTTGACCGACCGGAGCCGACCGTGGCTCTCCAGCTGCCCGGTCGCGGCCTGGACCCGGAGGTTGAACAGCTCCTCCTTGGCCTCGCGGAGCTTCTCCTCGAGGTCCACGTTGGTCAGCGAGTCAAGCTCGTGTGCAGTGGTAGCCATCAGAATTCACCACTTTCACGGGTGACGAACTTGCACTTCATCGGGAGCTTGTGGATCGCGCGGCGCATCGCCTCGCGAGCCACGTCCTCCGGGACACCGGACAGCTCGAACATCACGCGTCCGGGCTTGACGTTGGCGACCCACCACTCCGGCGAGCCCTTGCCGGAACCCATCCGGGTCTCGGCCGGCTTCTTGGTGAGCGGGCGGTCGGGGTAGATGTTGATCCAGACCTTTCCGCCACGCTTGATGTGACGGGTCATCGCGATACGAGCGGACTCGATCTGACGGTTCGTCACGTAAGACGGCTCGAGAGCCTGGATGCCGTAGTCACCGAACGTGACCTGGGTGCCACCCTTGGCCGCACCGGTCCGCTTCGGGTGGTGCTGCTTGCGGTGCTTGACCCTGCGGGGCATCAACATGTCGGTCAGCCCTCCTGTCCGGACTTCGAGGCCTCGGCCTCGGGAGCAGCGGTGGCCTCGGCGGGCGCCTCGGCCTGGGGCGCCGCCTGGCTGCCACGGTCGGCGCGCGAGGGACGGTCGCCTCGGCTGCCGCGGCTGGGACGGTCGCCGCCACGGGCCCCACGGCCACGACCCGGAGCCGCGGCGCGGGCGGCGGCCTGGGCCTCCCGCTCGGCGCGGGTGCCGGCGACCTCGCCCTTGTAGATCCAGACCTTCACGCCGATGCGGCCGAAGGTCGTGCGGGCCTCGTAGAAGCCGTAGTCGATGTCGGCGCGCAGCGTGTGCAGCGGAACACGGCCCTCGCGGTAGAACTCCGACCGCGACATCTCGGCGCCACCGAGACGGCCCGAGCACTGGATCCGCACACCCTTGGCGCCGCTGCGCATCGAGGTCTGGATCGCCTTCCGCATCGCACGGCGGAACGCCACGCGACCCGACAGCTGCTCGGCCACGCCCTGCGCGACGAGCTGTGCGTCGATCTCCGGGTTCTTGACCTCGAGGATGTTCAGCTGCACCTGCTTGCCGGTGAGCTTCTCCAGCTCGCCACGGATGCGGTCGGCCTCGGCGCCGCGGCGGCCGATCACGATGCCCGGACGCGCGGTGTGGATGTCCACACGGACGCGGTCACGGGTGCGCTCGATCTCGACACGGCTGATGCCGGCGCGCTCCATGCCCTTCGAGAGCAGCTTGCGGATCGCGACGTCCTCACCGACGTAGGACTTGTACAGCTTGTCGGCGTACCAACGGCTCCGGTGGTCGGTGGAGATGCCGAGGCGGAAACCGTTCGGGTTGATCTTCTGACCCATTACTTGCGACCCGCCTTCCGTGCCTTGGTGGTCTCGTCGCTGTCGGCGACGGGCTGGACGACGAGCGTGATGTGGCTCGTGCGCTTGTTGATGCG
>DASVBF010000033.1:0-2142 GCA_036375975.1 Nocardioidaceae bacterium | reverse complement strand
CGAGCTGCACCGGCTGGCCAACGCGCTGGAGGCGCAGGTGGCTCGGCGGCTGGAGACGTTCGACCGGCGCGGCGGCTGCGGGGTCGACGGTGCGACCTCGACTGCGGCCTGGCTGCGTTCGCGCTGCCGGATGAGCCCGGGCGCCGCCCGGGAGAAGGTCGTGACGGCCCGCCAGCTGGCCGACGACCTGCCTGCCACCCGGTCCGCGCTCGCCGAGGGCGACATCTCCCCCGCCCACGTGCGGGTGATCGCGCAGGCTGTGCGCAAGCTGCCGGACGAGATGGTGGCCGAGGTCGAGCACTCGCTCGCCAACGCAGCGAAGCTGTGCGACCCGAACAGGCTCGCCGATCGGCTCAAGGAGCTGCGCCACCAGCTCCAGCCCGAGGCCGTCGTGCGCGAGGAGCACGACGCCTACAGCGGGCGCTATCTCCACGCCGCCCGCACGATCGACGGCATGGTCTCGGTGTCCGCGATGCTCGACCCGGAGACCGGGTCGCTGTTCCTGACCTTCCTGTCCATCCTGATGCAGGCGCCGGGCCAGGCCGAGCCGTTGACGCGCGGCCAGCGACAGGCCGACGCGTTCGCGCAGATGCTGAGCTACGCGACGGCGGCGGAGAAGCTCCCCAAGGCTCGCGGCGAGCGGCCGAGCATGCTGGTCGTGGTCGACCTGGAGACGCTCGAGAAGCGCGCCGGAGCGCAGCCGGCCCTGTTGAACTGGACGGGTCCGGTCAGTGGTGAGGCGGCCCGGCGGATCGCGTGCGACGCCAACATCTCCAGGGTCATCACCAAGGGCAGGAGCCAGGTCCTCGACCTCGGCCGCAAGGTCCGCGACCCATCGCCTGCCCAGTTCAGGGCACTCGTGGTCCGGGACGGCGGATGTCGGGCCGAAGGCTGCGATCGACCACCGGACTGGTGCATCGCGCACCACCTCCGACATTGGGCCGACGGCGGATTTACGGATCTGGAGAACTTGGTCTTGTTGTGCGAGTTCCACCACCGCGCTGTCCACGAGGGGGGCTGGGTCGTGGTGCGCAACCCGGACGGCACGTTCACGATCTCGGCTCCGGGGTTGGCGGTGGCGGCGTGACCCGATCTTGGCCGTCGAGACCGCCTGCCCGCGCCCTGCTAGGCGCTGAACGCCGACCGAGCCGCAGCCTGACCCGCCCTCGCCCTGGCGGAGTAGCCGTACGTGCCGGCGTCGAGCAGCTCTCGAGCGGCCTCGACCACAGCCCCGAGAGCGGTGAAGGCGAAGGCGCCACCCACCGAGACCCGCCGCACGCCGACGAGCGCCAAGGCGGCCACGGGTGGACAGCCGGGGAAGGCGAGCACGTTCACGGGACGGTCGACCGAGGCGACGACCTCGCTGATCTCGTCGAGGTCGGTGAGGCCGGGGGCATAGAGGACGTCGGCGCCCGCCTCCTGGTAGGCCTGCAGCCGGGCGATGGTGTCCCCAAGGTCGGGGCGCCCGTGGAGGTAGTTCTCCGCGCGGGCGGTCAGCACCAGACGCGCTGGGCCGGCATGTGCCGCCTCTGCCGCGGCCTGGACTCTCGCGGCGGCCAGGGCGACGTCGTAGATGGGCGTGTCCGGGTCGCCACTGAAGTCCTCGACCGAGCAGCCGGCCACCCCCGCGCCGGCGGCGAGCCGCACCGTCTCGGCCACCCCGGCCGGGTCGTCCGCGAAGCAGTTCTCGAGGTCCGCGGACACCGGCAGGTCGGTGGCGCCGACGATCTGCGCCGCGTGGGCCAGGGCCTCGTCGAGGCTGACCGTCCCATCCAGGCGACCGAGGGTCGCGGCGTGCCCGCTGCTCGTGGTCGCCAGCGCCGAGAACCCCAGCGACGCGAGGAGCCTCGCCGAGCCGATGTCCCACGGGTTCGGCAGCAGCAGCGGAGTCGGCCCCTGGTGCAGGGAAAGGAAGTGGTCGGCCTTGGCCGCTTGATCCGTCACGTGACGAACGTAGCCCGATCGGGTGGATCGAGCCGCCTTCGCCGGCGTCGTCGGTCACCGGGCGAGTGTCGATTCGGGTGGGCCGCCCGCCACGTCGTACAGTTGCCCGGGCGTCGGACCGAGGGGGGCCCAGATGAGGCGTCGCGCGGCCGCGACGGGTGCGTTGGCAGGGCTGGCAGTCGTGGATGCGCTGCTGGT